>JBEEOW010000024.1:0-65825 GCA_041191405.1 Bacteroidota bacterium
TCTTGTCCAGAGGGCTCTTTCTATTTTTAATACTTAAATATACTAATTATCAGATTATTATGCAAATATCAAGGTAATTTTTTTGAGATTTTTAATGTGACAAAGTAGAGTTATTTAAAATCTAAAATACATATCAGCAATACCCCAAAACTATCATAAAAGTTGCATTAAAAATGACTTTTGTCAATTTAATTTTCAAATTCAAACACGTTAAATGATTTTGATTTTTTAACACAAAATCCATAATGTAATTTTCCTTTATACATATAGGTTAAAGTTACATCTGGGAAGTGTTTATTTTTGAAATACAAAGTTTCAAAATCTTTTATATTTTCAAATATATTTTTAGAAGGCACATCTTTTAAATGTTCTTTTGCATCAGCGGTTAATACAGATTTAGTAAAAGTTACAATTTGCCTAACGGAAACATTATTATTAGGATAATACATTGGTGGCCAGATTCCCATACCTGGATACATGGTTAATGGCACATTGGGCAAAAACAACGAACCTCCTGCCATACCTCCACCCATACCCATAGGCATCATTTGAACAGTTTCATATCTTAAACTACCAATTTGTACTTCTAGTGTATTGGTTTTACTTAAAGTATTTACCACAATTGCTGGTTGACCTCGAGTTATTTCATCAAAAAAATCTTTAGTCGAAAGTAAATCAGGTTCTAATTTACAATTAATTTCTTCAAAAATAGGTGTGTTGGCTAAATCAAATTCTTTGTCTCGATATACATTATAATTGTTGACTAACTTAAAACTATCTATAGCAACAACACATAAATTTAACTGATTTTTATTTACAGTTAATCTGTACAAATTTTGTTTATAAATATATGAATTACCTAAATATTTATCTGTATCTTTTTCATTATCAAGCTTGAAATTTAGTTTTTTATAAACAACTTTTTCGGCATTGTAATCAAGGGTAAGTAAATGAATAGCACTTTTATCTTCAATGGTAAAAATTATTTTTGATTTCGATATATATAATTTTTGAAAAGTTTCAGCTTGCGAAAGTGGAATTAATTCATCTTTAGTATAAGTAGTAATATAAACATCACTAATTAAATTTTCTTTGTTTTGGTCTTGAGCGGCTAGCAATAATGATGTATAAAATTCTTTAAAGGGAATGATTTGTAACTTTTCAAACACCAAGTTATTATCTAGATATTTATGAATTGTCAATGAATTATTTTCCTCCAAAACACTCAAAATATAAAAATAACCTTCATGTTCAAAAGCGGTTAGGATTTGCTGTTTACCTTGATAGCTAAAAAGAGTTGACTGAGAAATGTTTCCATTTTCTTTATTAACAATACAATTTGATACAGTTTTATGTTTTTCATTATAAAAGTAGGTCGAAATTGTTTTGTCGTTACTAGTTCCCCCTAAAGTAATTAGCTTATTTAATTTTTCAATATTTGAAACTACTACCGATTGTCTTTCGCCTTTGGTTAACCACGAAATTTCAAGTTCTTTTTTACTTTTAAACAGAAAAGTTAAGTTAGAATCTTGCGAAGGAATATGTGTAGCGTAATGAATATCTTTAATTTCATTATTAAACTCAAAATTTGGTGTTTGAGCAAATGAAATCAAATTTTGAAAAATACATATCAAAAGTATGCTTATCAACTTTAATACCTTCTTCATATTCTCAACTATTAAACTTGGAATAAATATTAGTGAGTAAATCTACTAAATATCAAGGAATATAAAACTTTATATGCCTAAAAAAGAAAAAGGCTACCATTACTGATAGCCTTTTCAAATTTATATTTAATTGATATTAAGCTTCTAAAGCAACAACACCTGGTAAAGCTTTACCTTCCATGTACTCAAGTAATGCACCACCACCTGTAGAAACATAAGAAACATCATTACCAAAACCTAAGTTGTTAATTGCAGATGCTGAATCACCACCACCTATTAAAGAGAATGCACCTTTAGTTGTTGCTTCTTTAACTGCTTTAGCAATTTCAATTGTTCCATTAGCAAAGTTAGGGAATTCAAATACACCCATTGGACCATTCCAAAGGATAGTTTTTGAATTTAAAATTGTTTCGCTGAATAATTTAACACTTTCTGGACCAATATCTAAACCTTCCCACTCAGCAGGAATTTCACCTTTAGAAACAGTTTGACGATTAGCATCATTTGAGAATTTGTCAGCAACAACAGTATCTATTGGGAAAATCAAATTAACACCTTTTGCTTTTGCTTTTTCAACAATGCTACGAGCTAAATCTAATTTATCTAATTCACAGATAGATTTACCAATTTCACCACCTTCAGCTTTAGCAAATGTATATGACATACCACCACCAATGATGATATTATTAACATTGTTTAATAATCTTTCAATTACCAAAATTTTATCAGAAATTTTAGCACCACCCATTACTGCAGTAACAGGTTTTTCGCCTTGTTCTAATGCTTTTTTAGCATTTTCTAACTCAGCTAACATTACATAACCACAAACTTTATCAGCAAAGAATTTTGCAATTACAGCTGTAGAAGCGTGAGCTCTGTGCGCAGTTCCGAATGCATCCATTACCCATAGATCACCTAATTTAGATAATTTTTCAGCAAAAGCTTCGTCACCTTTTTCTTCTTCTTTGTAGAAACGTAAGTTTTCTAACAATAATACTTCACCAGTTTTTAAGCCAGCAGATAAAGTCGTTGCACTTTCACCGATGCAATCATCAGCAAATTTAACATCAACACCAAGTGCTTTTGTTAAATAAGAAACAATATGTTTTAATGAAGATTTTTCCTCAGGACCATTTTTAGGGCGACCTAAATGCGACATTAAAATAACAGAACCACCATCAGTTAAAATCTTTTTAATTGTTGGAATAGCTGCTTTTAAACGTGTGTCGTCATCAATTTTGAATTCAGCATTTAACGGAACGTTAAAATCTACACGAACTAATGCTTTTTTGCCACTAAAATTGTAATTGTCAACTGTTTTCATAGATATATGATTAATAATATAAAGGACCAACTAAATGAAAACTCACTTATTTTCCCGAAATAAAATAAAAAAACCCTTCACTTACAAGTAAAGGGTTTGATTATTATTTATAAAATTGGTAAAATGTTGCTTATTCAGCGTGTAACCACTCTTTTTTAGCTTGAAGTTCTTCCAAAGTTTCACGGTAATCTGGGTCATCTACACAGCAATCAACTGGGCAAACCGCTGCACATTGTGGCTCCTCATGAAAACCAGTACACTCAGTACATTTATTAGGTACTATATAATAAAATTCGTCAGAAATTGGTTCTTGCTTCGCTGTTCCTGAAACAATTGTACCATCTTCTCCTTCAACTTCAGTTAATTTGGTTCCACCTCCCCAAGTCCAATCTACACCACCTTCATAAATAGCAGTATTAGGACATTCTGGTTCGCAAGCCCCACAGTTTATACATTCGTCAGTAATAATAATCGCCATTACGGATATAATTTAAATTAGAAAATTCTATGTTGATATGATTTGCAAAATTATACAAGATTTATTGTTAGGCAAAGATAGATAAGATTAATTTTGCAAATAGTTTATAAATTTGTCCCATGACATTCAAAAACAGATTAGCAGTTATTCATCAGTTTCATCAATTTGTGAATAACATTATTGATAACCCATCAGAAAATATCGTTCTACAAGAACCTAAGCACTACAATAACTGGTTTGTTCCCGAAAATGTTTTACAAGCATTCAAAGGAATATCGGCACTTACCCACCCTGATGCTTTAAATACATGGTTAACTCCATATAATATTCAAGAAGAAATTAATGTAAAAACGGTTGGCATAGTAGCAGCGGGAAATATCCCAATGGTTAGTTTCCATGATGTGTTATCAACCTATTTAGTAGGGCACAAAGTGCATATTAAACTTGCTAAAGAAGATACTTACTTGATGACTTTTGTTATTAATAAATTAAATGAATTAGCTAATACCCAAACTCCTTCCATTGAAATTGTACATCAATTAAGAGACATTGATGCTATAATTGCAACAGGAAGTAATAATTCTGCAAGATACTTTGAACATTACTTTGCTAAATATCCTAATATCATCAGAAAATCTCGTTCATCAGTAGCAATACTAACTGGAAAAGAAACTGAAAAAGATTTTTTAGCCCTTGCCAGGGACATTTTTGATTATTTCGGATTAGGTTGTAGAAATGTTTCTAAGCTATATGTACCGAGAGAATATGACTTTATTCCGTTATTTGATGCAATAGAACCATTTGGATATGTTTTTGATCATCATAAATACAAAAACAATTACGACTACCAAAAATCAATATATTTACTAAACCAAGTAAAACATTTTGACAACGGATTTTTGTTAATAAAAGAAGATTTAGCCTTAGCTACCCCAGTTTCGGTAGTCAATTATGAATATTATGATACAATTCAGGAATTGAGCCTTAAATTAGCAGGCATATCTGAACAAATACAGTGCATTGTTGGTTCAGAAAATGACCCAATATCGACAGTAAATTTCGGATTTTCACAGCTGCCAAGTCCGTTAGATTACGCAGATGGAGTAGATATTATTGAATTTTTGCAAACAATTTCGTGAAAATTTAGTAATATTTTAAAAACAATAATGTTTGAAAAACAGACAGTTAAACAAAATAATATGTAAATAAAATCATATTATGTATTAGATTGGTATTATTTTATTGACAATATCATGAATTATGCATTACTTTGCAAAGTGTTTTAACCTAAAAATCATAGGAAAATGTCTGATATTGCACAAAAAGTAAAAAACATCATCATTGAAAAACTTGGTGTTGAGGAATCTGAAGTAACTCCTGAGGCTAGTTTCACTAACGACTTAGGCGCAGACTCACTAGATACAGTTGAGCTTATTATGGAATTTGAAAAAGAATTTAACCTTTCTATTCCAGACGATCAAGCAGAAAACATTGGTACAGTTGGTCAGGCAATCTCATATCTTGAGGCTAACGTAAAATAAGCTTTCGAGCTAAAAGTTACATTTTACTGCTTTTATGCAATTAAAAAGAGTTGTAGTCACAGGCTTAGGTGCAATTACTCCACTAGGTAATAATGTTGCAGAATTCTGGAACGGATTATCTAATGGGGTAAGTGGCGCCGCCGAGATCACCCGTTTTAATCCAGAGAAATTCAAAACTCGCTTTGCTTGTGAAGTTAAGAATTTCGATGCTGATGCATATTTCACCAAAAAAGAAGCTCGCAAAATAGACCCATTCACTCAGTTTGCTATTGTAGCAGCTGATGAAGCTATCAAAGATTCTGGTATAGTTGAAGCTGGGGTAAATCCTGATAGAGTTGGAGTTATTTTCGGTTCGGGTATTGGTGGAATAAAAATGTTCCAAGACGAAGTTTCAAATTTTGCCACAGGAGACGGTACTCCAAAGTTTAATCCCTTCTTTATTCCTAAAATGATTGTTGATATTTGTGCTGGTCACATATCAATAAAATATGGTTTTAGAGGTCCAAACTATGTAACTGTTTCTGCATGTGCTTCTTCTACCAACGCTATGATTGATGCATTCAATTATATTCGTTTAGGAAAAGCTGATGTTATTGTGTCAGGAGGTGCAGAAGCTGCTATTACCGAATCAGGTATTGGTGGATTCAATGCATTAAAAGCTTTATCAGAGAGAAATGATTCTCCTCAAACTGCATCTCGTCCTTTTGACAAAGAAAGAGACGGTTTTGTAATGGGCGAAGGAGGTGCTTCGCTTATATTCGAAGAATATGAGCATGCTAAAGCTCGTGGAGCTAAAATTTATTGTGAAATTATTGGAGGAGGTATGTCAGCTGATGCATATCACATGACTGCACCACACCCTGAAGGGTTAGGAGCTTTAAATGTGATGAAAAATGCAATTGAAGATGCTGAAATTAAACTTGAAGACATTGATTATATCAATGTTCATGGTACTTCTACTCCATTAGGAGATATTGGTGAAATCACTGCTGTACAGCGTTTATTTGGTGAGCATGCTTATAAATTAAATATAAGTTCAACTAAATCAATGACTGGACACTTACTTGGTGCTGCTGGCGCAATTGAGGCAATCGCTTCGGTTATGGCTATTCAACATCAATTAATTCCACCTACAATTAATCACTTTACAGATGACGAAGCGTTTAACCCAAAACTTAATTTAACTTTCAATAAAGCGCAAGCTAGAAAAGTTAATGTTGTGATGAGTAACACCTTCGGATTTGGAGGACACAATTCCTCAGTGATTTTCCGTAAAATATAATCATTTAAAATAACTTGGTTTTGTTACAGTATCTTAAGCGAGTATTAACGTCTAAGGCTGGACAAAACCAAGATGTTTTAAAGCAACTTTCTTTCATTTTAGGTTACACTCCCTCGAAACCTGATTTATATTTTTTAGCTCTTAAGCATAATTCATACAACAAAATTAACGGAGGAAAAGATTTTGATAGTAATGAACGTCTCGAATTTTTAGGTGATGCCGTTCTTGGTTTAGTAGTTGCTGACTTCTTATTCAAAAAATATCCGTTTAAAGACGAAGGCTTCCTAACTGATATACGTTCACGTATTGTTAATAGAGAATCATTGAATGAATTGGCTTGCAATATTGGGTTAGATAGGTTGATTTATCTTGATACCAATCAAAGAAGAAATCCTCAAGCATTTCGTTCAGCAAATGGAAATGCACTTGAAGCACTTGTTGGAGCAATTTACATCGATAAAGGTTATAAAGCCACGAGCAAGTTTATCTTAAACAAACTCATTTCGCCCAATATTAGTGTTGACCAAAGAGTTTCAAATGATACTAATTACAAAAGTCAGTTAATTGAGCAAGTTCAAAAACAAGCGGCTCAACTTAAATTTGAAGTGATTGAAGAAAAAGTACTTCGTGGAGGATTTAAACTTTTTACTGTTCAAGTATTAATCAATAATGAAATATTTGCAACTGGCGAAGGGGCTTCAAAAAAGAAAGCCGAACAAGATGCTGCAAAAAACACATTAGAACAGTTACAATCAGGCGAAAAAAACATTAAACCTATCGAAAATTCTCAAAAAAACATTATTGAAGATGAAGTAAATTTTGAGAATTTAAATAATCAGGAAGAAAAGTTTTATTAATCAATTTTTACAATATTTTATTATTTTTTCATTTGATTCCTTACAATGCATTTTATTGGAAATTGACCAATCTTTACATGCACCTTCAAAATCTTTTAGTTCATATTTAGTATCACCTCTTCGTAAGAAAAATTCACCTTCTACGCCATTTGAAAGTTTAATTGCAATGTCATAATCTAACAAGGCACCATTAAAATCATTTAATTTATGTCGAGCTAAAGCTCTTGAATCAAAGATACCTCCATTCAAAGAATCCAAACTTATTGCAATATTACAATCATTCAATGCAGACTCGTATTGATTATTAAAAATCTTTACCCAAGCTCTAAAATTATATGCATTAGCATTAAGTGAATCTAGCTTAATACATTTTGAAAATTGTAAAATTGCTTGATCATATCTTTTCATTTTAAATAAATAATCACCTTTCATATACTTATCATCGAATGTTAAGGTATCAAGTTTTGAAATAAGTATATTAAAATAATTATTTGCCTCAGATATATTTTTTTGATTTTCATAAATATAACCCAAGTATAAATAATTATCAATTAAAGCAGTATCTAGCAAAACACTTTTTGTTAAATATTGAATTGCCTCAGGATAATTTTCTTTCCCATACAATATCATCCCTTTTCTTGAATAAGCAGTTGCATTATTACTATCATATTTTATTGCCAAATTAAAATCTGCAAGAGCATCATCAAGTTGAAATAAATCTTCCTTTGAATCTCCCCTATTTAAATATGAATCTGAATGTAAAAGATTTAACTTAATTGAAAAATTAAAATCTTTAATTGCTTTTTCAAATTGCCCATTCATGTCATAAGCTGTTCCTCTATTATAATATGACAAATAATCTGCATCTATTTTAATAGATTTGGTAAAGGTTTCAATTGCTTCATTGTACATACCTATTCTTGAGTAACTATTGGCAATATTATGCAATGCTACTGCACTGTTAGGATTAATTCTTAAAGCAGATTTATAATCTTCAAATGCTTTATCATGTTGTTCTAAAAGTTCATACACATAACCTCTACTTATGTATGTATCCTCTCTTTCTTCAAAATTTAAAGAATTATTATAATCTAAAATTGCTTCTTTATAATTCCCTAAACTTGACTTTGAAAACCCTCTTCTAAAATAAATATTCGCATTTTTATAGCCAAACTGAATAGCTTTATTGAAATCTTTGATTGCGTTTTCATATTTATCTAACATATAATATGCATCTCCTCTATTAAATAAAACTTCTGCATATCGAGGTTCAATTTCCAAAGCTTTGGTATATTTCAAAATTGCATTTACATATTTTTTATCATCAAAAAGTTCATTTCCTTGAGAAACATATTCTTCTAAAGTTTGAGAAAACATGTTTATTCTAATAAAGAAAAAAAGAATAAAAGGTATTAAATACTTAATTTTCATCTGTTTGAAATATAATATGTATATATAATTGCAAAAATAACAAATTACTCTTCAAACTCAGCTTGAATAGTAATTTGTTTGAAGTTAAAATGATGTTCTAATTCATCTTGTAATAGGTCAATTACATTATTTACTGATGATTTTTTTAAGATAACGACATGCGTAAAACAAGCATTTTCTTCTGTTGATAAACTCCAAACATGTAAATCATGTACATCAACTACACCGTCGACTTGGCAAATTACTTCTCTGATTTCTTTTAAATTAACTCCTTCTGGCACTGCATTTAACAATCCTTTTGTACTTTCAATCAATATATCTTTTGCACTCCAAGCTATGATGCCTAAAATAATAACACTGCACAATACGTCAATAAATTGCCAGCCTGTTAATGCAATAATAATACCTGCCAACACAACACCTAATGAAACCAATGCATCTGATGCCATGTGTAAAAAATTACCTTTCATATTCATATCTTGTTTTTCAAGGAAAAACAAATAGGCGGTAAGGGCATTTACAAAAATGCCAACAAAAGCAATTGCACTTACATACAAACCTTGCATTTGAAGTGGATGTAATAATCGTTCGTAAGCCTCGTAACCTATAAAAATACAGGCAGCAAACATAAATAAGCCATTCAAGAAAGTGGACAAAATAGTACTTTTACCCAAACCAAAAGTATATTCATCTGTCGGTTTAGAAGCTGCATAATGAAATGCCAACCAAGAGAGTAACAAACTTAACACATCGGTTAAATTGTGTACTGCATCTGACTGTAAAGCAACCGAATTTAAAATAATTCCCAAGGTATATTCTAACAATACATAAGCAGTGTTTAAACCAACTCCCCAAGCGAATATTTTACCGAATTGTTTGTTGGAGGTATGTGAACTGTGATGATGGTGCATGGGTATTTTGAAAAATATATTTAAAAAATGCTAGTTAATATATTTCTCTCATAAATTAAGATTTTTTCACTTTCTGCAGAAGTTTTTGCGAAATCTTTTAATTTGCCATTTTCAACCAAATCAATATTTTTTCCTGTAATGGCTTTCAAGTCATTTACCATGTGAATGTACCTAAAAAGTGTAATTTTTGAGTTTTTTGAAAAACTAATTAAAATATCTATATCACTATTTTCGGTTTCTTCATTTCGGGCAAATGAACCAAATACCCAAGCTTGCTCTACAGGCTGGGTTTGAAAATAAGAAACTAATTTATTGGTAAGTATAGGATTCATAGTGATTTATACAAACAAATTTAGTGAAAGGTTAAACAATTATTTCATATTTTTATTAACCTTTTTTGAAATATTTTTCTTGATGAAAATAAATTAAACCCGCATCAGTTTTTATTGAAATTACAATTCCGTTAAAAGAATTGTTTTCTACTTCTTATTACACTGTTTTGTAATTATTGCCATTGGTTACAATGCGTGAAATGAATTCTATTTCACCAATTTTAAACCGCATTAATTTATCTACATATTTTTGTTAAAACATTTTCAAATGATCATCTACTCTTTTTAAGAAATGCTTCATAATTACCATATTGGTCATTGAGAGAAACTTTAGCCCTTTTGATTTTATTTTTTTTATGAAAATAGATCAATATTATCATTAACAGAAATACAGTCAAACAATATAAGAGGAATCTATTTTTCTTAAATTCGAATATCAAGGTATCGGTATATGACTTTAGCGGTAATATATTATTTGCTAAAAATGCATTTTTTGTTTTAGGGTTATACCAAACCAACATTTTTTTCTTTACAAATCCTCCTAAACCATTAGCATTAATTATTCGATTGTGTTTAACTTCAATTTCAATATTATATAGTTCATTGGAATAACATTTTCCATAGTAACCTTCAAAGGTGGAGTTATTTCTTGAACCACTATAGCTTGCAGAAATATTAAAACTATCAATACTAATTTGCTTGGGTTGATAATCTGAATAGTTTAATACCCTTTCATTAAAGGCATTAAATGGAATTATAAAACATAAACCTAGTGCTACAAAAGAAAACGGTACAAGTGTTATAGCAAATAGCCAATACAATATCGATATAATTTCGCTATTTACTTCTGTTTTGTATACCATTGAACCTAAAATAAATACTAAAAAACATACTATAAAGACAGTAAAAATATAGCACCACCATTCAAAATAATGATTCTTTGAAAATAAATAGTGTAAGTAATCTGTAAATTTAGTTTTGATAGAATAACTACAAAAAGCAGCTTGATTTTTAGCATTATACCATACAGGAAACGTAAGATTCTTTTGTACAGCATCATCGTATCCATCCTCATTTTTTGAATATCGAATGTATTTTTGCCAATCATCTTTCAAGGAAATCATTATCCCTTTTAACTCATTATTACTTGATGTAGCATATTCACCTCCATAATGTGCCAATGTATCTACGTCATCAAATTGAACTTTTACTAACCGATATTCATTTTGGTTAGTGAAAAAATCAGCATAGCCTATAGTAGATCTTATTTCATCAATACATGTACCTATCAAAAATAAGCAGGTTGTGAAGCATATAACAGAACAGATAGGAAGCTTAATAAATATATTTTTAACCATTATTTACATATTTTTAGTTTTTTGATGCATCATTTGAAGCTCTTTCTGTTCAAATTTTCTCTAAATTTTGAATACAGGTTTGGTTTTGGGCAATAGAAAAATCAACCTAAATGATACCATAAGTAAACAATTACGCTTTACATTAACAAATCGATTTAAAACAAAACCCTTCTAAATTTTCATCTAGAAGGGCATCATAAAATCTTTTTTAATCCTTAAAATCCTAAGAATCTTGGTTTAGACTCCAATACTCAAACTCAATTCAAAATCTTCCATCTCAACGGTTTTGGCATCGGAAACTGATTCTGAAAGTTGGAAGTCTATTGCTTGTACTTCTCGGCAAATGTATTCTTGGTTGCTGAGTAAGGCAGCATCGATGAATGCGTCTTTCTTCTGAATATTAACTTTAATTTTATCTAATACTTCTAAGCCTAATTCTTTTCTCAGGTTTTGAATACGATTTACTAAATCTCTTGCAATACCTTCTTGTTTCAATTCGTCTGAAATGGTGGTATCTAATGCTACTGTTATATTTCCATCCGAAGCTGAAGCTAAACCAACAGCATCCGCAGTTTTGATAATTACATCTTCTTTGGTAATTGTTGCATTTGAACCATCAGCAAATGTGATGGTTAAGCCTGATTTCTCTAAGGTTGCAATATCGGCTTGTGATAGGTTAGCCAAGATATTTTTAACCTCATTTATTTTTGGACCCATTGCTTTACCTAATCTTTTCAAATCTGGCAATAATGATTTGGTAAACAATGAACTACCTTCGTTAGCATCAAAACTGATGATGGTTTTGATATTGGTTTCTTCTAAAATTAAAGCTTCAACATTTTTCAATTGTTTAGCCAATGTTTCGTCTGTAACATTGATATACAATTTACCCAATGGCTGACGAACCCTGATATTCTGCAATTTACGAACCGAGTGCACCAATGAACAAGCTTTTTGAGCTAGTTTCATACTTGCTTCAAGGTCTTTATTGATGATGTTAGGATCAGCTTTAACAAATGAGGTTAAATGGATTGATTCAAATCTTAATGGCGTATTATTAGCAATAGCTTGCTCACGAATTGGGTCGGTTAAGTTTTTGTATAACCACTCTGCAAAGAATGGTGCTACTGGGCTTATCAACTGTGCGGTAACCAATAAACATTCGTGAAGTGTTTCATAAGCAGCACGTTTGTCGGCAGTTAAATCACCTTTCCAGAAACGTTTACGAGACAAACGAATATACCAGTTTGATAATTCATCGTTCACAAAATCTTCAATTGCACGAGCAGCTCTTGTTACATCATAGTTTTCATAAGCATCTGTAACTTCTGCAACTAATGAATGTAAAGCAGAAAGAATCCATTGATCAAATTCGCTTCTAGTTTTTACATCAGTTAAGTTTTGCTCATCTAACACAAACTTATCAAGGTTGGTGTAAAGGGCAAAAAAGTTATAAGTATTTGCCAAAGTATTGAACAAACGACGTTGAACTTCTGTAATTCCGTCTAAGTCAAATTTTAAGTTATCCCAAGGGTTGGCGTTTGATACCATGTACCAACGAGTAGCATCAGGGCCGTATTTGTCTAACGTTTCAAAAGGATTGATTACATTTCCTTTACGTTTCGACATTTTTTCGCCGTTTTTATCAAGCACAAGTCCGGTTGAAATTACATTTTTAAATGCAACATCATCGAACAACATACCCGAAATAGCATGTAAAGTAAAGAACCAACCACGAGTTTGATCCACTCCTTCAGAAATAAAGTCAGCAGGATATGAAGTTCTATTTTCGATTAATTCTTTGTTTTCAAATGGATAATGCCATTGTGCATAAGGCATAGCACCAGAGTCGAACCAAACGTCAATTAAGTCGGTTTCACGAGTCATTGGTTTGCCTGTAGAAGACACCAAAATTACGTTATCTACATAAGGGCGGTGTAAATCTTCTAAGCGAGTTGGTTGTGATTTACCTAAAACCGAGTTCGCTTTTTCAATTTCAGTAGCCAATTCTTCTTGCGAACCAATGCAAATTTCTTCGGTTCCGTCTTCAGTTCTCCAAATTGGAAGTGGAGTTCCCCAATAACGTGAACGAGACAAGTTCCAATCTACTAAATTCTCTAACCAGTTACCAAAACGACCTGTTCCTGTAGATTCTGGTTTCCAGTTGATGTTTTTATTCAATTCAACTAATCTGTCTTTTACAGCAGTAGTTTTGATAAACCAGCTTTCCATAGGATAGTATAAAATAGGCTTATCAGTTCTCCAGCAGTGTGGGTAACTGTGCTCATATTTTTCTACTTTGAATGCTTTATTTTCAGTTTTTAGTTTGATAGATATTCTTTCATCAACCCCTAAATATTTATCTCTTCCTTGTTTAGCTCTTTCAGCTTCTTTTTCTTCGTCAGATAAATAAGCTTCTTTTACTGGCTCGTTAGCAAAGTCGGTTACTTCAAGTACAAAACGACCTTGTTTGTTTACCAAAGGCACCTCAGCACCATTTTCATCTTTTACAAAAATACCTGGGATACCAGCAACTTTAGCAACACGAGCATCGTCAGCACCAAAAGTAGGGGCAATGTGCACAATACCTGTACCGTCAGATGTAGTTACAAAATCACCTGCAATTACTCTGAATGCTGGCGCAGATGGCTGTACATAAGGTAATAATTGCTCATATTCAATTCCTACTAAATCTTTACCAGCAAATTCAGCTAAAACTTCAAAAGGAATTAATTTGTCACCCGCTTTATAATCAGCAATGGCAACTTCTTTTGCTTTTTCTGAGAAATATTTACCCAATAAATCTTTAGCCAAAATAACATTAATTGGCTCAAAAGTATATGGGTTAAATGATTTTACTAAAACGTAAGTTATTTTTTCACCAACGGCTAAAGCCGAGTTTGATGGAAGTGTCCAAGGAGTGGTTGTCCAAGCTAAGAAAAATAAGTTTTCTAAACCTCCAAGGTTTTTAAAACCTTGGAGGTTTGATGAACTCTTAACTCTAAACTGAGCCACAACAGAAGTATCTTTCACATCCTGATAACAACCAGGTTGGTTTAATTCGTGTGAACTTAAACCTGTACCTGCCGCAGGAGAATATGGCTGAATGGTGTGACCTTTGTATAATAATCCTTTGCTATGGAAATTTTTTAAAATATGCCAAAGCGATTCAATATAATTGTTTTCATAGGTGATGTATGGATTTTTTAAATCAACCCAATAGCCCATTTTAATAGTCAATTCATCCCACTGAGAAGTGAAACGCATGACAGTTTCACGGCATTTTTTGTTGTAATCCTCAACAGAAATAGATTTACCAATATCTTCTTTGGTAATACCTAATTCTTTTTCTACTTGTAATTCAACAGGCAAACCGTGAGTATCCCAACCACCTTTACGTTTTACTTGAAAACCTTGCAACGTTTTATATCTACAGAAAATATCTTTAATGGTACGAGCCATTACGTGGTGAATACCTGGCGTTCCATTTGCCGAAGGTGGACCTTCAAAAAAAGTAAATGTTGGCGAACCTTCACGGGTTGAAATAGATTTTTCAAACGTTTGGTTAGTTTTCCAAAAGTTAAGTGTTTCTGAAGCTAGTTCAGAAAAATTAAGGTTTTTGTGTTCTTGATATGCTTTACTCATTGTATTTATTGAATAAGTCTAAAATCTTTATAAGGAAATTGCTTTATTTCACTATGGTTATAACCCAATTTTGGGCAATTTTCCATTGATTAGGATTTTTCTTTATTTTGTTAATTTGATTTTTAATACAAGTTAAATTTGTAATACTTCCACCAAAATTAAATTCTCCAAGATTAACAGCTTTACTTATATCTAAATTTGTAACCATATTTCCTCTACCAACACAAGTTACTTCTTTTAACATAGGAGAATTCCCAATCGTTAATTTCGTAATTGGGTTGTTGTCTAATCTCAAAAAATTAATATTACTATTGTCAGGTAAAATTAACTCATTTATTGAGTTAGTCATTAAATCTACAACTTCAAGATTTGTGCAATTAATTAAATTAATCCCTTTAATTCCAACCGAAGTTATTGCTACTTTTTTAAGTTTTAAGCAATTTGAAAAATCTAGTTGACCAAAAAATCCAGCACTATATTTATCATAGATGTTAAAGACACCTCTAATATCAATTTTTTCAAGTTTTGAGTTGTTATTAGTAGGTAGTATAACTGTTTTTAATTTTGAAGCTACAAAGGTAATTTCTTGTAATTCAATATTTTGAGATAAATCCACATTTACTAATGGACATTGTAACCCTTTAAAAATTTTCAATTTGGGTAATTTATCAAATGGAATATTCTCAACTCTATTGTAATTACCATTATTTTCATAATTTCCATCAAGATAAATAGATTCTAGATTTGGATTATTTGATAATATCAACTCATTAAACTGACCATAAGTACCTAAAAAAGTAACTAATTTTGTATTTTGAGATAAGTCAAGCTTTTCAATTTTTGAACTTTTTAAATTCAAATAAGTAAGGTTTTTAAAGTGAACAATCTCATTAAAAGAATTTATTTCAACCAATTTATCTTCTAAATCTAAAGTATCTACTTTTTCAACTTCGGATATTTGAATTTCACCATCCTTGTTTTTATCTAAGCCTTGGCTTATTAAAATTGTTTTTAAACTTGGATTGTCAAATTTTACATTTTGAGCAAATGCTCCATTGGTAATTAAAATTAATAACAGAAATAGACAGAATTTATTCATTATTTTTTATTGGCAAAGCTCACTTCTAATTGTTTAATATCTATATCTTCATCTTCATCTTCGTAGTAAAAATCCTCGAAGTGTTCTATGAATGAATCAAAGTCTTTTTCTTTTCTGCCTCTATCAAAATTCCAAACCAAACATGGTAGTAAGGTTAAGTTGATAATTAAAGCTGTAAATAATGTGATAGATGTTAATAAACCCAATGCTATTGTACCTCCAAAACTTGATGCTATGTAAATGATGAATCCAAAGAACAATACAATGGATGTATAAATTTGACTTGCACCTGTTTCTCTTAAACTCAACAATACAGCTTCCTGAATACTCAATTTATGATGAAATATTTCGTAACGGTATTTAGCCAAATAATGGATAGTATTATCAACAGTTATCCCAAAAACAATACTGAAAATAATGGCAGTACTTGGTTTTAATGGAATATTGAAAAAGCCCATAATTGCAGCTGTAATTAACAAAGGAATAATATTTGGAATCAATGAAATCACAATCATTCTGAATGACGAAAACAATAATGCCATTAAGAATGTACAAAACAAAATAGATTGTAAAATACTAGAATTCAAACTATTAATCAACATATTATTACCTTTCATAAATAATAATGTTGTACCTGTTGTTCGAACTGAAATATCTGTATCTTGGAATATTTCATTCATTTTAGGCTTAATAATTGAATCCATTAAAATAGCTAACTTTTCAGAACCAATATCAGCAACCTTACATGAAACACGGATATATCTACCTGTACTATCAACAAAGCTTCGCATTAAAGTTTGAGTTTGACTACTTTTACCCTTTTTAAAATGTTTTAATATGAATGGAGCTTCTGATGAACTTGGTAGTCTATATTGAGTTGTATCTCCATCAAAATAAGCTTGAGTTGCCCCTTTTAAGAAAGTGTTGATTGAAACAGGAGTAGAGATTTCTTTTTGTTCATTCAGAAATGTTTCTAATTCTGCAATTTTACGAAGGTTTGAAAGTTTACGAGCTCCATTTGTTTTTTTAGTATCCACCACAAATTCTAAAGGCATAATTCCTTTAAAATTTTGTTCAAAAAATCTTAAATCAGACTTAAGTGTAAGTTTATCAGGCACATCATCAAGCATGTATGAAATGGTTCTGATTTTGTAAATACCTACAACTGAAATTATTGAAACAATAATTGATAATACATAAACTGTTTTACGATGATATAAAGTAACATTATGTAGCCAATCTTGGATTGCACTTAAAAAGTTAAAATCCAAGTGACGCATATCCTTTTCAGTAGGCTCAGGTAAATAAGCAAGTACTGCAGGAATAAAAATCATACTGATTACAAAAGCAACCATAATATTAATACTTGCTATAATACCAAACTCTTTAAGCATGGCTACATCATTGTTAATCAACACAAAGAAACCTACAGCAGTAGTTGCATTGGTTAAAAAAGAAACAAAACCTATTGATTTAATAATGGATGTAATTGCTTGAATTTTATTCCTATCACGTCTAAACTCTTGATGATATTTATTGAATAGATAAATAAAATTAGGAATACCTGTTATTACTACCAACGAAGGAATTAAACCTGTTAACAATGTTATTTTATAATGGAAAAGATGTAACGTTCCTAATGTCCAAATAACTGTAATTCCAACCAACAACATTGGTACAAAAACAGCCATAAATGACCTAAAGAAGAACATTAAAACTAAAGCAGAAACAATTGCTGAAAGTGCGAGAAAAACCCTTAATTCACCTTTTACTTCCTCAGCCATTACGGACCTAACATACGGAATACCAGCAAAATGAATTTTAATATTACTAGATTTTGTAAATTTATTACATGCATTAATAATTTCATAAACAATAGCTTGACGACGAGCAGTATTTACATATTGTTTTTTAATTGAAACTACAAAAAGTAAGGCTCCAGACTTTTCATTATAAAATTGTCCGTTATATATTTTTTGGTCATTAAACAGCTTAATACATGAATCTAATTGACTTTGAGAAGAAATTTTATCAGGAAACAATGGCCTTAATTCAAAATTCTTTAAAGAATCATTCATTTGAATACTTTTGATTCTTGAAAGAGATAAAACTTCAGAAATGCCTTCATTGGCTGCCAAAGAGTCGGTTAGTGCTTTGTATTTATTAAAAGTCTCTAATTTAAAAATATTAGGATCTTGCACCCCAACTATAATCATATTACCGTCTTCACCAAATTTTTTCTTAAATTCAGTTAAGTAAACCATGTCTTCATCTTCGGCTGGTATAATTCTTAAATAATCATACGACATTTCAGCTTTACCAGATATAGAAAGCATGTACGCTGTAGATAGCGCAATAAGTATTAAAAAAATTAATCTATATTTTATGATGCCTTCGGCAATCTTGGTCCACATGAGCTTGATATTATAAATACAATATAAGTTGTAAAGATAAGAAAATTAGGTTTGTATTAGGACAATAATCTCAAAAAAATGTTTAACAATACAAGTAAATTATTGTGTTGAAATTGCACAAAAAAAGAGCTCCAATTTCTTGAAGCTCTTTTAATAGAATTTATATCAGAATTACAAATTAAACTGTAGCTTCTGATTTTTTAGCCATACGATTTCTCTCGTTCTCCTCTAAATATATTTTTCTCATACGAATTGATTTTGGCGTTACCTCTACATATTCGTCTTTTTGAATATATTCCATACATTCCTCTAATGAGAATTGTTTTTTAGGAGCAATCTTTACGTTATCATCAGAACCTGATGCACGCATATTGGTTAACTGTTTTGCTTTTGTAGTGTTTACAGTAATATCGTTAGGGCGGTTGTGCTCACCAATTACCATACCCATATAAATTTCCTCTCCTGGATCTACAAAGAAGAAACCTCTATCTTGTAATTTATCAAGCGAATATGCTGTACATGCACCTGTTTCCATTGAAATAATTGAACCTGCAATTCTTCCTGGAATTGGTCCTCTGTAAGGCTCGTAAGCTTTGAAACGGTGATTCATAATTGCTTCACCTTGTGTTGCGGTTAACACTTTACTTCTTAAACCTATTAAACCTCTTGATGGAATTTCAAACTCTAAGTGTTGTAAATCGCCTTTTGGTTCCATAATTAATAATTGACCTTTACCTTGTGTTGCAAGTTCAATAACCTTACCTGCTGTTTCCTCTGGTACGTCAACTACTAATGTTTCAACTGGTTCGCATCTTTCACCGTCAATTTCTTTGAATATTACTTGAGGCTGACCAACTTGTAACTCATAACCTTCTCTTCTCATTGTTTCAATTAAAACCGACAAGTGAAGAATACCTCTACCAAAAACCAAGAATTTATCTTCAGAATCACCTTGAACAACTTTTAATGCTAAGTTTTTCTCAGTTTCTTTCATTAATCTGTCTCTGATGTGGCGAGAAGTTACAAATTTACCTTCTTTACCAAAGAATGGTGAGTTGTTGATTGTGAACAACATATTCATTGTTGGCTCATCAACAGCAATTCTTTCTAATGGCTCTGGATTTTCTGCATCACAAATAGTATCTCCAATTTCGAAATCATCAATTCCTGAAATTGAACAAATATCTCCAGCTTGAACTTCTTCTACTTTTACTTTTCCTAATCCTTCAAAAACATGCAATTCTTTAATTTTCACTCTTTTAAATGAACCATCAGCTTTTGCAAGTACAATTTGAGAATTTTCTTTTAATGAACCTCTTTTTAAACGTCCAATAGCAATACGACCAGTAAAGTTATTATAATCTAATGAAGTAATTTGTAACTGAATATTACCTTCATCAATTTTTGGTGCAGGAATTACATCAATAATTGCATCTAATAATGGAGATATATCTTCGGTTTTTTGTTTCCAATCTTTACTCATCCATCCTTGTTTTGATGAACCATAAAGAGTTACGAAATCCAATTGATCTTCAGTAGCACCAAGGTTAAACATTAAATCAAAAACTGATTCCATTACTTCTTCTGGACGGCAGTTTTCTTTATCAACTTTGTTTACAACTACAATTGGTTTTAAACCTAAAGAAATTGCTTTACTTAATACGAAACGTGTTTGAGGCATTGCACCTTCAAAAGCATCAACAAGTAAAAGAACTCCGTCAGCCATTTTAAGTACACGCTCTACTTCACCTCCAAAGTCGGCGTGACCAGGAGTATCAATTACATTTATTTTAAAGTCTTTATAACGTACAGATACGTTTTTTGAAACGATGGTAATACCACGCTCACGCTCTTGATCATTATTATCTAAAATTAGGTCGTCGAATACTTGATTGTCTCTAAAAAGTTTTGCTGAATGCAAGATTTTATCAACCAAAGTAGTTTTACCGTGGTCAACGTGAGCGATAATTGCGATATTTCTTATCTGTAACATGCTAGTTTTTTGATTTTACAAGTTTCAAAATTACTAAATAGATTTTAAATTCTAAACCAATTTCACTTTAAGTTTATGTTATTAATAAAAAAAGCTAATTTTACAGCCATCAATAATTAATTTTTGCAATGACTGAAAATCAGAAAAAACGCTATACAATCACCGCAGCATTGATTTATGCCAACGGTCCTATACATATTGGACATCTTGCAGGTTGTTACTTACCTGCAGATATTTTTGCAAGATATTTAAGAAAAAATAATCATGATGTGGCTTTTATCTCAGGAACTGACGAACATGGGGTGCCAATTACCATCAAAGCAAAGAACGAAAACACTACTCCGCAAGCTGTAGTTGATAAATATTACACTATCATTAAAGATTCATTTGAGGAGTTTGGAATTTCGTTTGATATTTATTCGAGAACGAGCAAACAAGCGCATCATGAAGTGTCTCAAGATTTTTTCACTAAGCTTTATGATAAAAATGTTTTTACAGAAGAAGTTACTGAACAATATTTTGATGCAAAAGCAAACCAATTTTTAGCTGATAGATACATTGTTGGTACTTGCCCACATTGCAGCAACGAAAATGCTTATGGTGACCAATGTGAAAAATGTGGCTCTACTTTAAGTCCTACAGATTTAATTAATCCAAAATCTACACTTTCGGGGGAAGTACCTGTATTTAAATCAACTAAAAACTGGTATTTACCTTTAGATAAAATGCAACCTGAAATTGAGTCATTTATCAACTCTCATACAGAATGGAAAAGTAATGTTTTGGGGCAATGTCAATCTTGGTTAAAACAAGGTTTACAACCAAGAGCCATGACTCGTGATTTGGAATGGGGCGTAAAAGTTCCTGTTAAAGATGCGGAAGGAAAGGTGTTGTATGTTTGGTTTGATGCTCCAATTGGATACATCACTTTTACACAAGAATGGGCAAAAGCAAACGGTAAAAACTGGGAAGATTACTGGAAAAAAGAAGACACTAACCTAATTCACTTTATTGGAAAAGATAATATTGTATTTCACTGTATTATTTTCCCAGCAATGTTGATGGCACATGGTGGATATATTTTGCCAAATAATGTACCGGCAAATGAGTTTATGAATTTGGAAGGAAATAAAATTTCTACTTCAAGAAACTGGGCTGTTTGGTTACACGAATATTTGGTTGAATTCCCTAACCGTCAGGATGAATTGCGTTATGCACTTTGTGCAAATGCTCCTGAAAATAAAGACAACGACTTTACTTGGAAAGATTTCCAAGCTAGAAATAACAATGAATTAGTTGCAGTACTTGGTAATTTTATCAATAGAGTTTTATCATTAACTCAAAATTATTATGGTGGCGTTGTTCCTTCAAAACCAAGCAATTATACATTAACAGAAAGCTCTGAAGCATTAACTGAATTAGCAAAATATCCTGAAATAATTGGTAATAATATTGCCAATTATAAGTTTAGAGACGCTTTAACTGAATTAATGAATGTAGCTCGTTTGGGTAATAAATACCTACAAGATACTGCTCCATGGAAAAAATACAAAGAAGACAAAGACGCTAACAGTGAAGCTATTGCTGAAATTATGTTTGTTGCTTTACAAATTTCGGGCAACCTAGCATTTTTGATGCAACCATTTATGCCATTTGTTTCGGCTAAGTTATTGAAAATGTTGAATATTGAAGATAACAAATCATGGTCTGACCTTGGGGGCGACAATATAATTACACCACAACATCAAATCAAATACGATGGCACTTTGCTTTTCAATAAAATTGAAGATGAAACAATTGCAGCTCAAATTCAAAAATTAGAAGATGCAAAATTGGCGAATGAATTAGCAAACAAAGTGGTTGCTCCTTCAAAAGCGGAGATAACATTTGATGATTTCTCAAAAATTGATATCCGTATTGCGACAATTATTGCTGCGGAATCGGTACCAAAAACAAAAAAACTATTAAAACTTACCGTTGATACTGGTCTTGACCAAAGAACAATAGTGAGCGGTATTGCTGAACATTTTAAACCAGAAGAAATTATTGGCAAACAAGTTTCAGTACTTATAAACTTGGCGCCAAGAGATTTAAAAGGTATAGCTTCTCAAGGAATGATTTTAATGGCTGAAGACAAAGACGGCAAGTTGAAGTTTTTACAACCAAATGAAATTGTAGCCAACGGAAGTGTAGTTGCTTAAAATTTTTACAAAATCCTCTTGCAAGTGTTGTGAGAGGATTTTTTTATGTTATAAAACATTATTTACAATGCTAACAATAGAAAATATAAAATCAAATTTTAGCTACATAAAAGCTATTTTTGATAATTCAGAAAGCTATCATAATACTGAC
The DNA here is from genome assembly GCA_041191405.1 of Bacteroidota bacterium. Classification (GTDB taxonomy): domain Bacteria; phylum Bacteroidota; class Bacteroidia; order Cytophagales; family UBA9547; genus JBEEOW01. The sequence continues at coordinate 22,685 of JBEEOW010000024.1, forward strand.
AATTATTTTAATTTAGGAGACTTTACAGATATTTATTTTGAATCAATTAATCAAAATGTTAAACAAGAGCAAATAGATATTTATAATAGTTTTAAACTAAACCACACAAAATATTTATCTGAGATTGAACAATATTTTATTAAGTATTTAAATAATTATGAATTAAACCATATTGACCAAATAAAACAGAAAGAACTATTTTTTGATGTCATTTATATTCCTAATAAAAATAACAATTATGATTTAGCTTTAATTTGCAGTAGAGAATATCAAAAGTATTTTATTTTCAAGAAATCAATTTCTTTAAGGGTTGAATTTAAAAATAATTCAATTTCATCAGTTAAAAGACCAAAAAATATTACTAATGAAAATTCAATTAATAACTAAATATGTAGCATCTGTTCCCCTCCTTTTTTCAAGGAGGGGTTAGGGGTGGTTCATAATTTTAAATAAGTATTAAGATGAAGAATCACTTTTAAAACATTTCTTAATCTCTTCTAAAACCCATTCAGTTTCTTCAAAAATCTGAAAATTTTCAAAACGTAGTACCTTTATTCCAAATTGATTTAAATAAATTGTTCTTTCTGAATCATAATCTTGCCCAAATGATGTAAAATGTTGTGCTCCATCAAGTTCAATAGCTAACTTTTCAGCTGGACAATAAAAATCTAAAATATAATTACCAACACTATGCTGACGCCTAAATTTTCTACCATTTAATTGACTATTTTTAAGATATTTCCAAAGAGTAGCTTCAGCATTAGTAAGATTATTTCTTAAGTTTTTTCGAAATTAAAACGAGTTCTGGTCTATTAAAAATTGGTTCCATAAAATCATACATTTATTTACCTAAAATTAATAAGTAATATTATATTGAACAAAAAATAGTTTAAATATATAACCACCCCCACCCCTCCTTGAAAAAAGGAGGGGTACTAATACTACTACTTGCTGAATTATAGAGTATGTGAAATACTTTTAGATATTTGTTTTTAGTATTTCTAATAATGTAAAAAATTTATAATAAGCTAAATTAAATTAACAGAATTACTAAACACAAAAATGAAACTACTCCTCAAATACATTTTTATTCTTTTTATTTGTGCTTGTTCATCAAATACTGAAAACGAAAAAGTTTACCAAGAAATTGATTTACTCAGCCAACTTGACATCCATTTAAGCAAACCTGTTTCGGGCGATTGGCTATATGAACACAAAGAAAAAGGACAAACTTTTGAGCAATTTGAAGCAACCTTTAAACCTTCTTTTGATTCAATCAAAAATACTATCATTGTTCAGCCTCTTGGAAATTTCACAAAGGAACAGCTACTTAATATCGATACTTTGGTTGAATATTTAGGAATATTTTACCAAAGCAATGTAATCCTTGCTCCCGGTATTGCCGATACAGTAATCCCTCATTATAAAAGAAGATTTCAAGGACCAACAGAACAAAAACTGGATGCGGGCTTTATTCTAAACAATGAAATGGGAAATAAAAAATACCCTAATACAGCTTTTACTCTTTTTATCACCTCAAATGACATTTACCCTGAAGGTGGTAATTTTTTATTTGGATTAGCAAGTTCTAGTCTAAAACGAGGAGTTGTGTCGATGTATAGATTTGTTGATAGTGAAGATACTGCCAACTATAACCTTGCTTTAGAATATCTTTGTAAAGTTTCAACACACGAAGGTTCGCACATTTTAGGTATAAAACATTGTATCAATGCGCATTGCTTAATAAATGGAGCAAACGATTTATTTGAAATGAATCAATCTCCCTGTAATTTATGTTCAGTTTGTTTAAAAAAACTACAACTATGCACACATTTCAATCTTAAAAAATATGCTAATGAAATGTTGTTATTTTCTCAAAAACATCATTTCAAAAGAAGTATTACTTATTGGGAGAGAGTAAATAAATTGATTCATAAATTGTGAATAATACAAAAATTTAATCACACCTTCACCGTTTTTATCAAAACTTGCTCTTTGTTCATTAATGTAGTTGCAAAAATATAGCAATCTCCCCCATCGTTTATTTTGAGTTTCTTTTTTAATTCTTCAGGAGTTAAAGTAAAATTTCGGCAAGCTATATTTGCTTTTTTTACATTCAACAAGGCTAATGATTTTTTATTAAATGGAATTACTGTTTCTATTTTAAATATTCTTCCATGAAAATCGGATACTAAATTTTCTGAAGTATACAAATGAGAATGAGGATGTAACTTATTTAAATTCCAATGGTTTGCAATCAATTTATACGGACCAGCTTTCATTAAACCGGCATGTGGCTCATATAAATATTGTTGCGGTAAACTGTAATTTGTTTCTGCATTTTTTTCCTTTGAATAGTCAAAATCAAACTCTTCAATTGAATCATCATTTTTTAAAGAAATAGCTTTAATGTGTAAATCTTCGCTTTTATATGGACTTGAAATTACAATCAACTCTTTACATTCATTTTGAGCAGCGAGTACTACAACTTCATTCACAAAAAACTGATTGCCAATAGCTATCGCTTCAGCAATATCAATCATTGGGGAGTTTTTTATGACAATTTGATTGCATTTATCTTTGGCAAGCGAAGTAATGTCCAACACATTTGGTTCACAATCAGCATAAGAAACTACTTTTTTGCCTTCTTTTCTACGGGCTGGATCAGCATAAATTATGTCAATTGGAGTTGTTAATTCATCGATAAACTTTAGTCCATCTTCATTTATCACTTCAACATTTGTCAAACCCAACACTGAAATATTATGCTTACAAATTTCACAAAGCAAACTATCACGCTCAACATAATATACTTTTTTAGCAGTTTGTGCAAAATGTAAAGCATCAATTCCCATTCCACCGGTAATATCAGCAACGATTTTATCTTTAAACCATGCTGCTTTGTATTGAGCAGTTTTTTGCGAAGAGGCTTGTTCAACCGAAATCATAGGTGGGAAAACCCAATTCTCTAAACTTGCCCAAACTGGAAATTTATTAGCAGATTTGCGTTTACCTTCTAACTGAGCAGCAACAATTTTGGCATAAGGTAAATTGTGGTATTTCAACAAAAACGCATTTACATCATTGTTTCCCCAATCCTTAATTAGCTTTTTAACTTCCAAAGAAGTTGCAATTTGTATGTAGTTAAAAGTTTCCATTGATACAAATTTCTAAAAAATAAGGGAATATCAAGTATAAAAACATAAAGTTATATCAATAGCAATCATTAAATAACCCAACAAAAAGTAACACTTCTGCTTAAATATGGTAAATTTTATAAAATACCTTACGTTTGACAAGGTCATTTACCGTTGTCAACGTAAGGTATTTTATATATTTAGTTTTATTTCTCCACATTCACCCTAACACCTTCCGAATGAGTTGTAAATTCGGGAGCGTACATACTTTGCATGATGGTTATACCATTTGAGAAATTACCTTTTTGTGAAACTCTCAATGGGTATTCAAATACATAAGTTCCTTTGGGTAAATATCCAATGAAAAAGTTCATTGATAGGTCTTTAGGAGATTCGTAATAGTATAATCCATCTTGGAAACGGTATGTTGATAATGTTGCCAATGGTTCAAATGCACTTGCTCTCATGTCTTTCAAATGCACATATTCCATTGCTCTGTCAACATTTATTTCTATTCGTACTTTTACTACATCTCCAACTTGTAAACTTGTGTTTGTATCAATTGGGGTAATAACCAAACCTTTGTCAGTATTTACTTGAAGGAAGAGTTTTTTATTGATTTTTAGTGGCGTTTCCGCAGGAGTTATTTTGTCTAATTGTTCAAAATATTGCCAATAAGCTGCTCCCCAAGCTACGCCTTCGTCTTTTTTAGTAACAGTTATTTTGCCCATTTCAGGTGTAATTGCCGATCCTGTAAATGAGGTTTTGAAATAGCCTGTACCAGCTTCTACTTTGGTGTCGGGTAAATTACTAGGGTCAATAGTTTGGTTACCAAGTTTAATTTCAACGAGTTGATTAGACTCTAATACATTTGCACCTCTACGAAGAAGGGCATAACAAGCCTCAGCAGTTGCTCTGGTAGTTTTCCAGTCTTGTGTTTGTTTTTGTTTTAGCAACCAAACTTTTAAGTTTTCAACACTTTTTTGGTCTTTGGCTACTTCATCAAAAACTTCTATTAACAAGGCTTGTGTTTCAATAGGTGCTTGGTACCAATACAATCCACGGTCTTGTTTCCAATACATACCCATTTCTTCTGAGTAAATGGCTTTTTCTTTGAATGATTTAATGATGATTGCAGGAATTGTAGCAACGCCATTTCTATGTAAAGCCAAACACAACATGGCTTGCATATAAATGCTGTTTTGTGTCCAATAAGTGGTGCCTTGTTTTAAGAAATAATCAAAAGCAACCTTGTGATTTTTATTTACAGGAATATCTTTGAAATAGCTACGTAAATACAAATAATGAATATTGATGTAAGATAAATGATTGTCTTTCAGTTTTAAATGACCTTTTTTCTCTGATGCCAGCAACTCTTTATAATCATTGTACATTTCTTGGTCAATGTATTTAATCGCATTTTTTACCATTGTCCAATTGGCTTCATTTGTTCGTACCGACTCAACTCCCAACACATCTAAATGCCCCATACCTGCAATGATATGTTGCGTCATGTATCTATCTTCGGGCATGCCAGCGAACCAAGAAAAACCACCATTGGGCGATTGTGCTTTTTGTATTTTTTCAAAAGCTTTGTCTTTTTCCTGACTCATTTTATTGAGGTCAAACAACAATGCAACGGCACGTTTGCGTTGAGATTCATCTTTTGCCTGTAAAACCCAAGGTGTTTCTTCTAAAAGGGCAGATTTAAGTTCCTGATTTTTTTCAAGATTGGATAATAATGCATCAGGTTGAATGGTGCTCCAAGTATCAAAAACTTGTTTTATGCGAGGATTTGAATTGGCAATATTTGATGCAATACTATTGGCATAAAATCTACTAAATGTTTGCTCAACACATTCGTAAGGATATTCCATTAAATACGGTAAGGCTTGAATTGCATACCATGCAGGATTTGAGGTAAATTCTAAGGTGAATTTGTGGTTACGAAGTGTGGTAGATGTATTGTTTACTAACTTATCGAAAGTGAAGTTTTTGGATTCGTTACCTCTAATTGGCAAAGGCAGTGATTCTGTTACAAGCATTGAATTGGTAACTACTGGCAAAATCATTTCTTCACCATCAGAGAAATTACCAGATTTCGCCACCACTTTATACATTACAGCCTGCAAACCAGTTGGGATTTCTATATTCCACTCCAATTGAATACTTTGACCAGCTTTGGCTGTAAAGTTTTGGATTGCATTGGTGATTTTTAATTTTTCATTGATAGGTTGCATGGTAAGTGCATCGAAAAATTCTAATTGTGCCTGACCGTTTAATTCTTTATCAGATAAACTTGATATTTTAACCGAAAAAGCCATTTTGTCATTTTCACGGAAAAAACGAGGTTGATTAGGCACTACCATTAATTCTTTTTGGGTTACAAGCTCTTTACTTACAAAGCCAGATTTTAAAACTTTGGTATGTGCAAAACCTAACATTTTCCAGCGGGTTAATGCTTCTGGAATGGTAAAACTAATACTTAGTTCGCCTTTTTCGTTGGTAAGTAATTGTGGGTAAAAGAAGGCTGTTTCATTGAAATTTGTTCTTGCTTTTACTGTTGAGAAATCTTGGGGTGCTGGTTCGGTTTTAGGCTGAAGTTTATTATTGTTTTGTGCCCATTGATATGTAATTCCCTTTATTCCTGATACGGTTTCCTTATATTTTGCAGATGCAATTGGTGCTGCCAATCCTCCACCTCCTCCAGTATGTATAGCACCACCACTGGCAGCACTTCGAACTTCATATTGAGGTTCTTCATCTGTATCTTCATATACTCGATGAGAATAGTAAAAACAATTAAACCAATTTAATTGATAAAATTGAGGGTAAATATTTAGATCAACTTTGTAATCTAAATTCCAATTGTTTGAATAATTGCTAAAATACTTCTGACCAAATCCATTTTGGCTTGACCAACCTAAAGAAATATTATTGTTTGCCCAAAAGTCTGCATTCCATTCGTTTACTCTAAAAGCATCCAATGAAGCATCATATAAGGTAGCTACCATTTCAGAAACAAGTTGGGTGATATTTTTTCCTGAAATTTTGATTTTCCACTCTTCTTTTTCGCCTGGTTGTAATTTGTCTCTAAAAGTTTCAAAAGCAATATCAAGTTCTTTGTTTGAAAATGGCACTTGAATGGTGGCAGTTTTGGTGTATAATCTATTGTTTAATACAAAAGTAAAATGAACACCAATATTACCTCTGTAATTTTCAAAAATAGGTATTTCAATTGTTTTTTGTTCGTTTTTTAATTCAATCCATTCACTTGCAATAATTTTATTATCAAGTTCAATTTCATACAAAACCTTTGTTTTTGTAGCACTTGTTCCAATTAGGATTTTGGCATTTTGCCCAGGTTCTACAGTATTAGTCAATACATTAATATATTGATTTTCAGGAGAGGATAATTGTTTTTCAGTCAATGAGTAAATAGTAAAATAGCTAATTGATTTTACTTCTTGCCCAAATTTATCTTTTGAAATTAATTCAACAAGATATTTGCCAGAAGGCGCATTCTTTAATGAAGCCAAACTAAATGCTTGTTTCAGCTCAGTATCAAAATCTTGTTTTAGGACTTCAATATTTTTTTCCCAAGTATAAAAATTACTTTCATCGGCATATTCATCAAAAGGAAATAATTGAGCATATTCTTCTTTCGTAAAAATTTGTTTATCAGCTTGAGGCCAATAGCGATTTCTATAAGCTTTGGTAGGTTGTTTTAAACTATAAATACTGATTTTACCTTTGGCTGGTTCAAATTCGCCTGCAAGGTTTTGGGTATTTATTTTATACTCTTTATTCCAAGAATCAAGGTTTTGTTTGTCTAAATCTGTGATGTTAGTTGAAATTTCAAGTGCTTTGTAAGCAACTGAAATAGTACTCGATGTGCTATGCGTTTCGCCATTTATATCAGTTACATCAGCATAAATTGTGTAGGTGAAAGTTGGGTCTGATTCATGTGTAATAGTTGGGTCGGCAAGGGCAATAAAATTGATTTTATATTTACCTAATTCATCGGTTTGGGCATTCCCATTTAAAATTTCAACAGAAGATGAGTTTTCAAAATTTACTCTTTTGTAATAACCCCAAAATGGAAAACGAACTTCACGCACAATTCTGTATTGTACTTTTGCTCCATCAATGGGTGTTCCTGAATAAGATTTTGCAAATAAAGTAGCATTTACATTTTCATTTAATTTGAATGAACCTTTGATTTGTTCAAATTTTACTTCAAATTTTGGTCTTTTGTATTCTTCAACTGAAAAGGATATTATGCTTTCATCTTCACTTGATTCTAATTCCATATTACCCAACAAACCTTCTGAAGGTGCTGTAAATGAGCCTTTAAAAGTGCCGAATTCATTTGTAACTACATCAATTGATGAAACTTTTTCACCATTTACATCATTTAATAAAATAGTAGTTTTGTAATTGGGTATAATTTCAGAAGCTTTTCCATCAGTTGAAATTGCCAAACCTGTAAATTGAATTGTTTGTCCCGGACGATAAATAGCCCTATCCATAAAAAACAAAACTTTTTGAGATTTTACAGGTTCGGTATTTTTATATTGATAAAATGATTCGTTATAATAGTTATCTAATTGTAAGGTAGAGTTGAAATCATCACCCAATGAAATATTTATATAAAAATTGGCTCTATTTTGCGAAGGAATATTTACAAATCCATTTTTGTCAGTTACTAAGCTTATTCCTTTTGAAGGAATAATTGATTTATCATAACTACTAATAAAAGTGGTGACTTCCGCTCCAACTATTGGGGCGCCGTTAGTTCTGTTTAATATATAAAAATCAGTTGTGCCATTTTTAGTATTTCGGTGTACATAGCTAATGTTTGAAACTCTTGTAAATGCGTAAGTTAATGCATTATTTTCTGTACTAAAGTTTTCGTTATTACTTAATAATATCATGTAAGCACCAACAGGTAAGTCATCTAATTTTATTTCGGAGCTATGTGGTTGAAAATCTCCATCAATCGGTAAAGTATAAGAACCTGATTTTTCGAAAGTTTTTGAAATGTAATAAGACAAGAATTTTACATGTTTATTTTTATCATAATTTCTTTCCCATTCATTTGGTTGTTCTTTAATTTCAGCTTTATTAGTTTTAATAATTCTGTAATAAATTTTGTTTACATTTTTATAACTTAATAATGCCTTAAAAGGCAAATTTGGAGCATTAACCTCTTCTGTAACAGCTGAAATGGATTTTTGAGCAATATCATTTTGTAAACTAGCACAATCTTGTGCTCCTCTTGAATTTGGAAAACGAGATTTTGCTTTTTCGCATAAATCATAAGCTGTTTTTTTATCCCATTTATGATTTTCATTTTCAAGTGGTTTATACTGATTTCCTAGTTCATTATATAGTTTTGCAATTTCGTAACTTACTACAGTTGAAATTTCATATTGAATTACTTTTTGTTCTAAATTTTGTAAAGCTTTTAAAAGTAAATCATTCTTGTTTGCTGATGTATGATTCTGAGCTACAAAACGTAAGCGTTTAAGCTCAATTTCTACTAAGGCATCTGGATTCTCATCATTTAAATGAAATTTGGTTATTTCCTGCAAGTATTTTAAAGCTTGAAATTTTAAAGAAAGAGAATCTTTACTTGTTATATTTAAGTTGACAAAATTGTTTGCATCTGCAAAATATTCCTCTTTATCCAAACTAAAAAAATAAGCTGGACGAGTAATATTTGGTTCTTCATTCAAAAAGAAATCAATGGCACGATGTGCTAAAAAATCATAAATTGTTGGGCGAAGTTTGTCGCCAATACTGTTTCCTTTATCAAGAACTTGTTTGTAAGTTTCTGTTTTTAAGGTTTTTAATTTTTCTTTATCCAACAATGAATTTTGGTATTCTTTAATGGTTTCTTTTACAATTTGATTGATACTCCAAGTTGCAATGTTTTTATTATCATAGTTGATTGTTTCTGTTCTTTCAGAAAAACCCCAACGATTATTTTCATAATACTGCCAATACATTTCTGCAAGCATTGAGTGTAATAGAGGCTTTGCTGGGAATTGAGCTGTTTTAATTTCAGCTTTTAGTTTTTCAATATTGGCTACAAATCCGTTTTCGTTTTGATAGTCATTATATTTCATTTGATAAATAATAGCTTTTACCAAATGGTCGGTACAGTTTTCTTTTTTGGCTTGTTTGTAAATTTTGTTTACCTCAACAAGTGCTGATTTGGGTAATTGTTTGTTTGCAAAATCATATACTTTTTCCCATGTTTTATCATAGGAAAATTTTTCAACAGGTTTTGTAGTTGAAGGTTTTGTTTGTGCAAAAACATTATTAATAAACAGTATTAAAAATGTGATTAGAGAGAATTTTAAATATATTTTCATTTTAAGAGAGATTAATGACGGAAGACTTAAGACTTAAGACTTAAGATATTAGATTTAAGATTTTAGACTTAAGATATTTTATTAACTGATTTAACTATAGAATTATTATTTATTATACTGATTACTGATTACTGAGAACTGAAAACTTCTAACAAAATTTCCGACACAACCTCAGCTCTATTTACAATCATTAAGTGTCCAGCATTTTTGATTAGATAATTGGGTTTGAAATTATTAATTGGTAAAATTCTATCCTTGCTTCCATGAATTCTGATAAATGAATTGTCGTTACAAGTCAGTTTCCAATTCGCAATTTCATTGATAGCCCAAAAGGTAAATGCAGGATTTGATGCACCAATTATTTCTTTCAATAAAGCTTTGTCGGTATTGTTTTCAGTACTAAAAAGCCAATTGGTTATAAAATTAACTTTTGTACTCGAACTTTTAGGAATTAATTTGTTCAATTCTATCAAACCCGCCAATCTATAATAAAAAGGTAATTCAAACTTATTTTTTACAGAAGAGATAAGAATCACTTTTTGTGGTTTTAAAAACTGCGCAATTTCTGTACATACCATTCCTCCAAAAGATAAACCTAAAAGTATAAAAGGTTGGGTTGTATCAATATCTTTTGATATTCTTTGGGCATACTCACCGATTGATTCATTTTTAATTGGGTGAATCCAATCAATATGAAAAATATTTAGATGGGTAGGAAATGTTAAGTATTTAAAAGCCCTTTTGTCGGCACCTAATCCGCTAAATATATACACATTCATACTCAAAAAAGATTTTTATAAAATTATGTAAATATTTTATAAAATTATAATTGTACTGAAAAATGTTATTTTTGTACTTTACCGATATAAAAATACACAAAACAATGATTACCAAACCATTATTTAATAATCAATATAAGCAAGACTATAAGAATATTGTATTATTGTTTTAGATAGTATTTAGACACATTTTTAGGTAAAACATTTTGTTGGTTACCTTGTTAAGGTATTGTATATTTACAATAAATTTTTGCGTTATACCAAGAAACCCCATATAATTATGATTAAAAAGTCTATAATCTTCGGTCTGATTTTAATAATGAATCAGATAGTCTTTGCTCAAAGAGTTGTCGGATATTTCCCATATTACAGATCAACAACTCAAGCAAATGCGGTTCAATACTCAAAATTAACAGATGTAATTTATGCATTTGCTCAATTAAATAGTGATGGTAGCTTAACCATTTTAGGTCCAAGTATATTTGATGCAGTAAAAGCAAAAGCTGCTTCAAACAATGTTAAACTTTGGATTGCAATTGGTGGCTGGGGCTTATCTGGAAACTTTTCATCTGTTGCAGCGAATGCAAATTCAAGAACAACCTTAGCAAATGCATGTTTAAGTTTATGCCAAACACATAATTTAGCAGGTATTGATATAGACTGGGAATTTCCTGCTGCTGGAGAGAAAGCTAATTATACAGCTATGTTAAAAGATATTAAAACAAAATTGGGAAGTACTTATAAATTATCAGCAGCTTTAGGTGGCGAACAACAACATACTGTTGGAGTAGAAGCTGCTTGTTTTCAATATCTTGATTATTTTAACATTATGAGTTATGATGCTCCGATTGCAACTTATGGAAATCATACCGCAGTTCAATTTTTAAAAGATGCTTTTCAAATGTATAAAACTTTAGGTTGCCCTGTATCAAAAATTGTAGGAGGTTCAGGTTTTTATTCTCGTTGTGCAGCAGAGGCTACATTTGCTGACATATCGGCTTCAAATCCATCAGCATATTATAATGATGCAGATGGTATAAATAATGGTTATTGCTATGATAGTAAACCAACCCTTGAAGCAAAAGTTGACTATGTAATGCAAAATGGTGGTAATGGATTAATGATTTGGGAATTGAGTCAAGATAGAAATGATCAATATTCTTTATTAAATGCAGTTTTTGATAAAATGAAAATCTATCAAGGACCAAGTTGTTCAGCGCCAAATTTAGGTTCAGATAAAACTTTGTGTGGTGTTTCTGGGGGATTGACTTTAAATAGTGGTTTAACTTCACAATCGTACAGAACTTTTACTTGGACAAAAGGCGGAGTTACTACAGGTGGAAATACAGCAACATTAACAGGTGTTACAACAGCTGGCACTTACGTAGTTAAAGTAGATTCAGCAGGTAAATGTTCAAAAACAGATACTATTATTGTTTCTGCAACTTTACCAACTGTGAATTTAGGAAATGCCATTACCTTATGTTCAAAATCTACAGAAACATTAGATGCTGGCGTTTCTGGAACAGGAATAACTTATTCATGGACTAAAGATAATGCCGCAATAGCTAATGCAAATGCAAAAACTTTAGTTGTTTCTACTGCTGGTACTTATAAAGTGACAGTTTCTGCATCAGGTTGTTCAAACCAAACTGGAAGTATCACTGTTTCAAGCAATTTGGTAAATGCACCAAGTGTAACTATTTGTAAAGCTGGCGTTGCAAACTTAAAAGTTACAGATGCTGGTACTGCTTATGAATGGTACAATGCTTCGACAAATGGTACGCTTTTAGCAAGTGGAGCAACATACTCACCTACTGTTAATTCAAACACAAGCTATTATGTAGGTAGAGCAAATACTCTTACTACTACCACATTAGGAAAAACAAGTTTATCTGGTTGGGCATCAACCGCTACATTTTATGCAAACAAATTCTCATTAACAGCTTCATCAACTTTATCACAAGTAAGTTTTCAAACCTCTGCTGCTGGAGATGTAACTTTAAACATTCTTGCTAGTGATGGTTCAACTGTAGTTTCAACCAAAACAGTAGCAGTAACTTCGGGTATAAATACAGCAACTCTTGATATTGCATTAGCTGCAGGAACATATTACATTGCTGCATCAAGTACGCCAGCTGGTCAATTATATTTTGACGGTTCGGCTGCGAGTACAGATTTTGTAAGTAATGGTATTACTGTATTTAAAAATGCTTATACCTCTTGGAGTTCTCCAATTTATTCAGGAGTTGATAATGGATACGGCTTCTTTTACAACTTTAAATTTACATCTGGTTCAGGTTTAAGTTGTGCACGTACCCAAGTTGATGTAAAAATTGATGCTGTTAATTGCTTGCCAACTGGAATTGATAATAATGACATTGATGGTTCATTAACAGTATATCCAAACCCAACAGATGGTGATATTACTATTCAAATCCCATCTACTTTACAAGGTAACAATGTAAATGTAACTTTGGTAAATGCTATAGGTAATGTAGTAAATCAACTAGAATTAAGTAATGTTGCTGAAATTGAAAACATAAACTTAAGTAACTTACCAACAGGCTTATACTTACTGAAACTAAATAGCAAAATTGGCAATTATACTTCAAAAGTATTTGTAAAATAATAGAACCTATTTGAATGTTTGAACAAAATGACTGCTAGCGATGGCAGTCATTTTTTTTGAATCGATTTATAAATTCTATTTGATGAATTGTTTCATTTTCTACGTTTGTCAAAGTATATGAACGTTGACAACTTAAAAAACAATTTTTCCTTAAGTCTTTACTCTTATGTCTAGGTAATAATTTAATATTATAGTATTTGACAAATCATTTTTTTAAACTAAGTTTGTTAAATAACTAAATCATTTAAACCCAATAACAAATGAAAGCAATCAAATTATTAATATTAAGTGCTATTGTAATTTCACTTTATTCATGTGATAAAAAAGTTGAAAATTTATTAGATATTAAATTTGATACACCATCACAATCATTTCAATTAACAGTTGATACAACAAGTCTTGCAGGCACAAAAACTTTAGCACCTGACACCTTAGATTTAATTGATTTAGATAGCTTGGCTAAGAAAAATGGTACTAGTATTAGTAAATTAAAATCTGTAAAAGTAAAAAGTTTAACAATCTCAATTATTGAACCAACAGATGTAAATTTTGATAATATTGACTCATGTTCTGTTGAAGTTGAAAATCCAGGAAAATCAAACAAAGTTAAATTAGCAAGCATTAAAAATTTAGCAAAAGGAGTAACTTCTGTAAATTTAACACCTGTTGATGTTAATATTTTAGATTATGCAAAAGAGCAACAATTAATATTAACGGCTAAAATTAGTACTAATGCTGGTGTGAGTAAGAAAACCAAATTGAAAGTTACAATTGTAGGAGAAGCAATTGCTAATCCAACAAACTAAAACTTTCAAAAAGTTAGACCAATAAAAAGGTATTGCAGATTATATATTTTTAATAATTTGCAATACCTTTTTTTATATTGAAAATAAAAAAGAATAAATAATTCAGAAATATACTTTTTCTATGATTTTTTACTATTTTTAGCTTTGTTAGTGTAAATTTTCGATGAGAACTTTAATAATAGAAGACGAATTACATGGTAGAATAGCGCTTAAAAATCAAATTCAAAGATATTGTCCATCTCTTGAATTGATTGGAGAAGCTGAATCTTTTGCCGAAGGTTATGATAGAATTTTAACATTAAAACCAGATTTATTACTTTTAGATTTAGAACTTGGAGATGGTAATGGAATACAACTCATAGAATCTCTGCCAAAAGGATTTGAAACTCCAAGAATAATATTCACAACAGCTTACGACCAATACGCTGTAAAAGCATTCAGATTAAATGCTATTGATTATTTATTGAAACCAATAAATCCTGACCAATTAACTTATGCAGTAAATAAAGCAATTCAAGAGTTTGACCAAAAACATATTCAAATTCAGCAACTTGAATGGCTTAAAGAGCAAAGAAACGAAATAAAAGATAATGCTGGAGATAAAATTGTAATTTCGACCCATCAAGGATTAATTCAAATTGTAATAAATGAAATAATTAGATGTGAGGCAAATAGCAATTATACCACATTTTACTTGTCAAATGGTCAAAAAATTATGGCAACTAGATCATTAATTGAATTTGAAGATAGTCTAACAGATTTTGATTTTTTTAGAATTCATAAATCACATTTAATAAACACCCGTCAAATAAAAAAAATAGATTGGAATACAATGCAAGTTATTATGAATGATGATAGTTGTATTGAAATAGCAAGAAGAAGAAAAGATGCATTTCTAACATTAGTATCTTAAATGAAAAAATACAAAAGAATATTATTTTTTATTGCATTCATTTTTGTTTCAAAAATTATGTTAGCTCAACTAGATTCAACAAAAAAAGTTGATCAAAAAGAGTTTACACAAACTTTAACATATTACTTACAATTACATAAGCAAGCACCTACCGAAAAGCTAACTATTGAGATTGCACAATTTTATGCCAATTGGCAACTTTTTGAAAAAGCAATAAATTTTGTAAAACAAAATATCAAAACTCCTTTTAACACTTCAACATTATTTTTACTAGCAAAATGGTCTGAAAAATCAAATCAACTTATTGAGGCTGAAGATTATTATTTACAACTCCTAAATCAAACTGATATAATAGAAAACGAAAAACTTTCTATTCTAAACACCTACACATCTATTCTAAAAAAAAATAAAAAGTTTGAAAAAGCTATATTTTACGAGAAACAACATTTAGAACATAGACAAAAATTAAACGACACAACTTCATCGATAATAATTTTAAACAACATTGGATTTTCGTATAAAAACATGCAAAATTTCAATGCAGCCCTACAATATTTCAAACAAGCTAACAGCCTAGCTTTCTTGAGTAATAATCAAACTCAATATTCTTTAACATTATTTAATTTAACAATAATAAACCAACAATTAGGGCATCCACAACAGGCTTTATATCATGCAAAACTCGCCATTCCATTACTTGAAGGACAAAAAAAATGGACAGAACTAAGCCAATTATTTACTGTCATGGGAACGTCCTATTATGTTCTGCAAGAGTATAAAAAAGCAAATAATGCTGCAGAAAAGGCATTATTTTATGCAAAAAAAACAAACAATGTAAAATTAAAAATTACAGCATTAAGTTTACTTTCAAAACTAAGTTCATATCAACACGACTTTGAATCTTCACACAAGTATCTTCAAGAACAAACTTTACTTAGAGATAGTATTGAACTTATAAACGACCTAAAAAACCAAGAACAACAAAAAAATATTATAACACTTGAACAAAAAGAACTTAAAATTAAAGACTTATTAATTGAAAATGACATCAAACAATTGGGTGTAGAAAAAGCGGAATTACTTGCAAAAAATGCATCCACTGAAACGGAATTAATTTTAAAACAAAAAGCCCTTGAAGAAATAAACCACAAAGCCACTGTGCTGTTACAACAAAAAAAACTTTCAGATTTAGAGCTGAAAAATAATTTAATGGAAATTGATGCTAGGAATAAAGCATATCAATTACTAAAAAACAAAAAAGAACTGGCTGATTTAGAAAAGAAAAACAGTATTATTAAACTCGAAAAACAAAATGCTACCAAAGCACTTACCATTCGAAAACAAGAAGAAGTACTTACAAATCAGCAAATTAAACAATCTATAATTATTACAATTTCGATATTTGTAATTGTACTCGGCATTTTAATATTTTATATATATTACTACAAACAGAAAGCAACTCAAAGTAAACTTCAACAACAATTTATGGAAGTGCAACAAAGACTGTTGCGTTCGCAAATGAACCCTCATTTTGTGTTTAATTCCTTGAATGCAATACAGAGTTTTGTGGTTACTAATAATGTGTATGAAGCTGAAAAATATATGGCTCGTTTTTCACGATTAATTAGATTAATTCTTGAAAATAGTTCAAAAGCTTACGTAAATTTAACCTCTGAAATTGAGCAACTTAAGCTATATTCTGAACTTGAACAAATGCGATTTAACAATGCCTTTGAGATAAGTTATATTTATGATGACAATTTAGATACTGACTATATTTTTATTCCTCCAATGTTGATTCAGCCATATATTGAAAATGCAATTGTACATGGTTTAAAGGGTGTTAAAGAAAATGGCAAACTTACAGTTACATTTGAATTAGTAAATGATACTTTATTGAAATGCATCGTTACCGACAATGGACATGGGCGTGAAGCAGTAGCATTACAACAGAAAAATCAATTAAAAACCCACAAATCAATGGGGACTAAGTTATTACAAGATAGAATGTCAATACTTGCAAATGTATCTGGAGATATTTATGAAGCAAAAATTATTGACAACTACCTTGATGATAAGCCCGTTGGGACATCTGTTGAGTTATTATTGACATGTAAGGAAAGTGTCTGAAAGATAATTTATAGTATTTTTAATATGAAAAATTATGTTGAAACTGTCATTCCGAGGCACGAGGAATCTTATAATTTTAAATTAATTTAATAAGATTCCTCGTGCCTCGGAATGACAGCGAAACTACAATATTTCTATATGTAAATAAAGTTTTTTCAAAAATGAGTATTTTTTTATAACCTAATTATATACCCTTGCGTAACAACCGTTTAGGAACCAAACATTTTTGAATTATGGTACATTACGAAAAATTATCCGCCAAACTTGAACAAGTTTACAAAGAAATTATTCATAACTATGATTTACAAAAATCATATTTGCCTTTAATTTCAAAAACTGTATATTCAACATTCAAGGTAGTTTTCAAAAAAGCTATAGCTGAGAATGAAGTTATAGAAGTAAATAAACTAATGCATATTGACTATTTTGGCAATATTGACAACGAACTTTTTGATGCATTAAAATATGAATTTGCTTTAGAAATTTGCCATAAATCAACTATATCGGTATTGCTTGGCGATCATCTTGCACAAAGATATCTACCTCAAATAATTAAAATTATGCGAGAAGAATTGTATAGCCATTGCACCGAAAAAATATTTGACTACCTCGGGCTCGATTTACATAACAACACTGTAGCACATCACCGAACCGATGTACTACAAGATGTAAAACATGAGTTTTACGAAGAATTTAAAAAATTAAGAGTAGCATAAAAAAAGGAGCTTTCAGTTTTGGAAGCTCCTTTTTAATAATTTTTATACTAAAAATAAATGAATTTAACTCCTTTATTTTCTCAGCGAAAAAATAGCATTTACTCAGGTTTCGACTACGCTCAACCACCGTAAACGCTATTTTTCGAGTAACAAAACCCTCAACTCTCAACCCTCAACTCTTTACAATTCTTTCAAAGTTATCATTTTACCTTTTTCGCCATCCCATAATTTTAATTGCAGACAACGGTATATTTCAAAAGGATTCCATGATGTAGTAGTAACATTTTGTAATTCAGGAATTTGTTGCATAGCTTCTTTGAGTCTATAAAACGGAATTCTTGAATTTAAATGATGTACGTGGTGATAGCCAATATTGCCTGTCATCCATGTTAAAAATGGATTCATTACCATAAAACTTGTTGAAGATAAAGCCGCAACTTCGTATTTCCAATCTTGGTTTTCTCTGAATTCAGCACCAGGAAAATTATGCTGACTATAAAATAAATACGACCCCAATGCAAATGCCAAAAAGAATGGAATAAACCAACTTACTAAATAGGTGGTTACTCCTAAGTATTTATAAATCAGAACACTTGATACCAAATGCAATACAAGCGACAATAATGAATCTAAATGTTTTTTAGGGCTTTGACTAAATGATTTGATATTTAACCAATAAACAAATAAGGTAAAATACCCAAACAAAACCGTTAATGGGTGACGGTTAAGTAAATAAAATTTTTGTTCAAGTGCAGTAAGTTTTAAATAAGTATTTTTTGAAATTGTTGGGTATGAGCCAATTCCGTTGCCTGTTAATTTTGAGTTATGGTTATGATGATGATCGTGTGAACGTTTCCATACATTTTGTGGAGTAAGTAAATACACTCCATAAGCTTTCATGATAAATGTAGCTAATGGAGATTTTTGTAAAATAGCATGATGTTGATAATCATGATAAATTACAAACATACGCACATACAAAAGTGCTGTTAAAACACTAAATGTTAGGCGAATAAATAAGTTAATATCTAAAAATGTGATTGTTAAACTACTTGAAAGTAAAACTAGAGTTAAAATGGTTTCGAACCAACTTTTAGCTCTATCTTCTTTGGTAAATTCTTTACTCGATAAAATTAATTCTTTACTTGAACGCATATTGTAATTTAAACTTTGAAACGTTTTGAATGCAACAAAGTGTTTGTGATAATGTTTTGTGGGTCTATACGGTTTGCGGACGTCTGTGTTTCCAGCGTCTGTGCGACCAAAGCCAAGTTACAGGATTTTTGATAATTTCCTGTTCTAGTCTTTTGGTAAATACTTCGCAAATTTCGTTGTCAGCAGTGTTTTTTGGGTCTTCAAATAATAATTCGGGAGTTATTTCATAATAACCTCTTTTTACTTTATTTACCGACATATAAACTACTGGATAGCCAAATTTCTTTGATAATTTTTCGGGACCTGTAAATACTGCTGTATCTTGGTTTAAGAAATTTGTCCAGTAAGCATTTTCAGGAGTAGCAGTTTGGTCTGCAATAAATGCGGTGGCAGTTACTTCATTTCTATTTGCCACCATATCTCTCAGCGTATTATTAACTGGAGTAATTTTAGTGCCGAATTTTGTACGCATTTTTACAAACATACGCTCAAAATAAGGGTTCGAGAGTGGACGATAAATTACAACTAATTGGTAAGGATTATTTAAAGTAAAACTAGGTCCGGCTAATTCCCAGTTGCCATAATGCCCCATTACAATTAAAATACTTTTCTTTTCTTCATACATTTTATCTAACCAAGCAGCTTTATGAAAAACGCAATGTTTTTTTGCTTCTTCGGCAGTTAATGAAATTGTTTTGAAAGTTTCAAATATTAAATCGCATAAGTAACTGTAGTATTGCTTGTAAAGCTGATGTATTTCTGCTTCAGTTTTATCAGGAAATGAGTTACGTAGATTTGTTTTTACTACTTTTTTTCTGTAGCCAGTGGCTATAAGTATAAAGTAAAAGAAATCGGAAACTACATACATTAATCTAAAAGGCATGTATGCAATTAGATATATAAATGGAAGTGCTAAATAGAATCCTAAGGCTTGCATTGTGTTAAGGCAATTTTTTCAAATATACTACAAACTTGTAGGATTTTAAGAAAAATAGGTTGATAAAATTGTTAAAAGTAAAATGTGGGCTGTGTTTTTTAGAAAATAATTTTGATTTAGGGTTGAGAGGCTCTTGGGACCGTTGTCAACGGTCAACGACCTTGACAACCGTACTGATATTTATTTGACTTTTGTTGTATTATTAATCAAACTCCGCAACATTTTTTATATTTTTTCCCACTTCCACATGGACAAAGGTCGTTTCTGCCTACACTTATTTGATTTAAAGTTGGAATAATTTTTACATCAACTTCTCCAGTGTCGTACATCCATTGTTGGTCATGCTTCACAAAAGTAGATTTTTCAATATGTTGAATATGTTGTTTTTTATTATTGATATACAGCACTTTAAAGGTAACTGTACCAGTTGAATCATTTGATTCGCCTTTTGATTTATCTACTATTTCCAGACTTTTCCACTGATTGCTATTTGCCCATTCTGCTAAATCTTTTTCATTTTGTTTTTGAACAGATGTTTTGTTTAAATAGCCAGCATTTCCAGTTTCAAATGAATAATAACGAGAACGCATCAACTGCAAAGCTGTAGCTGGTAATTGCTCATAACTTGTAAATAAAATACAACATTGGCTTGATTCTAAACCCGAACCACAAAAACAATTTTCCATAGATTATTTATTGAAAAGTGTAGTTACGCAATCTTTAGGATTCAAATGGTATGCATTGATTCCTAAGGCTTTTGCAGATTCAATATTCGGTAAATTGTCATCAATAAAAATGCATTCGTTAGCATTTAAATTTAAATCCTTAAGTACATATTCATAAATTGTAGCATGAGGTTTGCGCAAGCCAATTTCATGAGAAAGATACACTTTATCAAAAAACTCATTGAAAGTTGCGTGCGAAGTATCACGTTTTAAAATATTTTCAACTTCAATAAAATGAATATTATTTGTATTGCTTAGCATACAAATTTTGAAATCTTTTCTTAATTCTTTGATTAACTCCACCCTACGATTTGGAATTTGCAACAAAAGAGTATTCCAAAGAGTATCAATTTCAGAGTCAGTTAATGAGTTATCAATTAATTCTCTCCATTTATTTCTGAAATCATTATCACTTAAATGCCCAGTTTCGTGCAATTCAAATAATTGGTTATTGTCAAAAATTGATTTTATTTCAGAAGCTGATCTGTTGATTTTTTTTGCAATAGCTTCAAAAGTTTTAGGTACATCAATATCTATAATTACTGCTCCTAAATCAAATATGATACATTTTATTCCTTGTAAGTTCATATTGTAAATTCCTTTATTTCAAAATGCAAAAAAGCATCCAATATTTTCATAAAGGATGCTTTAAAATTCATACAAAAGTAAGTTTTATTTTTTATTCGTTTGCAAGTACAGAAACAAATATATACACCCCTGCAATAATAAATAAAGCAGCTCCAAGCACTAGCAATAAAGTTAAAAGAGGATTACTTATGGTTACTAAAGCAATAACCACCCCCAAAGCCAAACCTAAAACTATCAAGGTACCCCCAATTAAATCGTAACTATTTGAAACATCAGTTTTGGCATTCGTTTTTTTATTTTTGTTTAACTTGTCAATTTCTTTGACAATCAACTTTGTAGCTAATTTAGTTGCAAAATTATTTTTAAGTTTTGATTTACCTAAAGTTGTAGCTTCATTTTTATTTGAAGTGGTAGTTGGTTTATTTGGGCTAATCTCTGGGAGTGCATTTTCTGATATAACTTCATCCACTTTTGTATTTGAATCAGCAGTATTTGCACTAACAGAATTACTTTTCCACTCAATATCTGTGTTTTTTATTGAATGATTTACAATATTACTTTTTGAACATGAAGCCAAAAATAGGAAAATTACAATAGACAATAGGTAGTTAATTTGTTTCATAAAATAAGTTAAAATGATGAATATCAGCCAATATATAACTTTTATCATTTAAAAAAAATTATATCATAAAATAATTTAAATTTTCAGATTCAAATTACTTATTTCATTTGAAACTGAAAACAGATAACCGACTATTGAAAACTATTATTTACAAATTTTTCAATACAAATTCAGTAATAGTTTTAAATACGTGTAATCTACTATTTCCTCCCGATATTCCGTGTGCTCTATTAGGGTAATACATGGTTGAAAACTGTTTGTCGGCTTTGATTAATGCATCTTGCATGGCTATTGCATTTTGGAAATGAACATTATCATCACCTGTACCGTGAATCAATAAATACTTACCTTTTAATCTATCAGCTAAGTTGATAGGCGAAAATTTATCGTAGCCAGTTGGGTTTTCTTGTGGAGTTTTTAAGTAACGTTCACTGTAAATGGTATCATAAAATCTCCAACTTGTAACAGGTGCTACTGCAACCCCCATTTTAAACACATCATTGCCATATAATAAACATAAACTCGACATATAACCTCCATAACTCCAGCCCCAAACACCAATTCGAGTTACATCTACATAAGGAAGTGTACTTAAATATCTAGCTGCTGAAATTTGGTCTTGTGTTTCAAGTTCTCCTAAATGCCCGTAGGTACATTTTTTAAACTCAGCACCTTTGCCACCAGTTCCTCTATTGTCAACCGAAACAACTATATAACCTTGTGCAGCCAAATGTTGAAACCATAAATAATAAGTTCCCATCCAAGTGTTTACAACTGTTTGATGTCCAGGGCCACCATACATATACATAAGTACTGGATATTTTTTTGTTGAATCAAAATCAAGTGGTAAAATAGTAAAAGAGTTTAATGTAATCCCTTCCGAAGTTTTTATGGTACTGAATTTCACATTTGAGAGCTTTAGTTTTGCAAGTTTTTCAACAAGTTCTTTGTTATCTACTAAATTTTTAATCTGTTTATTAGCTTTAGTTTCAATTAAATTTGCAGATAATGGTTTTGTAAAAGTGCTATGATAACTTAAATAGTACAAATGATTTGGGCTCATACTTACATCATGAATACCATTTTCGGTACTTAGTTTTTTCTTATTTTTACCATTTAAATCTATTTGGAAAAATGCATTTTCGGTACCATTATTTTGTGCAGCTAAATAGTACAATTTATTCGCCGCTTCATCAACACTTACAAGCTCAAGCACTTCGTCGGTACCTGTGGTAATTTGTTTAATTAAAGCACCTGAGTTTTTGTATAAATACACTTGACGATAACCATCTTTTTCACTTGTGATAATAAATCTTTTACCATCTTCAAGGTAATGCAAATAATCATTTACTTCAATGTAAGTGTTTGATTTTTCAGTATAAGCAATTCTATTTTTGCCAGTTGTTACATTGGTATGCAACAATTCTAAATTATTTTGTAAGCGATTTAAACGCATTATTGAAAGCGTATCGCTATTGGTTGTCCAAGTGATGCGAGGTATATATTGGTCGGTATTGGTACCAATATCAAGTTTTACCGTTTGTTGATTTGCTAAATGATATGCGTTAATGGAAACCACAGCATTTTTTTGACCAGCTTTTGGATATTTAAATTTGTAATCTTCAGGATATAAACCTGTCCATTTTTGCATATTATAACTTTGAACCATTGATTCATCAAAAGTATAAAATGCTATTTTTCTGCTATCTGGCGACCAAAAAAATGCTTGAGCAAATTCAAATTCTTCTTCATAAACCCAATCCGTATGGCCATTTATAATTTTGTTAAATTCTCCATTTGTGGTAATTGTAATTTCTTTATTGGTTTCGATATGCGTTAAGAATAGATTATTATCTCTTGTATAAGCTACAAATTTCCCATCAGGAGAAAATGTTGCATTACTAATTTTCTGTTTGTTTGCTAAAGGAATTATACTTTTTGTATTTAAATTATAAACATAAATAATTCCTTTTGTTGAGCGACGGTACAAATGCTCTGTGGCAGATTCAATTAAAATTTTATCTTCATTGGGGCTCAAAATATAGTCTTCAACAGCAATACTTTCTTCAAGCTTAGTAGAATTAAAAAGTGTATCAACAACTTTATTGCTAGTCACACTATATTTCACTATGTATTGTTTATTTTTTTCATTTTCAACATATTCAAGTTCAGTAAAATGTCTGCCATCGTTGGTCCATCTAAAGCCGTTAAATGACTCTTGACGGTATTTCTGTTTTGCAAAAATATCTTCAAGTGGTATAGCATTTTGAGCAAATAAAAAACTAGCATTAGCAACTAAAATTGCTGTAGAAAATACTTTAAATAAGTTGAATTTAATGGTCATACGAATATTTATATATGGATAAATAATATAGGTTTACAAATTAGCACAGAAATCTATTAAATTTGCAAATACAGATGAGGTATTTTATTGAAATAGCATATAAAGGTACAAATTATAATGGTTGGCAAGTGCAACCTAATGCCATTACTGTACAACAAAAAATAAATGAAGCGCTGAGTACTGTACTTCGACATGAGGTGCAAACTTTAGGTAGCGGACGAACTGATACAGGTGTGCATGCTCGTTCACAATTTGCCCATTTTGATTCGGATGTTGAAATAACTACTTATGGATATTTATTAAGAATCAATGGGATATTACCAAAAGATATAAAAGTTGTTAGCATTTTTAAAGCTTCCGACAATGAAGCACATGCTCGTTTTTCGGCTGTTAGTAGAAGTTACAGGTATGAAGTTTGTTTAAAGCAAAACCCGTTTTTATATGAATTAAGTACTTTTTTAAAGCGAAAACCGAATGTTGACTTAATGAATCAAGCTGCAATGTATTTGTTGCAACATAAAGATTTTGAAACATTTAGTAAAATTTCTGAAAGTCAAGAGCATCATTTTTGTGATATAACTTTTGCTCAGTGGACAATTCTTGAAGATAATATGCTTCGATTTGATATTACAGGTAATAGATTTTTGCGAGGAATGGTTCGCTTAATTGTTGGCACTTTGCTTGAAGTTGGAAATGAAAAAATTACACCACAGGAATTTGAATCTATACTAATTTCAAAAAACCGAAAACGTGCCTCAGGAGCTGCACCATCGCAAGGTTTGTATCTACAAAAAGTTGTTTATCCTGAAGGAATGTTGGAGGAGGTGTAGGGAGTTTAGAGTTGAGGGTTTAAAGTTTAGAGTTGATTACTTGAAGTTTTTATTCTTTCTTCTCCTAATACCATATATAAAATATGTTCTTGTATAAAATCTTTTTCATCATGAAATTCAAATATAAATTCCAAAAAATCATCTAAGTTATTTATAAACTTTGATTCAGATTCAATAAACACACTTTGATTATTTAAAAATGCATATTTAACTTTTACTAATTGATTTGCAGCTTCAATTAAATTTCCTGGAATTTCCATACACGAGGCATACATTATGTTCTGACTCAGTTGAGTAGAATCGTCATTTGACCAATATAATGCATTAGGTGTGTATTTTAAAAAAATATCAATGAACTGAGGTTCTATTTTCAATTGCCTTTTATTGGATTTTTTTATAAAATCTTGAATTAATGCAAAATTATTTAATTGGTTATCCCAAAATGAAAAAGGCAATGTAATAATTTCTTTTATTACCTCATCATACCATTGACAAATTTCTGTTGGATAATATATATCAATTTGTCCCCAGTTCTCAGAAATCTTATCTATACAAATTTCAATAATAGGATTTAGATAAATTCGTTTTCTTAAACACCAATAGATTTCATTTAATGTTAATTCGGAAACAGGATGACTAATGTTTATTGAATCAAAACCAATTGATTCCCAAGAGTATGAAAAATGGTTTAGATGGAATTTTTGATGTTCTATATTTATCATGTTATTTATAACCTTTTAAAGTTAAGGATTCAAAAAAACTCTAAACCCTTAACTCTAAACCCTCAACTCCCCAACTGTTTACTTGCTTTTTTAGAACCTTCGTAGATGTTATACATCGAAAATTTACATTCTAAAGCACCATTAAATAAAACTATTTTTTTATCTGGACGCAAACCTACATTTTTCAAAGCCTCCATATTTGAACTGATTATCCAACATTTGTAGCCTTTAAATTTGTGTTTAAAAGTATTTCCAATTAAAGAATAGAGTGTGTTTACTTCTTCTTTTTCTCCCAAACGTTCACCATAAGGTGGGTTCATTACAAGCAAACCTCCACGTTCGTTGGGAGCTTGTATATCTTCGAAATTGGCACATTTTGCTTTGATAATATCATGAACACCTGCACTTTCTGCATTCATGTTTGTAATTTGTACAGCTTCAATATCCATATCCGAAGCCCAAATTGTATAATCAAAATTACGAACTTCTTTTTTTGCTTCTTCTTTTACTTCTAACCAAAGGTTTCTATCATAATTATCCCAAAGCATAAATGCAAAATGCTCTCTGAAACTTTGAGATGGAGTATTTGTAGCAATCAATGCAGCTTCAATTGGCACCGTTCCTGAGCCACACATACCGTCAACAAAATCCGATTGTCCATCCCAACCAGCAAGTAATAACATACCTGCGGCAAGTACTTCGTTTACAGGAGCATCAAGGCTTTTAAGTTTATAGCCTCGTTTGTAAAGGAAATCACCCGTTGAATCAAGTAAAATATTACATTTTTCTCTATCAATATGAATATGGATTCTCAAATCTGGGTCACGAGCATCAACAGAAGGGCGTACGCCAGTACGTTCTCTAAATTGGTCAACAATAGCATCTTTTGATTTTAAAGCCACATAATTGTCATGGTTAAAAGCCTCAGAATGAACAGTGCTGTCAATAGCAAAAGTGGTATCAAGGGTTAAGTGTTTTGACCAATCAACAGATTTAACTAGGTCGTATAAATCATATTCGTTTTTAATAGTACCTGTAGCCACTGGCGAAAGTATATTTAAACAAGTACGTAACAGGTAATTAGCTTTGTATAAAAGTTTTAAGTCGCCTTCAAATTGAACAGCTCTGCGAAGAGGAACAATGTTTTGAGCACCTATATTTTGTAATTCTGTAGCAAGAACGCTTTCCAATCCGTGAACTGTACGAGCGATATAGATATTGTTTTTCAATAGATTAAGTAATTTGTCGGCATAAATTTACGAATACAAAAGCATATTCCCTTACTTTTTAAAAAATTGAACATACAAACACTTCAAATAAATGGTAAAAAACAAACAACCACCTCATATACATCACATATTTGAGGTGGGTTTTAATTTCAATCTAACTTTCTATAAACTGTCTTTAATCTTAAGTCTTTAATCTTAAGTCTAAAAAAACTAAAACTTCCAATCGTTACTTGTAATATTTTTACAAGCCAATAAAGTTAATTGTAAGGCATTTTCAACATCTTTTAAATGAGCCATTTCAATTACTTGATGTATATGACGAGTAGGTATAGAAATTGCCCCAGCAATTGCTCCTGTTTTACCCGAACGTTGCATCGGACCAGTATCTGTATTCCCTCCAGTTAATATTTCATTTTGCCAAGTAATGCCATTTTCATCAGCAATATTTCTTAAAAACTTAACCATTCTTATATCTGAAATCACTGACGAATCCATAATTTTTATGGCACAACCTTTACCCAACTCAGTTACCATTTCTTGTGGTTTTGCTCCTGGTACATCGTAAGCAATAGTAGTATCTAAATTTAATGCATAAGTTGGATTTATATTATGTGTAGCCGAAACAGAACCTCTAGTTCCCATTTCTTCTTGCACAGGAAACACAAAATAAATATCCAAATTTGGAACAGCTTCTATTTGTTTTAATGCTTGAGCCAAAATATAAACACAAATTCTATTGTCGATAGATTTCCCATTTACACACTCTCCCATCATAATCAAATCACGTTCTCTAGTAATTGGATCACCAACAGAAACAAGTTTTTTCACTTCTTCCCCACTCAATCCTGTATCAATAAAATAATCTTGAATTTTAGGGTTTGCAGCTCTTTCTTCAGGCGACATAACATGAATTGGCTTTGTTCCCATTACGCCAATTACATCTTCCTTGCCATGAATAATTACCCTTTGAGCTGACAAAGTTTTTGGGTCAAAACCACCTAACGTATGAAAACGAATAAACCCTTTATCATCAATATGTGTAACGATGAACGCAATTTCGTCGATATGAGCAGCCAACATAAAACGCTTTTCAGCTTGTTCGCCTTTTACCGCACGCTTAACAAAAACCAAATTCCCAACATTATCTATAAAATGTTCATCAGCAAAACCTGACAAATGATTTACCAAGAAATTACGAATTGGATATTCAAACCCTGGAGCTCCAGGAGTTTTTACTATTTCATTTAAAAGACTAAAATCAAACGAAGCACTCATATAATTACCTATCAATCAGTTTATAAACAAAGAAACTTGACCCTCAATGAGCCAAGTTTCTTTATTTTTATTTATTTTATATATCAAATACTTAATACCTAGTACATAATACTTAATACCAACTATTCAACAATACTTAATTTAATCATGTTAGTTAAACGTTTCTCATCAACTGGCATAGTACCAGTATTTACAACTAAATCGCCTTTTTTCAAATAACCACCATTAATAAGTGTTTTATTGATTTGAGCTAAAGTTTCGTCAGTAGTTTTAAAGTTTTCTTGATAAAATGCTGTAACACCCCAAGATAAATTCAATGTATTAACTAAAGCTTTGTTATCAGTGAAAATAAAGATATTCGATTCTGGACGAACACTAGATACTTTAAATGCAGTATATCCTGATTTTGACATACCAATAATTGCTTTTGCATCAGTATCAGCAGCTAATCTACAAGCAGTTGTGATAACACTTTCGTTATGAAATGTTTTTGAAGTAGGATTTAACTCGTACTCTTTGTTGTAGATATTAACGTTAGCCTCAATGTTTTGGATAATGCTAACCATTGCTTGAATAGTTTGTAATGGATACATACCTGAAGCAGTTTCAGCACTTAACATTACAGCATCAGCTCCGTCCATTACAGCATTTGCAACATCACTTGCCTCTGCACGAGTTGGACGTGGATTAGTAATCATACTCTCCATCATTTGCGTTGCAACAATTACTGGTTTAGCAGCAATATTACATTTTTTGATAAGCATTTTTTGTGCTACTGGTACATCAGCCATTGGAATTTCAACCCCAAGGTCACCACGAGCTACCATCACCGCATCAGTTGCTTTGATAATTCCATCAATATTAGCTAACGCCTCTGGTTTCTCAATTTTAGCTACAACTTTCGCATCTGATTTGTGTTCAGCGATAATATTTTTAATATCGTCAATATCTTCTGCTCTACGAACAAATGATAAAGCTATCCAATCAACTTTGTTTTGGATACCAAAAATTAAATCTTCTTTATCTTTTTCAGTTAATGATGGTGCAGATACATCTGTATTTGGTAAATTAATACCTTTTTTAGATTTTAAAATTCCACCATAAACTACCTCAGTAACAATTTCTTTTACTCCATCAGTACTGATAACTTTTAATTCTAAGTTACCATCATCAATCAATATTTGGTCACCAGCTTTAACATCTCTTGGCATTGCAGTGTAAGAAGTATAAATTCTTTCGCTGTTACCAATTAATTTTTCAGTAGTGATAATTAATTTATTTCCAGCTACAATAGGCACACCATTGTTTTCAACTTCACCAGTTCTAATTTTAGGACCTTGTAAATCTTGAAGAAGACTAATATTAGTATTATGCTTTTCATTAATTTCTCTAACAAAATTAATCACCTTTAAGTGATCTTCATGGCTACCATGAGAGAAATTAAGCCTGAAGATATTTACTCCAGCTTTAACTAACTCCAACAAAGTCTCAGGATTATTAGACGCTGGACCAACAGTTGCAACAATCTTTGTTTTCTTCAATAGTGTACTCATTATAATATTAAAATAATAGGTTCTCTTTAGATGATAATTTTTCTACATTCACTAATTCAACAAGTTGAACTTGCTGCATTAATTTTATTTGGCTAAGATAAACATTTATTTCCTCAACTGAAAGCTCAGTGTCTATTTTTAGCAAATAGTCATATTGCTTTAACTCTGGAATAACAAATGGTTTAGCTACGTTAGTGCTATCAACGGCTTTATTTTTTAGCAGCCTAAAACTACTATATTCTGCATCAAATAAAAAATTTGAAACTAAAAATCTCCTTCCTTTTGTTAAATTATATTCTAAATCGGGTTCTTTGGCTAATGAAATGTTCAATTCTTTATTAAGATGCCATGCTAATTTATACTCTTTTGACGATGAAACCATTGCAATTAAATGGAATTCATACTCATAATCCATTTCAAGTTTACTAGGTTTTGCCATTTTTAAGTTAAGGGTTGAGAGTTAAGTGTAAAGAGTTTTGTGCTAAATTTATTCTATACATGTTTCATATTAGCTCAAAATTAAAACATTAAACTATCTCGTCAAAATAAAAAAGATACATAACAATACACAAAACATATTATACCTTTTAATACATGAAAACAATATTAAACTAAAAAAGGTGTTTAAGTAAATTTAAAATCTACCTAAACACCTTTTTATTAATTACTAATTAATAATTATTAATTAATATCTATGCTCCAATTGCAATTCTTTTGAATTCAGCAACAGTTAAACCTTTGTTAACTGAATCAAGCACTTGTGCAACTGATTTAGAAGTATCTTTAACAAATTCTTGGTTTAATAAAGTACTATCTTTGTAGAATTTATTTAATTTACCAAGAGCAATTTTTTCTAACATTTCTTCTGGTTTACCTTCAGCACGAGCTTGCTCTTTACCTACTTCGATTTCTCTAGCTACGATAGAAGCATCAACTCCGTCTTTATCAACAGCAATTGGACGCATTGCAGCAATTTGCATCGCAACATCTTTACCAATAGCCTCAACATCAGCCGAACCTACATTTTTCAATGAAACTAATACTGCTAATTTACCATTAGAGTGAATGTATGAAACGATTTTCTCGCCAACTACATTTTCGAAACTAGTGATAGCTAATTTCTCACCTGTTTTACCAGTTAATTCAGTAATAGCCTCTTCAACAGTTCTACCATCAGCAAAAGTTAAAGCAGAAACTTCTTCAGCAGTTTTAGCATCTTTGTTAACAGCTAAATCTAAAATAGCTTGTGCTAAGTTTTTGAAATCTTCAACTTTAGAAACTGGCTCAGTTTCACAAGCAAAAGCTAACAATTTAGCATTAGTAGCGTCAGCGTTTAAGTTAACTAATACTGTACCTTCAGAAGTAGCATTTCCAGCACGAGCTGCAGATACTTTTTGACCTTTTTTACGTAGAAAATCTACAGCTTTTTCAAAATCGCCTTCAGCTTCTACTAAAGCTTTTTTGCAATCCATCATACCTGCACCAGTCATTTGGCGCAATTTGTTTACATCCGCTGCGGTAATTGTAGCTACTGACATATATTTTTTTGTTTTAAATTTTATTACAATTAGATATAACTTAAAAAAAGAAGTTGAACAATAAATATAATCATTTAAAGTTCAACTTCTTTTAAGAAACTGTGAAATTTCTATTAAATATAATTATGCTTCAGACTCTTCTTTTTGAGCTTTAGCTACCTCATCTTCTTTAGCTCTTTCTTCATCTTCTTCTTTACTTTTCTTACGCTCTACTAAAGCTTCTTCAATAGCTTGTCCGATGTAACCAGTAAGAATAGCGATAGATTTGAAAGCATCGTCATTACCAGGAATAACGTAATCAACATTGTCAGGATTAGAGTTAGTATCTACAACAGCAAATACAGGAATTCCTAATCTTTGAGCTTCAGCGATTGCGATATGCTCTTTTTTCGCATCAATAACGAAAAGAGCTGCTGGTAAACGAGTTAAGTCAGCAATACCACCTAATACACGCTCTAACTTTTCTCTCTCACGAGTGATAGTTAATTGTTCACGCTTAGCGATGCTTTTGTAAGCCTCGTCTTTAACCAATTTGTCAATAGTTGACATTTTTTTAAGCGATTTACGTATAGTAGCAAAGTTGGTAAGCATACCACCTAACCATCTATCAGTAACGAAAGGCATTTTTAAACGTTTAGCTTCAGCAGTAACAAACTCTCTAGCTTGTTTTTTTGTAGCAACGAATAATACTTTACGTCCAGATTTTACGATATTTTTGATTGCCGCTTGCGCATCTTCAAGACAAGCTGCAGTTTTGTTAAGGTCAATGATATGAATCCCGTTACGCTCCATAAAAATATATGGTGCCATTTTTGGATTCCATTTCCTTGTTAGGTGACCGAAGTGTACACCCGCCTCTAAAAGGTCTTTATATTCTACTTTTGACATTAGTGTGAGTAGTAATAAATGAGATAAATTTGGAGATAATTCTTAACGTTTACTGAATTGGAAACGTTTTCTCGCTTTAGCACGACCTGGTTTTTTACGTTCAACCATACGTGGATCACGAGTTAAGAATCCTTCTTTTTTCAATGCAGGACGTTGCTCAGCATCTTGTTCACATAAAGCACGAGATAATGCGTGTCTAACAGCCTCAGCCTGACCAGCAACTCCTCCACCTCTTACGTTTACAATAATATCAAGTTTTCCTAATTGTTCAGTTACAGCTAAAGGCTGATTAACAACTACTTGTAGTGTTTCGGCAGGAAAATACTCTTTGTAATCCCTTTTATTCACAGTAATATTACCTGTGCCTGGTTTTACAAAAATACGCGCAACAGCGGTTTTTCTTCTACCGATGGTATTGATAACTTCCATCTATGTATTAAAGCTTAATTGCAGTTGGTTTTTGAGCTTCATGTGGGTGAGTTGCACCTTCATAAACAAAAAGATTAGTAAACAATCTTCTTCCTAGTCTATTTTTGGGTAACATACCTTTTACAGCGTGCTCAATTACAGAAGCTGGACGTTTCGCTAAAACTTCTTTTGGAGTTTTGAAACGCTGACCTCCTGGATAACCTGTATGAGAAACATACACTTTGTCATCCATTTTTTTACCAGTAAGTCTTACCTTACCAGCGTTGATAACAATTACGTTATCGCCACAATCAACATGTGGAGTATAAGAAGCTTTGTGTTTGCCTCTTAAAATTTTAGCAATTTCACTAGATACACGACCTAATATTGCTTGCTCAGCATCAACGATTACCCATTTTTTTTCAACGGTACCTTTGTTTGCTAAGATGGTTTTATAACTTAAAGTATCCAATTTATTAGAATTATTTCTGGTATTTCAATACGGACATACCTTACCCTATAATAGAGAAGGACTGCAAAGGTAGTATTATTAAAATTTAATTGCAATAGTTTTCAAGAAAATAGCATAATTATTTTCAAGCATAAAACTTACAGCTCCTTATAAAAAGTAAAAGCCGAGAAAATCTCGGCTTTTACTTTAGGAATAATAGTGTTTATAAAACTATTTTGTAAGTGCAACTTTATCAGTTGTCAATTTAACTCCATAAGAAGTTGACATACTATAAGGATCAATTACAATCATTGAGAAAACAGTTTTGCTGTCAATCTTAGGTAATGTAATTGAATAATTCAACACTTGAGGTGTATTTGCAGGTCTATATTTACTATTTGGTGGCGTTGCCAAAATAGTATCAGTACCAGCAATTAACTTCATTGTACCTCCCCATGTTCCATCATGGAAACTTACTTGAGAAATACCATTTTTACTACTCGTAGAAAAAAACAGTTTTACTGAACTTGCAGAATCTACAACCATATCATTACCAGCAGCAATTTTTTTAGGAACACCATTTAAAGGAGTAACTAATACAGAATCTAAAGTAACAGTTGGTGCAGGATTTAAATTCCAGTCAGTATCTTTTCTACAGCTAGTTATCGATAATGCAGCTAAAGCTAAAATCGAAACATTTATAAATATCTTTTTCATTTTAATTACAGATTTAGAGATTAAAATTTATATGAAACAGTTGCTAAGAAAGTTCTTGGAGCACCAGGTACATTCAATTGTCTTGAACCAAAGAATGCAGGAGTAATATAAGCTGTATTAGCTAAATTTCTGATTTGTAACTCTAAACTTAAATCATTAGTTAACTCACCCATCATATTTAAGTCAATCAAAGTTTGTCCACCGTAAGTTTGGTTAAAATCATCAGCAGTTGAACCACTTCTTCTCCAAGGAGAGAAACCTCCAATTCTATATGATTGAATAGTACTTGCAACTAAAGTGAAAGACATTTTAACTGGTACAAATACTGAATAAGTAGCCATTGCATTCCATTTGTTTGTTGGAACATTAAATGCATCTCCACCAGCGATAGTATCTTTAGTACCTGGTAATACAACAGTTGGCATTTTAGCTTTTGCCATTGCAAAGTTACCTCCTATTTTCAAGTTTTTGATTGGTTGCACTTGTGCCTCAATCTCAAAACCATTTGCAGTAATATCTCCTGAAATATTTTGAGTAATTGCTTGCCCCTGACTACCATTCACACCCGGAGTTTGACCTCTGTAAAGTGCATTTTGAGTAGTATTGCTAAATACAGTTGCAGATGCACTAATTATTGATTTAGAGTATGTAATCGCAGCCTCATAGTTATCAATAGTTTCTGCATTTAAAATTGGCACATTTGCAGCATCTGCTACTTTATCTTTATCACCTGAACGCAATAAAATACTTTTTGCTTCCTCGTTACCTCCAACTTCTTTAATCATAGGCGCTCTTAAAGCTTTACCATACATCAACTTAACGTTTAATGCATCAGTTACTTTTTGAACTATTGCGATACGAGGAGATAATTGGTCGTATTTATTGGTTTGCTTACCATCAGCTGCTGCTAATACACGCCCCATATCCATACGAGCACCAGCTGTAATAATTAATCCACTTAAGAAATTAACATTGTACTGCGCTTGACCATATACAGAATAAGTGTTGTAAGTTGATGTTCTTGAAGAAAAGTCAGCACTATAGTTAAATAATGCACCTTGATCTTTTAAAATATAATAGATATAACTTTCAGGCGCACCTGTACCATATCTAGACAAGAAGTTAACACCTCCAACTAAAGTTAAGTTTTTGCTAGCTGCATAGTTTGCCTCACCTTTGAACTCGGTTTCTGCGACATTGTATTTAAATGCTGAAATACCTGCGCCACTCCAGAAAAGACCAGCTTGCCATCCGTTAGAACCAACATACTTTTCTGAAGAAATATTTCTTTTTAAGAAAGTATTGATAGTTAATTTCTCAGAAAGTTTTCTATCGTATTTAACGTATGGAATAAAAGTTTCAAACTGAGATTCGGTAAATGGGTATGTTTGATTTTGTTGATCCATCCACCAGTCACCTAAACCACTTGAACGTTTCATATAAATAGTACCTGTACTTAATCCTTTCAAGTGACCTTTTAATAATTTGTAACTTGAATTCATGTAATAAGCAGTACTATAATCTATATATCTAGATAAATCATCTTTGGTTTTGCCATTACCCAAATATTGGTTTGTAGATTCTTTACCATAATAACCTGCAGTAATATCAATTACACCTTCGTCGGTACGAGCCTCAACGTCAAGCATAATTCTTTTTTTCATATCGTAGTTACCGCCAGAAACTTTTGAATCAACTTTAACTCCATTAGTTTCTAATTCTTTAGAAACAATGTTTATAACCCCGTTAAATGCAGAAATACCATAAAGTGCAGAACCAGGTCCACGAAGAAACTCAACTCGTTTTGCACTTAATAATGGTAACTCCTCCATAGATGGAGCCATATTAGCCCTTGCATTATAAACAGGGATACCATCAATAAGTACAACGTGTTTGTTGTTATCAAAACCTCCAGATGTATATTGCCCCCTTGTTTCGAATTGCTGAACGTTAAGTCCTCTAATTGCAGAATAACCTGGTGTAATACTTGCTAAATCGGCTAAAGTGTAGTAACCTAAACGCTCAATATCTCTATCAGAATATGCGGTAATGGAACCTGGAGCATCTGTAATTTTCTCAGCTTTTTTAGATGCAACAGTTACTTTCATGTTAATTAAGTCTTCAAGAGACATATCTAACAAACTGTTGGTAGTATCATTATCTAAAGCTACATTATTTTGTGCTTTAGCTTCCATCAATCCTAAGCTAGATAAACCAAGTAGTGATAGACCTAAAAAAAACGTACTTTTTTTAATCATTGTGTTAAGATTTTGGGTAATATAGAGTGTATTTTAAAAGATTTAGATACAATATAGGCATCCCACCAACACTCGAAAAATTGAATCATTCAACATCGGGTATCTAAATCCTTGACACCTTTTACTAAAAACCAAAAATAAAGGTTACAATTGTTTACCATATTTGTTCTAAGAATAATTGAAAAATATATACAAAATAAATAATTAAGCACTTTTAACTCCCCTATTTCTAGGATGAAAAGTATTAATAATTGATTTTAAATAATCAGAATTTAAATGCGTGTATATTTCGGTTGTTGTAATAGATTCGTGACCGAGCATTTCTTGTACTGCTCTTAAATCTGCTCCACCTTCAATTAAATGTGTGGCAAATGAATGCCTAAATGTGTGTGGACTAACATTTTTTTCAATTCCAGCTTC
This sequence comes from Bacteroidota bacterium, assembly GCA_041191405.1. GTDB lineage: Bacteria > Bacteroidota > Bacteroidia > Cytophagales > UBA9547 > JBEEOW01. Next base: position 58,841 of record JBEEOW010000024.1, read on the forward strand.
TAAACACAACTTTTTTACTATCATAAAAATCATTTCTCTTGACAAAGAAGCACCTCTTCTATTCAAAAAAACATAATTTTCATATCCTTTTTTGATTAGCATTTGTGAACGTATTTGTTCCACGTAAATTGAAACAAACTTCTTTGCATCATCGCCAATTGGAACTAATCGTTCTTTATTTCCTTTTCCAATTACTCTTAAAAAATCGAGTTCAAACATTAATTGATGTAATTTCAAATTCACTAATTCAGATACACGCAAACCTGAACTATATAAAGTTTCCAGCATTGCACGGTTGCGTGCACCTTCGGGTGTGCTCAAATCTATCACTGCAAAAAGTTGCTCTATTTCTTCAAAGTCTAACACATCAGGTAAATGCCTGCCAAGTTTTGGTGCCTCAATTACATCTGCTGGACTTTCAGTTATAATTTCTTCTATCTGTAAAAAATTAAAAAATGCTTTAATTCCAGATAAAATTCGTGCTTGTGAATAGGCTGACAAACCCAAATCATTTAAATAACCCAGCATTTCGCTGATGTGATTGGTATTTATTGATTGAAAACCACCATTATAATCCTGTAATTCAAGATATTGTTGTAACTTTTGAATATCTCGCAAATAGGCTTCAATAGAGTTAGTACTTAATGAACGTTCTAACTTTAAATAATTTTTAAATTGCCTTATTGTGGTTTCCCATTGCATAAATACTATTTTTACAAAAGAAATTTATTGAAATTGCAATCGCTAATTTTATTGGAGAAATTATGAAAAAAATATTGATTCTAAATGGCCCTAATTTGAATTTATTAGGGGTTAGAGAAACGAGTATATATGGTAATAGAACTTTTACTGATTTTTTTGATGAGTTAAGAGTTAGTTATAAAGACAAAGCTGATTTGGAATATTTCCAATCAAATACCGAGGGTTTTTTGATTGATAAAATTCATGAAGTAGGCTTTAGTTATGATGGTATTATATTTAATGCTGGCGCTTATACGCATACTTCTATTGCTTTGGCCGATGCAATTGCTGGTGTAAATACACCTGTAATTGAGGTACATATATCCAATGTGCATGCTCGTGAGGAGTTTAGACATCACAGTAAAATTGCAAGAAATTGTAAAGGTGTTGTTGCAGGTTTTGGCTTACAAAGCTATGTGATGGCTTTGGAGTTTTTGGTAAGAAGTTGAATTTGGGTGAAATGTGAAATGTAAGAAGTGAAAAGTTAAAATTGAAATCTTACATTTTACCTCTTACAAAAAATCTTACGTCTTCAGTCTTATATCTTTAGTCTATAAAAAAATATGATTTCATTTTATCCTGGCCCATCAAAAGTGTGGGAACAAATGCCAGTTTTTTTACAAAATGCTTATAATTCGGGTATTTTGCAGGTTAATCATAGAAGTGTTTTTTTTGAAATAATGTATGCAGAAACGGTAAGTTTAATTAAACAGAAATTAAATTTACCTACTGAATATGAAGTATTTTTTACATCATCAGCAACGGAATGTTGGCAAATATTGGTTCAATCGGTATTTGAACCTAATGGCGTTCATTTACATAATGGGGCTTTTGGTGAAAAATGGTTTCAGATTGCAAAACAACAATTAGGTAACAATATTGAAGAAATTAAATTTGACTTATCAACTCCTAAATACAGTATTTTTGAATCTTGCAAAAACAAAAAATATATTGCAATTACTGATTGTGAAACCTCAAACACAACTTTGCTTCCAAGAGATATTTTACAAAAAATAAGAACTCAAAACACTGATTCATTGATTGCTATAGATGCCACATCTTCAATAGGTGGAGAAAATATTGATTGGCAGTTGGCTGATATTTGGTTTGCCTCTGTACAGAAATGTTTTGGTTTACCAGCAGGTTTGGCAGTAATGATTGTAAACAAAAAAGCAATTGAACTTGCTCAAAACAATTCATCTACCTTATATAATAGTTTAAAAAATATTATCATTAACGGACAAAAAAATCAAACCACACATACGCCAAATGTATTAGGAATATATTTAATGAATCAATTAATGCATCAATGGGTATCACCTTTTGAAAGAATAAAAGAAGTTGCAAAATTATATTGGGATATTCCGAATGTAAATCACAAATTACAATTATTAGTTGAGGATGAAAATATACGTTCACATACTGTAATTGCATTTAAAACTGAGAATGATTCAATTAAAAAAATCATAGAAAGTGCATTAGAGCAAAACATGATTATAGGCAAAGGCTACGGAAAGTGGAAAAATTCAACATTTAGAATTGCTAATTTCCCGGCACATACAATGGATGAACATTTAAAAATGATTGAGTTTTTGAAAACAGTTTAAACTTTCCACTTATCTACCAACCTAAAATATCTGATACTAAAAAACACTGCTTGTAAACTTAGAGAAATTAAAAATCCAATCCATATACCTAAAGCATTCCACTCTAATTTAAAACATAAAAAAGCGCCAATTGGCAAACCAATTATCCAATAGCAGATAAAAGTAATGATTGACGGGAATCGAAAATCGCCTAAACCTCTCAATAAAGCCTGACTTATACTTTGAAGTGAATCTGAAACTTGAAAAACCCCTGCTGTGATTATCAAAGGTATAGCCAATTGTATTACAGGAATTTCATTGATAAAATACGAAGCCAAAATCGAAGGAAACGTAATAAACAAAAAGCAAGGTGTTAAAACAAAACAAACACCAACGCCAAGCGCCACTTTTCCCGATAATCTCATTTGAGCCACATCATTTACTCCAACTGCCTGCCCAACCCTTATAGCCCCAGCAGCTCCGATAGCTAAAATAATCATAAAAGAACTCATTGCTACATTAATAGTTATTTGGTGAGCTGCTAGTTCGGCAGCATTTATCCAACCAATCATAATGGCGCCGTAGCCATAAGCTGCATATTCGAGAACTGTTTGAAAACCCACAGGAATTGCTTCTTTAAATATAAACAATGCTGCTTTTATGTAGCTTATAATTTTATTACTTCCTTTGGTAATTAGTTGAAAATTTTCTTTTCGCTTTAGTAAAAAATACATAATTACCATTACAATAAACTGAGTAATAGTATTAGTTAATGCTGCTCCATTTAAACCCAATTTAGGAAAGCCCCAATTACCATAAATCAGCAACCAATTCAAAAAGGCATCTATAAACAATGCCAAAATAGACACAAACATACCAATTCTGGTATAAGTGAGCCCATCGGCATAGTGTTTAAATTGCAAATACAAAAGTAAAGGTAACACACTGGGTGTAAGATATAATAGGAAATATTTTGCTTTTTCAGTAACCCCTGGTTCTTGATCGAACAAATGGAATTGCCATGCGGCTAAACCCAACAAAAACATTAATATAAAAGCAAATGAAAAAGCAAATAGTAAACCTCCATACCACAATGACCTACAACGTATTATATTTGTTCGAGCATAGGCAGTAGCAACCATTGGTGCTGTAACTAAAGATGCACCAATTCCTAAAATTACAAAAAACAAATACACAGCATTGGCTGCACTTACAGCCGCTACTGATTCTGCCCCTAAATGACCAATCATTAAGGCATCAATCAAGTTCATCAACACACCACTTAACTCCCCTATTGCAATGGGTGCACTTAGGATTAGTAAGTTTTTTATTTCGGTACGTGTAACTGGACTTAAAAACATGATGCAAGTTAAAGATTTAATGATAAAAATTAGACTTAAAAATCTCTTGATAACTTAAAATCCATAAATCATCTCTTTAACTCCATTAATTCCTTCTTTTCTAAATTTTCGTTTTTTAGCTGAACATTTCATTCTTCTATAAATTTCAACAATTGGTGCTTGTCCCAATAGCTGTCCCTGCCTATCCCCTGTTTTTTTGTAATACTTTAATTTTTCTTTTGCTGAAGCATTTACATCAGGCATCTTATATTTACTAATAACTTTTCTTTTATCCTTATCAGTAAAACTAACTTTTGTATAATTCAAACTATCTGTAGATATCAAATAAAAATCAAACAACTTCAAATCATTCATTTGATTAGCCTTTGATAGGAAATAATAATATTCATAAAACTTATTTTTGGGATTTTTGAAAAATACAGATTTATGAATTTTCTTAATAAAACTACTATCACTTTTTATATGTAGCATACAACTATCATTTTTATCAAAAAATAATTTTGCATAATCTTCTGAAAAACTTACAACTAAATATACTTCACCTTTCGGGTTATTATTTTGAAATGAATTTGTATATCTTTCTATAACTTTTAATTCAAAAACATCTTGTGCTTTAACTGAAATACAAACACTTACAAATAATAAAATTAGAATTTGTAGCTTTTTCATCGGTATAGTTTAAGTGAGAAATTTTCATACCAACGCTTCAAACCCTCCATTTAGTATTGGGAATCTACACCAACTACGTGGATCTACATTGAAATCATCTAGTAAAAATGATGGTGCTGTACGTTCACGTTTCCATTGATTTATACTCCACAACCTGAAAAATTTATTTACATGCATTTTTAGTAAATCTTCACTTTCAAGGTTTTGTAGTTTTAATATTTCAAAAACATCTTTTGGCGAATTTCTATTTCTAATAGCCTCAAATTCAATCGCTTTTAATATTGGGTAAGGCATTAAATCTTTTTCGTCGGTTTGTTCATTTTCTTTAGGGCGAAGTTCAGCTGTTGGTTTTAAATTATTTACCAAATGCAATCCTGAGTAGTTATATGTTTTTTCAACCCAAATTAACCACTCTAACAAATAAGCTTTATCAACTCCAGCAATTGGGGCAATTGAACCAGCCATATCCCCATCCATGGTTGCGTAACCTACATCGCCTTCACTCCTATTTGAAGTTGTAATTAATAACCCAGCTTTGATATTTGTTAACATCCAAATCATTGGGGCACGCATACGAGCTTGTATATTTTGCAATGCAATGTCGTGTTGTTGCCAGTTTAAAGGCGTATTAATGGCAGTTGCTAATTTATCAGAATAAGTTTTAATTTCATCAGCTACCGACCAATGATAAAAACTTGCTTGTAATGAATCGGCTAATGTTTGCGCAGAATTAAGTGTTTCATTACCAGAATTTTCACTTGATTGATAAGCACAAATTAAAATATTATTTCTTAACTCTTTTTCTGATTGATGATTGGCTCCTAAAAATGTATTTATCTCTGTTAATGAAAAAGTTGCCAATGCTTTTGATGTCATATAATGCACTAACACAGCACAAGCCGACGAATCAGCACCGCCACTGAGCGACAAAACATAACATTTGCTTCTACTTTTTCGCAAATAATCCCATAATGCCAAAGAAGTTGCATGCAACATTTCTTCTTCTTTTGATTCAAAATCAGGATTTATTTCAAGTTTAGTTGCATTTCTAGATTTCAAATCAACATCTGCTATTACTAAATTATATTTGGCAAATGAGAATTTTGTATTTTGTTGGATAAGTGTTCCATTTTGTGCGATTAAAATTTCGCCATCATAAATAATTTTGCCAGCTTCGTTACCTAATAAATTGGCATACAAATAAGTACAATTAAACAATTTAGAACTTTCAACTACTAATTCTTTTCTTAATTTGGTTTTATGAAATGAAAAATGACTTGCCGAAGGGTTTAAAATTAACTCTACTCCCTTTTGTGCATGTCTGTAACCTGGACGTTCATCTTTACGCCAAGCATCTTCGCAAATTTCAAAAGCAATTTTTGTATCTAAAACATCAAAAATTACATCACCAAATTGATAATCAACACCTTCAATATTGATATTTACAATTTTATTAGCTTCCCAAGGTGTAAACCAACGAGGTTCGTAATGTACGCCATCATTTGCCAAAAACTGTTTTGCAACAAAACCTAAAATTGTTTTATTTTCTATTAAACAAGCACAATTATATAATTTTTCTTCAAACCAAATAGGCAAACCTACCGAAACTACAATATTTTCAGTTTGTGGTAAAATATCATTTATCAACACAGAAAATGCTTTTTGTGCTAACCAAGGAGCAAGAAAAACATCCTCGCAACCATACGCAGTGATACAAAGTTCAGGTAATAAAAATAATTGAACCTGATTTTGTTGTGCTTCGTGAATGGCATTGATAATGTTGAGCGTGTTATCTGTCCAGTTAAGAGGTGTTTGATTTAATGTAGCTCCAGCAATTTTCATGGAAAGTAATTTGTGCCTTAGTTAAATAGAATGTAAATATATTGTAAAAAATGGAAATGTGCTTTAGAAACTATTTGTTGCTTTGCGAAATAATGTCGTAATTTGTTATTATCTAATAAAATATTGCACAATATGCCGAAAGCTTTACAAAAACTAGTACTGGGTCTAATATTACTATTGGGTTTTCAAATACATTCATTTGCACAAAAAGATCCCTACAAAAAAGCTAATACAATGGCTTGCAAATGTTTAGAAGAAAAAATTAAAAATAAAGACAAGATTAAAAATTGGAATACCGCTATTGATGATTGTGTAAAAAAAGCAATGTACGGAAACTTAAAGTCGATTGCAGAAGCTAAAAACTTTTCAACATCAGATGCAAGTACAATTAAAAAAGTAAGAACAGAATTTATCATTTATCTAGAAACTAATTGTCCACCTTACTTATGGTGTATTGATTTTGGCAATATGCAAAAATCAGGTGATGTGATTTTAAATGAAACACCTCCTGAAAGATAATTGCAGTTATAAAAATAATTTAAGCCCGAGAATAGAAATATTTCTTGGGCTTTTTTTGTAGGGGAATTGTTTTTGGGAGTTGAGGTATTGCTCTACCTTCGCCGTTGTTGTGTCTTTTTGACTAACAACAAATTAACTTCATGTCTCGTCCTAAAAAATGTTTACAGATTTGATTAATAATCCTGATATAAATTTACACTAATTTTCTTAATCCTAAAAAGGATTTACAATTAAAATTTATCCTAAAATAGCTTTACATTTGTATTG
>JBEEOW010000025.1:0-61318 GCA_041191405.1 Bacteroidota bacterium
CAATACAAATGTAAAGCTATTTTAGGATAAATTTTAATTGTAAATCCTTTTTAGGATTAAGAAAATTAGTGTAAATTTATATCAGGATTATTAATCAAATCTGTAAACATTTTTTAGGACGAGACACTCCAAACCAATGGAAACAACACCTTGTTGTTCTTGTTTTTACCTTTACTTGAAAAATAGATTGGGAAAATTGTTTTACTATAACTTGTATCCGATTTACTGATATACGTTTTGCTCCAATAAATTGGAAACACTCTATCTGCCACATAATAAGGCGTTTTTGTGTGTTTATAAAGCAACAAAAAGCTTTTTGTATTTTCATAACTTGAAGTGTCCTTATCTGTTTTTACTGAAAACAAAGGAAAAATTGTAAACCTGTTTCTTTCCTTATTTTTCAAACTCCAAACCACAAGAAAAAACACATTATTATTTACATTTTTATCCTTTTTTGCCCAATACAATGGGAAAATAACACTGCTTATGGTAGTATCTTTTTTGTCGTAAATAGCTTTATGCCAATAAATTGGAAATAATGTAGATTTATAAACATTATCCTCTTTACTTTTATTGAAAACGCCTAAAATATTTAAATGCTTAAATTTTTGTGTTGAATCCAGCGAAAGTCCAACTGAAAACAATGGAAATAAGGTAAAAGATTTATAATACTTGTCTCTAAATTGCCAAACCAAAGGAAACAACACTTTATATGAACTATTTGTATCCTCGTTTGACCAATAAATTGGGAATAATACTTTTTTATAAGATGCAGTATTTTTAAGATAAGTAGCTGTATTCCAATACAATGGAAAAATAATATCTTTTGTAGCCGTAGGATTTTTTAAATGTGTATAAATGCCCAAAATATTCAAATGCTTTACACTTCTTGCCGAATCCATTGAATGCCCCACAGAAAACAACGGAGCCAAAGTAAATGAAGTATATTGCTTATTTTTCAAACTCCAAACCAAAGGAAAAACAACTTTATTATTTACCAACGAATCTTTGTATGACCAATAAATTGGAAATAAAATTGATTTTGTATAATGTTTGTTTTTGACAGACCAATACAATGGAAAAACTGTTTTACTGAAAGTTGTATCATTTTTAGTGAATGTATTTTTACTCCAATAAAATGGTAAAACTAAATTTGAAACTCCATCAGGCGATTGAATATGCGTGTATAAACCTAAAATATTTACATGTTTTACATTTTGCGCTGAATCCATTGAATGCCCCACAGAAAACAACGGAAATACTGTAAGTGATTGATATGTTTTACTTTTGAATTTAAACACCAAAGGAAAAAGTACATTGTTCGACTGATATTTATCTCTGTATGAAAAATAGATTGGGAATAACGTTTTTCTATAAATAGTATCACCTTTTAACATTGTTTTTTTACTCCAATACAATGGCAATACAACGTCTTTTACCTCTGTAGGAGATTGTAAATGAGTGTATAATCCTAAAATATTTACATGTTTTACACTTTGAGCTGAATCTTTTGAATGCCCAACTGAAAACAATGGAAATACTGTAAACGATTTATATTGTTGACTTTCGAGTTTCCATACCAAGGGAAATACAACGGAATTATGTTTTAATTTATCTTGGTACGAAAAGTAAATTGGAAACAAGGTTTTTCTATAAACTGTATCATTTTTTGACATCGTTTTTTTACTCCAATATAATGGTAATACAACGTCTTTTACTTCCGTAGGAGATTGTAAATGAGTATATAAACCTAAAATATTCAAGTGTTTAACACTTTGAGCTGAATCTTTTGAATGACCAACTGAAAACAATGGAAACACAGTAAGTGATTGATAATATTTACTATTTAAACTCCAAACCAATGGAAACAGCACTTTATTATTTTTTAAATTATCCTTGTAAGAAAAATATAGAGGAAAAACAGTTTTACTGTAACTAGTATCAATTTTATTATCCACCGATTTGCGGTAACTTGTTTTGCTCCAATAAATTGGAAAAAGCACATCACCTTTTGTTAAGGTATTTTTATAATGAGAATAAACTCCCAATATATTTAAGTGCTTTACAGTTTGAGCAGAATCAGTAGAATTCCCAACTGAAAACAATGGAAATACAGTAAATGATTGATAATGTGAATTTTTGTAACTCCAAATCAGAGGAAACAATACTTTGTTGTTTGTAAAATAATCGTGATAAGAAAAATATATTGGAAAAATGGTTTTTCTGTAAGAAGTATCCGCCCCATGAAATTCAGTTTTACTCCAATACAGTGGGAAAAATCTATTTTTGATAGTATTAAATTCTTTTGAATAGTTATATAAACCTACAATATTAAGGTGTTTTTCTTTTTGTAAAGAATCTTTTGAATGTCCGTAAGAGAAAATAGGAAATAAAGTAAATGACTTGTATGTCAAATTATTATAACTCCAAATAATAGGAAAAAGCACTTTATTGTTTTTATTATCACTACTGTACGAAAAGTAAATTGGGAATAAAGTTTTGCGATAGGTTGTATCCGTAATTGAACGCTGCGTTTTTGACCAATAAATAGGGAACAATCTCGTTTTTAAAGTATGATTATTTCTATTTTCATATTTGAAAAGTAATCCAATATTAATTTTTGATTGTGTATAATCAGTATATAATCCTGTTTTATAATCTTTGATTTTAGAATGATATTTTTCACTGTAAACCAATGGGAAAACCAAATGGTGGGTTGTATTTGAATCTGCCCAATACCAATAAGCTGGAAAAACTATTATTTTCTTATTGCCTTTAACAACATCATTTTTATACCATAAAAAGAACAAAATATTATTATCTACAAACAAACCATTTTTAGATTTACTTATACCCAAACATGAAATATTGGGCGCCAATTCAAAAAATTTAAAAGATTTATAAGTTGAATCTCTATAATAATGCAATAAATTAGGGTAATAAGTAGTACCAATTCGTAATTCTTTATTTTGGGCACTACTATCACTAACAATAAAAGGATAAAACTGAAAGTGTTTTGTATGGTGTTTATAATCAATAGTTTTGCTGTAGATTGAAAACAAAACTTGGGTTTCTTTTATATCATTGTCTTTGTATTTTTTTAAAATAGGCCATAAGTTCACGTTTTTGCCACGAGTAAAACCAAAGTCAAAAGCCAAACTTTCACTTGGCTTAGAAGTAGTATCAATTTGCGCAAAACTTTTAACCGTTGATAACAAAAATAAAATAATCAACCCTCCAATTTTCAACATCATTTTCTTACATTCATCTAAATGTTATTGAACAAAGTACTTGTTCACAATAATTAAGAAAGTCAAAAGTAAGATTATTGTTACTAGATTAAAAATTGATTTTAAAGTACAAGTTATATTTCAACAGCATTTTAAACAAAAGAGGTTATATTCTATTAAACACTAATTGATTTTTACAAAACAAATACATTGTAAACAGATGATTTGCATTTTTTGCAAAAAAAACAATCTTACTTTTGACCAAAAACATAAACAAACTAAATTTTAGTATTGAAAGTAGATTTAATATATTGCAGGGAGAAATAAAGATTTGTTGATTTTGGGACAATACACCATCTAGTTCACAAACAAAATTTTAAATCATTTTCAGACAGAATATCATTAGAAAGAATCATAATATAACACATAATGATTTTAAAAGTAATAACAGCTTTTTACAATGCATTTTGGGAAGAACTCAAAACAGGTAAATCATGGAAAAACAAACTTCTATTAACCTCAATAATTTTTCTATTATTTGTTTCAGTTGGGTTTACTGGAGTTTTATTCTTGTTCACTTTATTAGCTGAGCACGAAGGAAGTAATACCTAAATAATGAGTTTATATATTTGTATATTATATTTATTTTTTATAATTGTTAATTTTGTAACACCTTGGAAGGTTATTTCAATTAGTAAAATATTTAGTAGTCTATACTTTGTGATGTTATTAGTTTCATTCGTATTATTCAGTCTTTTACAAATGATTAATTTAATTTTTCATGAAGGGACACTAAAATATGAATCTGTATCTGAAATTTATCCAGTTTACTTTATTCAATTCCTTATTATAATTACACTAAGTGAGTTATTTTTATTTAACTTTAAATTATATAATTCTGAACAAAAAAATAAAAATTTAAAAGCTGAATGGAATCGCCTTTCAAATTGGACTATATATTAAAAAAATATTTTTAATGATTTGAAGTATAATCTACCCTTATTTTAGCGCTAGCGTATAGTCTTATTTTATTTTAGCGAAATATTACTTTACTAATGCTTCGACAGGCTCAGCAACCGTAAAGGTAATTTTTCGAGTAACCAATACTCGAAAACGGTCACTGAGCTTGTCGAAGTGGTAGTTTTCGCTGGACTATCAAATAAATACAATTGGTATTATTTATATATTTGAAAAATAATTAGAATAACTTTTATGAAAAATACTCTAAATTTTATAGAAACAAAAGATAAACTCTCAATTGAGATTTTGCCCAAAATAAAACCAATTATAAAAATTGGGTATATGGTAATGATTATTACCTATTTATTTTTAATTGTTGCTGGTTGTGTAGTTATATTTAAAATATTTGATTTCAATCATTTAACATTTACATTAATTGGTACAATTGGTTGTTTAATACTTTGTGTTTTGATGTTTTATGCAATAAAAAGTACTTTGAACGGATTATATTCTAAAGAAATAATTGAAGTAACTAAAAGTCAGATTTCCATAATTAAAAAAGAAACTTTTAAAACAACTTATCAAACATTTCCACTTCAAAAAATTTCTAAGCTTAATAATAATCAAGATTTTGTAGAATCTTCACATCCATTAAAAGGGAATAATACAGACTATACTGGTTTTGGTGCTAGAGAAAAAGAAGCAGAATTTTTAATAAAAGAAGAAAAATTGGGCTTGTTTTATAATGGCTCAATGAGAAGATTTGGAAATGATTTGTCTTCATGGGACGAAGAAGAAATACTTAATAGAATAGAATCATTTACCGAATTGAAAATAAACTCAAACTAATCAATAAACTTTTTCAATAAATTCAACATTTTTCTAACTCTCAAATTTTCAATATTATGTACGATTTTTTAAATATTTAATGCTGTATTAATGAGAGGTAAGCCAAAAATTTTCTACCTTTGCGTGGTTTGACCAGCTTCGTAAGCGTTTTCGTAAACTTAATTTGTTCGAATCAATTCTATAAGACTTCTAAAAAACACTTATAACCTATTTTATGCCAAGAGACAACAGCATTAAATCCGTACTTATTATTGGTAGTGGTCCTATTATCATCGGACAAGCATGTGAGTTTGATTATTCAGGTTCTCAAGCCTCTCGTTCACTTCGTGAAGAAGGTATTGAAGTTACCTTAATTAACTCAAATCCTGCAACCATTATGACCGATAGCGTTACGGCTGATAATGTGTATTTGCTTCCACTTGAGAAAAAGTACATCATCGAAATTCTTGAAAAACACAAAATTGATGCTGTATTACCTACTATGGGTGGTCAAACTGCATTAAACCTTGCTATTGATTGTGAAAAAGCTGGTGTTTGGAAAAAATACGGTGTTAAAGTTATCGGAGTTGATTTTAAAGCCATCGAAACAACTGAAGATAGAGAGCAATTCCGTTTAAAAATGCTTGAAATTGGTGTAGGCGTTTGTAAAGGCTCAACTGCTACTTCATTTTTAGAAGGTAAAGAAATTGCACAACAAATCGGCTTCCCACTAGTAATTCGTCCATCTTATACGCTTGGTGGTACAGGTGGTGGTTTCGTTGAGGACCCAGCTAAATTTGACGAAGCATTAACCAAAGGTTTACACGCATCTCCAATTCACGAAGTACTTGTTGAACAAAGTATTATGGGTTGGAAAGAATATGAGTTAGAGCTTTTAAGAGATGGAAATGGTAATGTTATCATTATCTGTTCTATTGAAAACTTTGACCCAATGGGTATCCACACTGGTGACTCTATCACTGTGGCACCTGCCATGACATTATCTGATGTAACCTATCAACGTATGCGTGATATGGCTATCAAAATGATGAATGCCATCGGTCAATTTGCTGGAGGTTGTAACGTACAGTTCTCGTTAAGCCCTGACCAAGAAGAAATTATAGCAATTGAAATTAACCCTCGTGTATCTCGTTCGTCGGCATTGGCTTCAAAAGCAACTGGTTACCCAATTGCTAAAGTTGCAGCTAAGCTTGCTATCGGTTATAACCTTGATGAACTTAAAAACTCAATTACTAAAACTACAAGTGCTTATTTTGAACCAGCACTTGATTATGTAATTGTAAAAATACCACGTTGGAACTTTGATAAATTTAAAGGTGCTGACCGCTCATTAGGTTTACAGATGAAATCTGTAGGTGAGGCAATGGGAATTGGTCGTACTTTCCAAGAAGCATTACAAAAAGCTTGTCAGTCTCTTGAAATTAAACGTAACGGTTTAGGTGCTGACGGTAAAGAGCTTACTAATCAAGCAGAAATTTTACACTCATTGAAAAACCCAACTTGGAATCGTTTATTCCATGTGTATGATGCTTTCAAAATGGGTATTCCTTTCAAAACAATTTACAATGCTACCAAAATCGACCACTGGTTCTTGAACCAAATTGAGGAAATGGTAACATTAGAAAAAGAAATTGAAAGATACAACATCTCTAACTTACCAAAAGAATTATTGATTGATGCAAAACAAAAAGGTTATGCTGACCGTCAAATTGCTCACTTGGTAAGATGTTTAGAAAGTGAAGTATTTAACAAACGTAATGAATTAGGAATCAAACGTGTGTACAAACTTGTTGATACTTGTGCGGCAGAGTTTGAAGCAAAAACTCCTTATTATTACTCTACTTTTGAAGGTGCTAATGAATCAATTTCATCTGATAGAAAGAAAATAATTGTATTAGGTTCGGGCCCTAACCGTATCGGACAAGGTATTGAGTTTGACTACTCATGTGTTCACGGTATTTTAGCAGCTAAAGAATGTGGTTATGAAACCATTATGATTAACTGTAACCCTGAAACTGTATCTACTGACTTTGATATTGCTGATAAATTATACTTCGAACCAGTATTCTGGGAGCATATTTATGACATCATTTTACATGAAAAACCAGAAGGTGTTATCGTGCAACTTGGTGGACAAACAGCATTAAAATTAGCCGAAAAATTAGACCGTTACGGTATCAAAATTATCGGTACATCTTTCCAAGCACTTGATTTAGCTGAAGATAGAGGTTCATTCTCTTCATTATTGAAAAATCTTGATATACCTTATCCAAAATTTGGTGTAATTGAAGATGCAGAACAAGCAGTAGTACTTTCTCGTGAGTTAGGATTCCCATTGTTAGTTCGCCCATCTTATGTACTTGGTGGACAAGGAATGAAAATCGTTATCAACGAAGAAGAACTTGAAACACACGTAGTTAACATTCTTAAAGATATTCCAGGTAACAAAGTATTACTTGACCACTTCCTTGACGGAGCTGTTGAAGTTGATGCTGACGCTATCTCTGATGGTGAAGATGTGTATATTATCGGTATCATGGAGCATATTGAGCCTGCAGGTATCCACTCTGGAGATTCGCACTCATTGTTGCCATCGTTCAACCTAAGCGATAATGTTAAAAAACAAATTGAAGAAATCACAACCAAAATTGCAATTGCATTAAGAACTGTAGGTTTAATAAACGTACAATATGCTGTGAAAGATGAAGTTGTGTACGTTATTGAGGCAAACCCTCGTGCATCACGTACAGTACCTTTCATTTGTAAAGCTTATGACGAACCTTATGTAAATTATGCAACTAAAGTAATGTTAGGTGAGAAAAAAGTGAAAGACTTTAATTTCAACCCTAAACAAAAAGGTTGGGCAATTAAAATTCCAGTATTCTCATTCAACAAATTCCCTGGTGTAAACAAGGAATTAGGCCCAGAGATGAAATCAACTGGAGAAGCAATTTACTTTATTGATTCACTTGAAGATGATTACTTTGTAAAATTATACAACGAGCGTAATTTATACTTAAGTCGCTAGTTTTAAATATTATATAAAAGCAAAAAGCCCGATAAAATCGGGCTTTTTGCTTTATAAGAAATACATTTATTTTAATAGAAATGGATTATCTCTCTTGTAAAAAAAACTATTTTTCATAGAGTTTTTTATTTATTAACGCATTAAAAATTCTTTTATATATTATTTAAAAATAATATATATATGGCATAATGCCCAACTTGCTGATTTTTAACTTGGTCAAATTTGTTAAAATATCTTTTGTAGGCATCTTGCCCTGGCACTGTCTTCCAATCAAAAATTTTAGATAATGCTCTAACTCATCTGGTAACTTCTGAATGTAAAAATCGATTTGCTCCACACCAAACACTAGTGATAAAAGATTCTAACAAAGTGGAAACGTCATGGCCTCTGTTAGAATTTTGGTTTGGTAATACATCACACTGATTAATTTGCTCACGAAAGTTCATTTTAAGCAACATTTGCTTCAAAAATACCATGCCTCCCCATGGCGTAACCTCCTTGTTACTAAAGGATAACTCAAATTTCATCGCTCTTTTTTTCTAACGCTAAGCATTAAGATTTAACAACTCAATTTAATACTTTTTTTCTATTGCGGAATTTGGTTTTAATTCGTAAAAAAACTAAGAATTAATTTTTGAAAAAAAATCGAACATTATCTATCTTTAGTTATATGCAAAAAAATCAATAACATCAACTAAAATCAATATCAAATATTCTGGTGTAACCTACATATAGTAGATATAATAATTACCTTTTGTGTAGTTTTTCAAAATTTCAGAAAACAAAAAACGCAAATTTACTTTAAATTCACCTTGCAATAAAATGTAGCCTTTCTTTCAAGCATACTATACCATTTAAAAAAACATTAAAATAAAGCTATAAATCCAATCAATTACATCAATTTCACCACCCCTAATATCTAAAACATTAAAAAAAACATTTTCATTATTTGAATTTAAAATCTATATGAGATTTCCAAATATAAGACGCCTTCAAAATAAAAAATTAAATGTCCCTACTTTTAAAAAAATAACATTATTTTTAATTTATTTTGATAATAAATTAAAACAATAATACCTTATCCTTTCAAAAACAAACAATTGTCATCGTATATTTATGAAAAAAAACCTACTAATCAGGGCTAAATGGCTTCTAATATTTCTAGCTATTTGTACCTTAAATCTTAATGCTCAATGTTTATATCCAGCAGAATTTCAATGGTACATTGATAATGATGGTGATAACGAGGGCTCAATTACAAATACTGTTGACACTGACCCCTGCCAATATTGTGTAATCTTAGAATTAGCATACCAATCTGCAGGAAATAAAGGTCCAAGATGTACCATTAATAGTCAAGATTGCGATGACACTAATCCAAACATCAATGCCAAAACTGTTTTTTATTTAGATGCAGATGGCGATGGATATTATACAGAAACCTGGAAAAGAGAAGATCAATGTTTAAGTTGTGGTCAAGCTGCACTTGAACTGTATAAATGCCGGGACAGCAGATGGAAAACAGTAGAAGGTACTCCCAAAAATATATCTTACAATTCGATTTCATATGGCAACAACTCCTGGACATGGAAATTGAAAGGTTTAGGAGATTGTAACGATGCAAACCCAATTATTAATCCAGAAACAGTTTGGTATCAAGATAAAGATAAAGATGGCTGGTATATAACTACAAAAGTTTCATGCACTAAACCTGGTCCAGATTGGTACCACATTGGTGAAGATTTATTTCCAAGTTCTTCTCATAAAGGTTACATAGCCTATAATTTAGGAGATTGCAATGATAATGACGGCGGAATTTATCAAGAACTAACTATTTATCCTGATAAAGATGGTGACGGTTACAGAGCTTCTGATATTGGAACAACTAGCTGCACTTCTGTTCCTCCTGCAGGATATACAATATATAATTTTGAAAAAAAAGAACTTGATTGTGATGACAACAATGGAACAGTATGGAGAAGTGGTACTTTTTACAAAGATGATGACAAAGACTGGTATTTAGTAGGACCTTATACTCTATGTTATGGAGCCAATGAACCTGTTGGTTATTTAGCTTCAGGCACCAATTCTAGAGGTGTGGATTGTAACGATAACGACTATATTTTAAGAGGCTCTATACCTGCATTGGTAGATGCAGATAATGACGGTTACGCATTAAGCCTTACTCCTGTAAATGTTTGTGCTGGAAACAATGGAAATGTGTATGTGCCGGCAGGATATATTTTAATAGCAGACAATAAAGGGTTAGATTGTAACGACAATGATGCAAACTTACAAATCAGTACTTTTTATTATAAAGATGCCGATGGTGATGGCTACCCTGCAGTGGGTTATGATTCAGTAAGTGCATGTTCTCCTCCAACAGGATATTCTACAATATATAAATTCAAATTATATGGAAGTGTAGATTATGACTGTGATGATGCTAATGCAAATGTTTACCTTGGTCGAACTGTTTATTTAGATGCTGATGGTGACGGAATTCCAGCAAACACAACACCGCTTAAAATTTGTAATGGCGGTAGTTTACCATCAGGATATTCAGATAATTTTACACCAGCAGTCATACGCAATAAAGTTACTGATATTGATGATAATGACCCTGCCGTTTATTATACCATCAACATTTTCCAAGATACTGATGGAGATAAATATCCAAAAGACATTAACCAACCTGTTACTTTAAAAGTTGGAGCTGGAGGATGGAATATTCCATCTGGATATATTTATCAAAGTGGTGGTATGTGGAATATTAGCGACTGTGATGATAACAATGCCAGTATAAAGGGAGGTTCTTTTTATTACATTGATGCTGACCACGACGGAATTGGCTCAAATGTTAGTGCAAACATATGTCCTGCTGTCGGCTCTGCTCCATATGGTTATTCAAATAAAACAGGTGATTGTGATGATAACAATGCTGCTATAGGTAGCTCCGTTATCTGGTATTTTGATGCTGACAATGACGGCTCGCCTTCTTCAAATGTAATAACGAATGGAGGTTGCACAAGACCCAATGGTGCTAAATTATTAAGTGAGCTTAGCAATCCAAATTCCATTGATTGCGACGATAATAATGCTAATATTTTCCCTACTAATGTTTGGTACCAAGATTTAGATAATGATGGCTATAGTAGTGGAATTACCCAAGTTTTTGGCTATGGTTGTGCATATACTGGTTACAAAAGAGCATTTGAATTAATAAGTACTTCAGGGGATTGCAATGATAATAATACTTCATTTAACCCTGGTGCTGCCACTGCAATTTGGTACCAGGATAACGATGGAGATGGATTTGGTAATCCTGCTGTGTCTGCCACACAATGTCCTGCACCAGCTGGATATGTAGCTAATAATACCGATTGTGATGACTCAAATAATAAAATTAACCCTAAATCAATTTGGTTTAAAGACAGTGACAACGATAATCTGACAGATGGAACGACCATCAATCAATGTGCTCGACCTGCTAATTATAAATTGTCTTCCGAATTAGTACAAGGAGCTTCTGCCGATTGCGATGATAACAATTCATCTACAACAAGTGCTTGTGTGACAGGAAATTTTACTAGTACTATTTGGGTAAGAGATAATGATGGTGACGGTTATTCTCCTTATAGTCCTGTGTTTTACGATCCTAACAACAGAGTTTCAGGTGTACAATGTGCTCCAGGTTGTAATTGGGTTTGTGCTCAAAATTGTACAGGTACAAGTAAAGTTGCAAAAGGTTATGCTGATTGTGATGATAATAATCCAAATATCAACACTTCCATTAATTATTATGTGGATGCAGATGGAGACGGTTTTGCTTCAGGTACAGTAGCTCTTTGTGCTGTAACTGCACCTAATAGTACCTATAAAACTGCTTCACAAATTCAAAATGGTATTGATTGTAACGATAACGATGCCAATATTAAATCAGGAGCGATATCTGGTAATGTATACTATAGAGATGTTGATGGAGATGGCTTTGGAGATGCTAAAATAACCCTTAAAGATTGTTCTGCTCCTAGTGGATATGTTGGCAATGGTAATGACTGCAATGATGCATTAGCATCTGTTAATCCGAATACCATTTGGTACAGAGATATGGATAATGATGGTTATACCGACAGTGTAACATTTACTGGCTGCATTGCTCCAACTGGGTTTAAGCTTGTGTCATCCCTTGTGTCTTCTACCAAAGATTGTGATGATTCTAATAAGGATATTTCTCCAAAGACCATTTGGTATAAAGATGTAGATAATGATTCATATAGTAATGGTATTAAATTTATTGGTTGCTCACGTCCAATAAATTATAAACTTGCAAGTGAATTATCTGATACAACTTCAGACTGTGACGATGCGTTATTTAATGTAAATGCACCTTATTTATGGTACAAAGATGCAGACAACGACGGGTATAGTGACGGCATTTCTCAAACAGCTTGTTCTAAACCTTCTAATTATAAATCTGCTGCTACTCTTACAAGTATAAGTGGTGATTGTGACGACTCAAATGCTTCAATTCACCCAGGATCAAATGTAGGTTTAACGGTTTGGTATGAAGATTTAGATGGAGATGGTTTTGGTAACCCGAACAAAAGTCAATCTTTTTGCAAAGCAATTAATGGTTATGTAACTAACAATTTAGATTGTAATGATAAAAACAAAGACATTAACCCAAACAGTAAATGGTATAAAGATGCTGACAATGACGGCTATTCTGATGGAAGCATTTTTGTAACACAATGTAATAAACCTGAAGGATATAAATTACTGAGTGAATTAATAACTAATTATGATACCCTTATCACTTTAACAACTACAAATTTTGGTTCAGCACTTAATTTTCAGCAGCTTCACAATAGTGCAGTGTCCATATCAGATAGATGGAATTCACTTGACTTACAGGATGAATTTACCATTGAAGCTTGGATAAATCCTGAAGACAATGCAAATAATACAATTATTGATAAAGGAAATTATAGGTATTTATTTTCTCATAATCCGAATGGAAATGCTGGTTTAGGTTTTTACAGGGATGGTACCTCATGGATTATCAACCCAATGAATATTCCAATAAATGTGTGGTCACATATTGCAATGACTTACAGTGTTAGTAAAAATGAAATAAAATTCTTTTTGAATGGAAAGCAAGTGGGGGCTACCTTGCAAGGTGCAGTTACAATAGCAAATGATAATAAGCCAACTTACCTAGGAGTTCAAAACCCAACTTCTTGTAATTGTAACTTTTTTAATGGATCGATGGACGATGTTAGACTTTGGAATAAAGTAAGAACCGAAGAAGAAATTGCTTTGAATTATTACAAAGAAATAAATACAGTTACGGATGGATTAGTGGCAAATTATCATTTCAATGAGGGTATACCTGGAGGTGATAATACTAATATTATTTATATAAAAGATGATAGTGGATTAAACAATGAAGGAGGACTGAATGGTTTTTACCGCACTGGAAATGTTTCGAACTTTATTAATTCACTTAATTATAACCACTTTGACACTTTATATGTTCCGTCAAAAGATACCTTAAGTGTTTCAGTTGACCCAACACTTGGGCAGGCATTGGATTTTGGACCAGGCAACTATGTAAACATCCCTGATAACAATAATACACTAGATTTACAAAATGAATTTACCATTGAAGCTTGGATAAACCCTTCTGACGCTGCCAATAATACCATTATTGATAAAGGTGATTATAAGTATTTGCTTTCTCATAATCCAAATAACACTACAGGATTAGGCTTTTATAGAGGAACATGGTTGTATAATCCTATGACTATTCCAACCAATTCTTGGACTCATGTTGCTATGACCTATAGTGTCAGCAATAATCAGATAAAATTTTATCAGAATGGTGTACAAGTGGGCCCTAGTTATTCAGGTGCAGTAACTACTGCCAATGATAATGGACCAATTAATATTGGTCGTCAAAATCCAACCAATTGTGCGTGTAATACATTTAATGGTAAAATGGATGATGTGAGACTTTGGAATAAGGTAAGGACAGCTGAAGAAATTTTGGCAAACTATACCAAAGAAATTACTACAGTAATGTCCGGTCTGGTTGGGAATTATCATTTTAATCAAGGTATTGCTGGAGGAAATAATTCAACTATTACTTCAGTTATTGATGAAAGTGGAAATGGTAATAATGGAACTCTTTCAGGATTTATCAAAAATGGAGCTAGTTCGAATTTTGTAGCACCAGGAGCGATCAATAAAAATTACCAAACTTTTGGAGGCGATTGTAATGATGCTGACCCAAATCAATTCAGAGGGCAATTATGGTACAAAGATGCTGACAATGACGGATATAGTGAAGGAACCAACTATATTGGCTGTAACGATTCTCTAGGATTTAAACCCGCTTATGCTTTAAAAGCCTTAACCGGCGACTGTAACGACAACAATGCCAACGAATACCCTAACATCAAATGGTTTAAAGATGCTGATGGTGACGGTTATACAGATGGTAGTTCATTGGTTCAATGTACGAAACCTGTAGGTTATATACAGGCTGCAAATGTTAGCTTAGACTCGTCGTTAACAGAAGTTCCAACTACCCGAGGCTTAGCTTTAAATTTCAGTACCATCCCGGGGAATTTTGTAAACGTTCCTGACAATAATAATACACTTGATTTGAAAGATGAATTTACTATTGAAACTTGGATAAACCCTTCTGATCAGTCTAACAACACCATAATTGACAAGGGAGATTATAAATATCTGTTCACGCATAACCCAGGAGATGTACCCAGACTTGGGTTTTACAGAGGTAGCTGGGTTTATAATAGCATGAATATTCCATCTAATACCTGGACACACATTGCACTCACCTATAGTGTTAGCAAAAACGAAATCAAATTCTTTCAAAATGGGGTTCAGGTAGGTCCTACCCAAACAGGTGCTGTTACCACAGAAAATGACAATGGCCCGGTTAATATTGGTCGCCAAAGCCCGACATCTTGTGCTTGTAATACATTCAATGGGTCAATGGATGAAATGAGACTCTGGAATAAAGTAAGAACTCCAGAAGAGATATTGGCTAACTATAACAAAGAGATATTGAATGTAACTTCTGGCTTAATGGCTAATTATCATTTCAATCAAGGTGTTGCTTCAGGAAATAATACCGAGATTGTCAATATTGAAGATGCCAGTGGAAATAATAATCTTGGTGCACTAACCGGGTTTACTAAAACAGGTACAAGTTCTAATTTCGTTAATCCTGGAGGGGTTAAAACCTACGAAATTCAATTAACCAATAAAGACTGTGATGACAGCAATGCGGCTTTACATCCAAACCAAATATGGTACAGAGATTATGATGCAGATACTTTAGGTAACCCATTAGTTGATTCTATCTCCTGTGAAAAGCCTGTAGGGTATGTATTAAATAATTTTGATATCAATGATTCAACTAGCAACAATGGATTTCCAAAACTAGTGATTGAAGGAAATGGACTCAAGATTTCAAATAGAGACACTGTTTCTTCAAGTTTTGATAACACCTTCTTTGCAAACATTTGTGAAAAAAGTAGCCCTGTAAATAAACATTTCAAAATTAAAAACATTGGTACAGATACCCTGAACATTAAAACATTAAAATTAATAGGAGACAATGCTTCTGATTTTGAGTTGACAGATACCATCTTCAAATTCTTAAAACCACAAGATTCAGTTGAAGTAAATGTTCGATTTGTGCCAAATACAGAAGGAAATAAAAATGCCCTGTTCTATCTTTCAAGTAACGATGCTTCTTCTCCTATTTTCTTTTTCAAATTAGAAGGAAAAGTAAGAGGTATAGATTCTACATTTATAAATGATACCATTTGTGCAGGAAATACCTACTCATTTAATAGTCAAATCTATAACACAAGTGGTAAATATTATGCACAAAAAACCAATTTGGCTGGTTGCGACAGTACTGTGGTATTAAATCTTTATGTCATTGGCACTGATGTAAAATCAAGTATTACCGGTGAAATAACTAATAATAATACTCTTGTGACCACAGGTTCTGTAGTGCTATATCAGGTATTGAATTCACAAGTTAGCCCTATCGATACTTTTATAGTGACGAATGGAAATTATAATTTCTCAAATCTGGAAACAGGAACTTACAAATTAAAATACAATTGTGGAACTTCTTGTGGAATAGTTCCTACCTATTTTGAATCAACTTTCCAATATCAATTGTCGAAAGAGATTAAAGTAATGGGTTGTCCTGACTTCTTAATTGAAAATATAGACATTAAAGCCATCGCATTAAAATCATTAAGTACAGGAAATGGCAGTATTAATGGAAATATTAAAAACGGCAAAACGGTGCCTGTTATAGCCAAACTGAGTAGCTCTGTAGCTTCTATTAATGTTTACTTAATTGATTCTAATAATGATGTAGTAGGATATACTACTACCGATGCGAATGGAAACTTTACTTTTGATAACATTCCGAATGGGGATTATAAAATTGTTGGAGACTTAGAAGGTTATCAAAGTGATACTAGTCAAATATTTACTATCGGTACATTAAATGCAAATATAGTAGCTGCATTTTGCATTGATGATAATACCAAAACCATAGGATTATGCCAAAATGTTACTGATATCAAACCTCAGGCATCCGAAAATTTATTGTTGACCGTGTATCCAAATCCAAGCAACGGTAAATTCACAATCAACTCAAGTTTGAATAATGTAAGCTTAAAAGTTTATAATAGTTTAGGTGTGGAGATATGTTCAGCAAAATCATCAAACCCAAGTACTATTATTGACCTAAGTAATCAGCCATCAGGTTTTTATATATTACAAGTAATTTCAGATAATGGATTAATAGAAAGAGTCTTAATCAAAAATTAAGAGAATATTAAAACATTAATAAAAAAAGCTACTCTTATGGAGTAGCTTTTTTTATTATCTAAAATTCAAACAATTAACTCTTTAAAAAAAATGTAATGTTAGTAAAATTCAACTTTTAGACAATCATAAAATTAATATATTTAAACAAAAACAAACCTACGCCATCAACTTACACTTCACTCCTTCAAATTGTTCCAGTTCTTTGATTAATTCTATTGTAGGATCGATTCTTAATCGGCGAGAAAACAATTCTACCAACATGCCATTATGCCTTAAATTTACTGCAAAATCAAATTTTCCGGTATTTTGAGAGGTTAAATTTTCGATATGGTCTATCAATTTATAATCAAGCATTTCTAAATCTATCTCAAGTTTTAAACCTTTAGTTTTCTCTTCTTTAATATCTGAAATTTGCTTAATTGAATATGGTTTAAAAGTAAAATCTGTTTCTGATTTCCATTTCTTTTCAACTTTTCCATTTACATATATAAAACTACCATGAGAAAGAAATGAAGCGAAATTATGGTAATCTTTACCAAAGAAGGCTATTTCTAAAGTACCAGAATAATCTTCCAAAGTTACAATCGCAAAATCATCCCCTTTTCGAGATTTCCTAATATTCACTAATGTAACAATACCTCCAATGCTAATATCTTTTCCTTGATAATCAGTCAAAACCTTATCTAAACTGCAAGTAGTAAAGTTGTCTAATTCAAATTTGTATTGGTCTAATCAGCTATTCGAGTTCTTCTCTAACCATTTCCACAACTGCAAGCTACAGTAGCTATTCGTGATTTGTAATCACGAATCATTATCGGTGGATTTGCAATCCGCATAAACAGTTGTTAATAAAACCATTTGCTACTATTAAGGATTAAAAATTTGGATATGCCATCGTGATTGCAAATAAGGACGAATACTTTGTGTTGACTTTTGTTATAAAAATATAGCTATGTTGTCGAAGAACGGAGTTTTATTCAAATCTAAAGGTATGTAATTTTTGTTTTAATTAATAAATCCGATATTTTGCAATATGAAATTCAAATACATCATACTTCTTTTGGTAGTTTTATTAGCCTCATGTGCTAGACGAAAAACTCAACCAACTTTTTCAAAAATCTATACTGATATTGAATGGAAATTCCCAATGAATACAAAGTTATCCACAATTGATTCAAATGTTGTTTCTAAAACTATTGTTAATCAAAAAGATACAATAATTTATTCTTCAAAAAATATAAAATCAAAATTAGCTAAACCATTCACCTTTGCATCAAAACTCAACATTACAAAACAAATACTATCTATCTCTAAAACCGAAAAATCAAATAAAACACAATCACAAACATCAAACATTATACTTTTGATACTTGGTGTTTTAACATTATCACTGATGATTTTTTATTTATTAACTACAAAATTAACTTTAATTAATGCATTACTTATTGCAATTTCGATTTTGGCAATTGGTGTTACCTTAATTTTAGGTTCAAATGGTGGCAGCGATTTTACTTTAATTTTAAATGCAATAGCTCAAATATTGAATATATTCAGGTTTATAAGGGTTTAAAAACAAATATCAATCATACATTTGATAGCTTTTATTTATTAATCCTATTGTTATATTTGCATAAGAAGAGATTTTAACTGTAGAGATGGAAATTCTAAATTCAATTATTACTTGGGTGATGAAAAAAAGGATTCACCAAATTGAACTTTTTATCAAGTACCCAATTGATGTTCAAGATGATGTATTAAAAAAATTACTCGTTACAGCTTCAAAAACTGAAATTGGTAAAAAGTATGATTTTGATACTATTACCAATTACGAAACTTTTAAAAATAGAATTCCGGTAAGTTCTTACGAGGATTTGTTTCCTTCTATTGAACGAATGATGCGTGGCGAAGGAAATATTTTGTGGCCAGGTAAAATAAAAATGTTTGCCAAATCATCAGGAACGACCAATGCTCGTTCAAAATTTATCCCAGTTTCTGAAGAATCACTTGAAGATTGTCACTATAAAGGTGGTAAAGATTTGCTTTCAATTTATGTGAACAATTATCCTGAAACTAAAATGTTTACAGGAAAAGGTTTGTCAATAGGAGGGAGTCACCAAATAAATGAGTTAAATCCAGATTCATACTTAGGTGATGTTAGTGCATTGATAATGCAAAATTTGCCATTTTGGGCACAATTTATCCGTACACCAAGTTTAGAAATTGCGTTGATGGATAAATGGGAAGATAAAATAGCCCGAATTATTGAAACTACACTCGAAGAAAATGTTACCAGTATTGCTGGTGTGCCTACTTGGGCTATAGTGTTGATTCAGCGTATGTTAGAGCAAACTGGCAAATCACATATTCAGGAAATATGGCCTAATTTGGAGGTGTTTGTACATGGAGCAGTTTCGTTTGAACCGTACAAACCATTGTTTCAAAAATTGGCTCCTTCGCCAAATATGCATTATCTTGAAACTTACACTGCCTCAGAAGGATTTTTTGGTATTCAAGATTTAAAGCAAGGTGGCGAAATGCTCTTAATGCTCGATTATGGTATTTTTTATGAATTTATACCAATGGATGAATTTGGGAAAGAAAACCCAAATACAATTCAACTTGCTGATGTACAATTAAATAAAAACTATGCAATGGTAATTACTACCAATGCTGGTTTGTGGAGATATGTAATTGGCGATACTGTTAAGTTTACCAGTATCGACCCTTTCAGAATAAAAATTTCAGGTCGAACTAAGCATTTTATCAATGCATTTGGAGAAGAAGTAGTGGTTGAAAATGCCGAAAAAGCAATAACCAAAGCCTGTAAAGCTACCTCAGCAACCATCACTGATTATACGGCAGCGCCAGTTTATCTAGCCCAAAATAGCAAAGGCGGACACGAATGGGTGATTGAATTTGAACAAGAACCATCTGATTTAGAATATTTTACCGAAGTACTTGATGTTACACTACGTGAAGTAAACTCTGATTATGATGCAAAACGTTACAAAAACCTTGCGTTACAAGCACCAATTGTACATGCTGCTCCAAGAGGAAGTTTTTATAAATGGCTAAAACAAAAAAATAAACTCGGCGGACAATTTAAAGTTCCTCGCTTAAGTAACAACCGTGAATATATGGATGAAATTTTGAAGGTGATTTATTCGTAATAATTTTTAAATTTTGTTTCTACGTTGTCAGACCTTGACAATCATAAATTATTTAAGTTGATAACATAAGCCTTGCAGATATATTTATTAATATTGTATTGTTTAAAGGTTTTATAAATGGCTAAAGTTAAATCATCGTATTTTTGTCAGAGTTGCGGATACGAATCTGCGAAATGGTTAGGTAAATGCCCCTCGTGTAACGAGTGGAATACCATGGTTGAAGAACTTTTTACCAAGGAAACCCTAGCTAAAGACAAAGGTGCATGGAATAGCTCGTCAAAACAAATTGCAAATAAACCTCTGCCAATCAAGGAAATAAAAACTATTTCGCATGAAAGAATCGTTACCAAAGACGATGAACTAAATCGTGTTCTTGGCGGAGGAATTGTTCCTGGTTCAATTGTGCTTGTTGGTGGCGAACCAGGTATTGGTAAGTCAACTTTGATGTTGCAAATTGCATTGATGTTGGCTACGCAAAAAGTGTTGTATGTATCGGGTGAGGAGAGTGAGCAACAAATCAAAATGCGTTCAGAACGAATCACTTACCATGCAAATGAACAATGTTTTATTTTGTCTGAAACATCAACCCAAAACATTTTTAAACAAATTGAAGCCTTAGAACCTGATATTTTAATTGTTGATTCAATCCAAACATTAACATCTGCATTTATTGAATCAGGGGCAGGAAGTGTATCACAGGTAAAAGAATGCACCGCTGAATTGTTGAAGTACGCTAAAGAATCAAACACTCCTGTATTTTTAATAGGCCATATTACCAAAGATGGTGCATTGGCTGGACCAAAAGTGCTCGAACACATGGTTGATACTGTGTTACAATTTGAAGGAGACAGACATTTATCATACAGAATTTTACGAACAACCAAAAACCGTTTTGGTTCTACTTCTGAATTAGGTATTTACGAAATGACAGGCGAAGGTTTGCGTCAAGTTAGTAATCCATCTGAAATATTAATTACCCAACGTGATGAAGAATTTTCGGGAATCACTATTGGCGCTTCTTTAGAAGGAAACAGACCCTTATTAGTTGAAGTACAATCACTTGTTAGTATTGCAGCTTATGGCACTCCGCAACGAAGCAGTACCGGTTTTGATGCTAAGCGACTCAATATGTTACTTGCTGTGTTAGAAAAACGATGTGGTATGCGTTTGGGAATGCAAGATGTGTTTTTAAATATTGCAGGAGGCATAAAACTCGAAGACCCAGCAATGGATTTAAGTGTTTGTATGTCAATCGTTTCGTCGTTTAATGATATTGCTGTGGATAAAACCATTTGCTTTGCGGCAGAAGTTGGTTTAGGTGGCGAAGTAAGAGCTGTAAGTAAAGTAGAACAACGTATCAGCGAAGCACAAAAGCTTGGCTTTAAGGAAATTATAGTTTCAAAATACTGTAAAATACCAAAAGATTTATTCGATAAAATACGAATTACACAAATTGGTAAATTAGAGGAATGTATGGAAGCTGTGTTTGGGTGAGATTTTTTGATTTGAGACTTAAGAATCAAGACTTATGACTTAAGAATGAGGTTTATTAAAAACCCACCCTTCCCCCTCCCAAGAGGGAATTCGTCCACTAATTAACATTCCAATCTATATATGGATTTAGTTATAAACTTAACCAACTTTAGTTTAATAAAAATAAGTATTTAACTTTCAGAATCTAGTAATTTAACACAAATGCTAAGTTACCATTCGATATTCCCCTCCTTACAAATGAACACGAGAGTGTGAAATTTGATTGCGTAGCAAGGCAAGGGGTGGGTTTCCAAACTCTAAACTCAAAACTCTAAAAATCTTAAGTCTTCCGTCTTTCATCTTAAGTCTCTAAAAATGAATCCATTTTCAATCAAATACGCTCAACAATTAGAACAAAAATACCCAACTCCAGCGAGAGATGAATTTTATATTCCACTTACAAAAGAGGGAAAACCATATATTTATTTCTGTGGAAACTCATTGGGTTTGCAACCTAAATCAACAGCTTCTGCAATTGAGTTTGAATTAAATCAATGGAAAAACTTAGGAGTTGAAGGGCATTTTGAAGGCGAAAAACCTTGGTTTAAATACCATCATTTTTCTAAAGAAGGCTCCGCCAAACTTGTAGGTGCTTTACCATCAGAAGTGGTGATGATGAACGGATTAACTGTAAACTTACACTTGATGTTAAGTTCATTTTATCGCCCAACAAAAACCAGATTTAAGATTTTAATTGAAAATGATGTTTTTGGAAGTGATTATTATGCAATAGAAAGTGTACTTCGACTACACAATTTAAATGTTAATGATGCTTTAATTATAATTACGCCAAAAGAAGGAGAATACAATATTGAAACCTCAGCTATTGAAAATGAAATACTTAAACATGGCAATTCATTGGCATTGGTACTTTTGGGTGGAGTAAATTATTTCACAGGTCAGGTTTTTGATTTTGAAAAAATTACAGAAACGGCTCATAAAGTGGGAGCTTATGCCGGATTTGATTTAGCACATGCAGTTGGGAATTTAGATTTACAATTACATCAGTGGCAAGTTGATTTTGCGGTATGGTGTTCGTACAAATATTTGAATGCTGGTCCCGGTGGTGTAGGTGGCGTATTTGTACATAAAAACCATGAAAACAGAAACTTACCTCGTCAAGCAGGTTGGTGGGGACACCGTGAAGAAGATAGGTTTTTGATGCAGAAACACTTCATTCCAAGCACAGGTGCTGATGGTTGGCAATTGAGCAATGCACCAGTCTTGAATTTGGCAGCATATATGGCTTCATTGCAAATTTTTGAAAAATATGGAATAAATAATTTACGAAATAGAAGTGTTCAATTAACAGGCTATTTAATTGAATTACTGAATATTATAGAATCAAAAAATAAGGGAACACTAACAATCATTACTCCACAAAACGAAAAACAAAGAGGTTGCCAAGTATCAATTATATTACATCATGCTGATAAAAGTATCATAGAAGCTCTCAATAAAAATGGCATCATCGCAGATTGGCGTCATCCAAATGTACTTCGCTTTGCACCAGTTCCTTTATACAATACTTTTGAAGAAGTGTATCATTTTGTGAAATGTTTGGAAAGTTTGTTGGTAAACTAATAATTGTACTGCAATTAAATAATATCAATTATACATTTGCCAATTTAATATTTCATAATTTTGTAAAAAAACCACCTCAATAGTGAAAATTAAAGACTTTGTTCAGCTTTACACAAACGATGCCATGGTACAAACCATTGCAGAATCATTAAAGTCAGATACTAAAAACATAAAACTTACTGGTTTACATGCCAGTGCAAACTCGCTAATCCCTGCAGCATTACAAACTTTAATGCCTAATTATGTGCAACTTTTGGTTGTACACGACAAAGACGAGGCAAATATTTACATCAATGATTTGCAAACATTTGCACCTCATTCTGAGATTTTACTTTTCCCAACATCATACAAAAAAATATATCAGTTTGAAGAAACTGACAATGCCAACATACTTCAAAGAGCTGAAGTATTGAATAGATTGAATGACAATAATAAGTCGTCGAAAATAATAGTTACCTACCCAGATGCACTTGGCGAAAAAGTAATCAACAAACGTTCGCTTGTAGCCAATACTTTTGGGGCAAAAGTGGGTGAATTATTGGATAGCAATTTCATTTCAGAAATGCTTATTGAGTACGATTTTGAAAAAACAGATTTCGTTTTTGAACCAGGTCAATTTGCAATTAGAGGTGGTATTATTGATATATTTTCTTATGCCCACGATTTGCCATATAGAATAGAACTATTTGGAAATGAGATCGAAAGCATACGAACATTTAATCCTGATACACAACTTTCTGTTGAACATAAACAGTACATTTCAATTATCCCGAATGTACAAACTAAATTATTGCAAGAAACCAGAGAATCAATTCTACACTTTTTCCCAAAAGAAACCATTATTTGGTTTAAAGATGTAAAACTTACATTAGAAACCATTGACAACCTGTTTGACAGAGCAAACCACGAATTTCAAAAAGCTTTACAAGAAACCTATAATTCAAAACTAATCACCAATAGTGCTGATTTATTTGAAACAGCCAAAGAGTTTGAAAAAGGAATCAAAGAATATCCAATTGTTGAGTTTGGTACAAAGGCACATTACAAAAAGACCTTAGAAATTAAGTTTGATATCAAGTCGCAGGAATCTTTTAACAAAGATACCAAATTGATGGCAAGCACTTTAAGTGAATACCAACATAAAGGCTATAGCAATATTATTTTTGGAGATTCGCTTCATCAATACGAAAAACTAGCAACAGTATTTCACGAAGCCGATACCACCATTAAAACCCAGCATATTGACCATGCAATTCACAACGGTTTTATTGACCATCAGCTAAAACTTGTTTGCTACACCGACCACCAACTTTTTGATAGATACCATAAAGTTAAAGTAAAAGAGAAGTTCTCTAAATCAAAAGCATTAACTTTAAAAGAACTAAAAACCTTACAAGTAGGTGATTATGTTACACATACAGATTATGGAATTGCTCGTTTTGTAGGTTTAGATAAAGTTGATTCAAATGGAAAACAGCAAGAAGTAATACGTTTGTTGTTCAGAGATGACGATTTACTTTGCTTGAGTATTCACTCATTACATAAAATTTCGAAGTACAGCGGCAAAGAAGGCGGTCCACCTAATATGAGTAAATTAGGTTCGCCTGATTGGGAAAACAAGAAAAGTAAAGCCCGTAAAAATGTAAAAGACATTGCTAAAGAGCTCATTACCTTATATGCTAAGCGTAAAGCTGCCCCAGGTTTTGCTTTCTCAAAAGATGGATTTTTACAGGCCGAACTCGAAACTTCATTTATTTATGAAGATACACCTGACCAAGCTAAAGCCACAGAAGACGTAAAAAATGACATGGAAAAACCACACCCAATGGACAGGTTGGTTTGTGGAGATGTTGGTTTTGGAAAAACAGAAGTTGCAATCAGGGCAGCATTTAAAGCCGTTTGCGATTCAAAACAAGTGGCGGTGTTAGTTCCAACTACAGTGCTTGCAATGCAACATTTTAAAACATTTGCCGAACGTATGGCAAAACTGCCTGTAAACATTGAATATGTAAATCGTTTTAAAACTACCGGACAAATAAAAGATACCCTCAAACGAGTAGCTGAAGGCAAAACCGATATTTTAATAGGAACCCATAGAGTTGTAAGTAAAGACGTAAAATTCAAAAACTTAGGTTTACTTATTATTGACGAAGAACAAAAATTTGGTGTTTCGGTAAAAGAAAAACTGAAGGAAATTAAGGTAAATGTTGATACACTTACTTTAACTGCAACCCCAATTCCTCGAACTTTACATTTTTCATTGATGGGGGCAAGAGATTTGTCGATAATTGCTACGCCTCCACCTAATCGTCAACCAGTTACAACCGAAATACACACCATTTCTGATGAAGTAATTCGTGATGCAGTAAGTGCCGAATTAAAACGTGGCGGACAAGTATTTTTTGTGCATAACCGAGTGGCTGAACTCGATTCAATGGCTAACAAAATATTTAAACTTGTACCAGAAGCTAGAGTTGCCACCGCTCACGGACAATTGGAAGGTGAACAACTTGAAAAAATAATGTTAGGCTTTATTGATGGTGATTATGATGTGCTGGTTTCAACCAATATCATTGAATCAGGTTTGGATATTCCAAATGCTAACACCATCATTATCAATCATGCACACATGTTTGGTTTGTCTGATTTGCATCAAATGCGAGGTAGAGTTGGGCGTTCAAACAAAAAAGCATATTGTTATTTACTAAGCAATGCAACTGGCTCTTTAACTTCTGATGCACGCAAAAGATTGGGTACTTTAGAAGAGTTTTCAGAACTTGGAGATGGATTTAAAGTAGCCATGCGAGATTTGGATATTCGTGGAGCGGGTAATTTACTAGGAGGTGAGCAAAGTGGTTTTATTACCGACTTAGGTTTTGAAATGTATCACCAAATTCTAAACGAAGCCATTCAAGAATTAAAAGAAACCGAGTTTAAAGAACTATTTGAGCATGAATTAAATGTAAAACAATTCCTGCCTGATTGTAGCATTGAAACCGACTTAGCGCTCTTAATACCAGAAACTTATGTAAGTAATATTTCAGAAAGGTTAGGTTTGTATTCAGAATTGGATTCAATAAAAGATGAAAAAACATTAGTTCAATTTGTTAAAAATCTGGAAGATAAATTCGGTCGTCAACCAAGAGAAGTGCGAGATTTGATAAAAGCAGTACGTTTACGTTGGCAAGCCGAAATACTTGGTTTAGAAAAACTTACCTTAAAGGGAGGTTTAATGAAAGGGCAATTTGTACCACAAACGCATCAAACATATTTCCAATCTGATGCATTTGGAGCAGTACTAACACATGTTCAAAAAAATGCTAAAACATGTTTAATGAAAGAGTTAAAAGGAAAACTATTAATTCAATTTGAAAACATCAAAACCATCGACGATGCCCTTCGTGTTTTAACAGGTATTTATGCTACCGAAGTTAAAGTTGAGGAGGAAGCGGAAATGTAAAACAATATTGTATTTAACATGAATGGATTTAAAAAGCTTGTAATTATTGGTAATGGCTTTGATTTAGCCTATGGTTTAAAAACTAGTTATAAAGATTTTATTAATTGGTATTTAATTGAGAAGGTAAAAATTGGTTCTTCGTATTGTAATTATGAAGATAGCTTAATTTTAATTAATTTTTCAGATGAAAGAGGCATTGTTAATGAAGGAATAGTTAATCTTAATAATTTGTTTAGAAGTATTTCTCGTTCAATTAGTTCAAGTAATCAAACTAGAGTAAAATCCCCGTTTTTATCAAAAATTCTTAAGATAGCAAGTGCTACATGGGTTGACATAGAAAATGAATATTTTAATTCTTTGGTTGATTGTTTTGAAAATATAAATCAACCTATTTCAATGTATAAACAAAATGTAGAGGTTTTAAATAATGACTTAGAGCAAATAAAGAATTATTTAATTGAATATTTAGATATCGTATCAAAAGAAAAAAATAAAAACAAAGACGTTGTAGAATTTCTAAACAATGAATTGGGATACAGTGCATTAGAGCAAAATGATGTTTTGTTTTTAAATTTAAATTATACAGATACACTTGAATCATTTATAGGAGACAAACAAATTATATACTATCATGGTAAGTTAAATGATGAAGACAATCCTATAATATTCGGATATGGAGATGAATTACATCCAAAGTATAGCTTATTTAAAGATGATAATAGTTATACTATAAATATGAAGCACTTTTCATATTTATTAACAGATAATACAAGTAGGTTATCTAAATTCATTAACAGCGAATATGAAGTACACCTATGGGGACATTCTTGTGGTATTTCAGACCGTTTGTTACTTAATAAAATTTTTAATCATCCAAATTGTCATAAAATTAAAACAACCTATTATCAAAGTAAACAAGATTATATAGATAAAGCCCAAAATATCCAAAAGATATTAGTAGATAGCGAAAAGCTTCATCATAAATTAGTTACTTTTCCAAACTCTGTGACTATTAAATTTAATGACTTATTATAAGCGTAAAATAGTTTGAAAATTTAGATTAACTTAACAAAGTTATTGTTTGCTTGAAGGTTTATCCAAGATAGGTTTTAGGCGTTCAAAAATTTCAAAAACAGCTGGGCAAATTTCTGTATTTGTTAAACTTAAATCTAATAATTGATAGAATTTTTTACGATTTGTATGTGGATATTCCCTACATGCATTCGGGCGGAAATCATATACAGTGCAAGTATTATCAGTATCTAAAAACGGACAAGGAGCTTCACGTAAAACGTAATCTCCATCACCATCCATACGCAAAAATTCTTCAATAAAATCGTGTGCTTTTACCCTAAAATGTTTTGAAAGTCGCTCAATATCATACATTTTAAAAATTGGGCTTGTTGTTTTACAACAATTAGCACATTGTAAACAATCAATTTTTTCAAAAACTTCATCATGAATTTCGTGAACAATATCGTCAATTTGTTTGATCAATGCTTTTTTGGTATGAAGCTTTAATACAAACTTTTTGTTTTCTTTTTTCTTTAATCCTGCCTGACGAAGTATTTCTGGTACGTTCATGATGTTATTTTATATAATCACAAAGATACAAGGATTTGGTAGTTAAAATATTATTGTTTCTAATAATTGAACATACTCAAAAATAACCCTTGCATTTTTCCTAACAAAATTACACCTTTACAATGATTATGAAAGCCATCGCTGTAACCATATTATGCCTGTATTTCACTATTTTAGGTTTTATGCCTAAGGTGGGTGCGGAGCATTTTGAAAAATTGGGTGCTTTGGTTTCGCATTTTTATGAACATCACGAAAAAAATGCTGACATTTCGTTTACCGACTTTTTGGTATTACATTATTTTGACCAATCACATCAAACAGCTGAAAATCATGGAGATTTGCCATTTTTCCCTAGTGACGACAATCACCACCATAATCATGTTAGTTTAGGTAATTGGGTGTTTTTTCAACCAAGTTTAAATTTCTTTTATGAAAATAAAGGTGCTGTAAATCAGTTATCTCCAAAATATTCTACTCAAAATCAAGATTTACTTTTTTCTCAATATTGCCACAGTATTTGGCAACCTCCTCGCCTAGCGTAGTTTTTTAGTACAAAGTATTGAGTACTGTGTACTGAGATTTATCTATATCTCAATTTTCCAATTTACATTACCTTGTACCTAGTACGCTGTACTTTGTACTAAAATCTATTAACATGTTAGATAAAATTATTCGATTTTCGATATATAATAAGCTCATTATTGGGCTTATGGTATTGGGGTTGATAGTTTGGGGCGGTTATTCGGCAAGTAAATTACCGATTGATGCTGTGCCAGATATCACCAATAATCAAGTGCAGATATTAACCGTAAGTCCATCATTATCAGCGAATGAAATGGAAAGGTTAATTACATTTCCAGTGGAATTGGCGATGGCAAATATTCCTGGTAAAAAAGAGTTAAGAAGTTTTTCGAGATTCGGCTTATCGGTTGTTACCATAGTTTTTGACGACGGAATTGATATTTACTGGGCTCGCCAACAAGTAAGCGAACGCCTAATTGGGGTAAAAAACCAAATTCCTGCCGGTGCTGGCGAACCAGAACTTGCGCCTATAACTACTGGTTTAGGTGAAATTTACCAATACGTTTTGAAACCATTACCAGGTTTTGAACAAGAATTTGATGCAATGAAATTACGAAGTCTGCAAGATTGGGTAATTCGTCGTCAGCTTTTGAGTACGCCTGGTATTGCTGAAGTGAGTAGTTTTGGTGGTTTGCTAAAACAATACGAAATAGCAATTGAACCACAACAGCTTAAAAGTTACAACATTAGCATTGCAGAAATATATGCCGCATTGCAAAAAAACAACCAAAATACAGGGGGTGCTTATATTGACCAAAAGCCATATTCGTATTTTATTCGTTCCGAAGGTTTGGCCCGAACTATTGAAGATATTGAGAAGATTGTTGTAAAAAACACCACTTCTGGTACACCAATTTTGATTCGTAATGTAGCAAAAGTGCAGTACGGTTCGGCGGTTCGTTATGGAGCCATGACTTTAAATGGCAAAGGTGAAGTAGTTGGTGGAATTGTAATGATGCTTAAAGGTGAAAACTCAAGCAAAGTAATTGCAAATGTGAAACTTAAAGTTGCCGAAATTCAAAAAACCTTACCCAAAGGTGTTGTAATTGAAGCTTATCTTGATAGAACAAAATTGGTAAACAATGCCATTTCAACTGTTACAAAAAACTTAGCCGAAGGTGCATTGATTGTGATTTTTGTATTGGTGTTGATGCTAGGAAATGTTCGAGCAGGTTTGGTAGTGGTATCAGTAATTCCGTTGGCAATGCTTTTTGCCTTGGGAATGATGTCGCTGTTTGGCGTATCGGGTAATTTAATGAGTTTGGGTGCAATTGATTTTGGTTTGATTGTAGATGGAGCAGCTATTATTGTGGAAGCAACCTTACATCATTTGCATCAAAGAATGCATCAAAACAAAGTTACGCTTACTTTAACTGCCAAAGAAATGGACGAAGAAGTGTACGATTCGGCTCGTAAAATTCGTGGTTCGGCGGCCTTTGGCGAGATAATTATTTTAATTGTTTATTTACCAATTTTAGCCTTGACAGGTGTTGAAGGTAAAATGTTTGGACCAATGGCGCAAACGGTTTCATTTGCAATTATCGGTGCATTTATTTTGTCATTAACCTATGTACCAATGGTTTCGGCTTTGTTTATGAATAAAACTATCAAACCCGACACTGGTTTTGCTTCTCGATTAATTAATAAATTA
This sequence comes from Bacteroidota bacterium, assembly GCA_041191405.1. Taxonomy (GTDB): domain Bacteria; phylum Bacteroidota; class Bacteroidia; order Cytophagales; family UBA9547; genus JBEEOW01. The sequence goes on from JBEEOW010000025.1 coordinate 30,527, forward strand.
CATACCTATTATTTACCTATTTTAGAATGGACATTAGCTCAGAAAAAGAAAATTGTGATTTCATCTGTTGCAATGTTTGTGTTTGCAATCGTGGTATTCTTGGGAATGGGTGGTGAGTTTATTCCAACATTAGACGAAGGAGATTTTGCAGTTGAAACCCGAGCTATGGCTGGTAGTTCATTAAGTGAAACGGTGGACGTTTCAGAAAAAGCAGGCAAACTTTTATTAACTCATTTCCCTGATGAAGTAATAAAAGTAGTTGGTAAAATTGGTTCGTCTGAAGTACCAACAGACCCAATGCCGGTTGAAGCCTGCGATTTAATGATTATCTTAAAACCTAAGGACGAATGGAAAAAAGCACATTCTCGTGAGGAATTAGCAGGTAAAATGCAAGAAGTGTTGTCGGAATTACCAGGAGTAACATTTGGATTTCAACAACCTATTCAAATGCGATTCAATGAGTTAATGACAGGTGCTCGTCAAGATGTGGTAATAAAAGTGTATGGTGACGATTTAGATAAATTGGCAAAAGTAGCTGATAAAATTGGAGCAAAAATCCACAAATTAGAAGGGTTACAAGATTTATACATTGAAAAAATAACTGGTTTACAGCAAATTGAAGTTAAATTTAATAGAGATAGAATTGCTCAATATGGTTTAAATATCGAGGATGTAAATAATACAATTCAGGCAGCATTTGCTGGGAAATCTGCGGGAATGGTTTACGAAGGCGAAGAACGTTACGACTTGGTTGTTCGATTAAAACAAGAAAACCGTAGCAGAATTGAAGATGTACAAAACTTATTTATCGACACACCAAATGGTTTGCATATACCTCTTAATCAAGTAGCTGAGGTGCAATTTGTGTTGGGACCAAATCAAATTCAACGTGATAATACCAAACGATTTATTACTGTTGGTTTTAATGTTCGCAATAGAGATGTGCAATCAATTGTTGAGGAAGCTGAAAAAATTATCTCGCAAAAAATAAAATTACCACTTGGCTACTCAGTAACTTATGGTGGTAGTTTTGAAAACTTGCAAGAAGCCAAAACCCGACTTTCTGTAGCTGTTCCTGTGGCATTGTTACTGATTTTTGTGTTGCTGTATTTCTCATTCAATTCCGTGAAACTAAGTTCGTTGATATTCTCAGCCATTCCGCTTTCGGCTATTGGAGGTGTGTTTGCTTTATGGTTGCGTGATATGCCATTTAGTATTTCGGCAGGGGTGGGTTTTATAGCATTGTTTGGTGTGGCTGTTTTAAATGGTATAGTATTGATAGCCAGCTTTAAACAGTTAGAAAACGAAGGTACTTTTGATTCAATAAAGGCAATTGTAATCGAAGGTTGTATCACACGTTTGCGTCCGGTATTGATGACAGCCATGGTGGCATCACTAGGATTTTTGCCAATGGCATTGAGTCATTCCTCAGGTGCTGAAGTACAAAAACCACTTGCAACTGTGGTGATAGGTGGCTTAATATCAAGTACTTTACTTACTTTGGTAGTGTTACCAGCATTGTATATGTTGGCTTTTGGAAATAGAAAAATTGTTAAATCAGAGGTATCATGAAAAAACTAATTGTATATATATGTTGCTTGCTACCAATAACATTGTTGGCACAGCAAACCCTTAGTTGGGACGAAGCCTTGCAAAAATTGCAGGATAATAATTTACTTATCAAAGCATCAGCCAAGAACATTGAATCACAACGAGTTTTAGAAAAATCAGCTTTTGATTTAGGTAAAACACAGTTCAATTATTTAGGGGGGCAATACAACTCTATCCAAATTGATAATAATGTTGGAATCAACCAGAGCTTCAGTTTGCCAGCTTTATACTTAGCGCAAAGTAAAAACTATAAAGCTCAAACTAATTTAAGCGAATTGATTCATAGTCTGACTATTAATGAACAAAAGTGGTTGTTGAAATCATTGATGGTGCAAGTTATTTATCAAAAAATGAAGCATAAAATGCTTTTAAGTCAAGATAGTACGTTGGCTATTTTGGTAAAAGCGAGTGATTTACGTTACAAAACTGGCGAAACCAATCAGCTTGAAAAAATATCGAGTGAGGCTTTATGGTTCGATGTTCAAAATCAACTTCAGCAATCAAAAGCCGATATTGATATTACTTTGAACCAAATCAGAACCTTAATTGGTAGTAACGAAATGATTGATTTAAAAGAAAATGCTTTTCCAAATTTCAAAACAAACAATTCAGATACAAGCATTTATACAAATCATCCTTTGTATTTAATCAGCAAACAACAAAACAATATTTTGCAAACAAGTATAAAACTTGAAAAAGCTAAAACATATCCTGATGTAAGTTTTGGGTATTTTAGTCAAACCTTGATTGGTACACAAAATATTGACGGAAACGATAAATATTTCTCTGGGAAAAATAGATTTCAAGGTTGGCAAGTATCGCTTTTTGTTCCACTTTGGCTCAAGCCTTACAGAGCTAGAATCAATTCCTTGCAATTATCAGCCGAAGCAAATCAGTTTAAAGCCCAACAAACTGCCAATAATTTAAAACTCGAAATTGGTAACACACAAGCTGAATTGAACAAAAACCAAGCTTCTTTGCAATTTTACGAAACCAAAGGTTTGCCTCAAGCTTCGTTAATTTTACAAAATGCCCAAAAAGAATTTAAAGGCGGACAAATTGGATATCTTGAATATTTTCAAGCATTTAACCGAGCTTATGGAATCAAAAATTCAGCTTTGGATATTCAACTAAAATTCAATCAAACCTTAATAAAACTTCAATATTTAACTGGGAATTGAGTTAAGAGTTTAACAATTAGTCCCATAGGGACGGAGATATCATAGCCTTGGGTTTCAACCCAAGGAGAAAAGAAAAGGGTTTCAACCCAACATTATCATCAACAATAAAGAATTTAATTATGAAAAATATAATCATCCTTGTTTCATTACTTTACATAGTTTCATGTTCAAGTAAAAAAGAAACACCAACCGAGCAAGCACCTGTTGATGCAAATAAAATAATTACTGTTTCACTCACAGAGCCACAGCTAAAGAATGCAAATATTGCATTAGGTGCAGCTGCCATCAAAAATGTGGGCTTAGATATTAAAGTGAGTGGAACGCTAGATGTACCTCCACAAAACCTAATAAGTATCTCAGTACCAATGGGTGGATACATTAGAACAACAAAATTATTACAAGGAATTCATGTACAAAAAGGCGAAGTATTGGCTACTTTAGAAAACAGCGAATACATTCAATTGCAAATGGATTATCTTGATGCTAAAAACAAATTGGCATTGGCAAAAAGCGAATTCAACCGTCAAGAAGAGTTAAGTAAAGAAAATGTAAGTTCTGCCAAAATATTTCAGCAAGTAAGCACCGATTACCAAAACTTACAAAATGCAACCAAGGCTTTGGCTGAAAAATTAAAAATGATTGGCATCAATGCAGATAAAATTTCGAGTGCAACAATAAGTTCAAAAATTGAAATTCGTTCGCCAATAAGTGGTTATGTAACTACGGTAAATGTAAATGTTGGCAAATTTGTAACTCCAAATGATGTACTTGCCGAAATTGTTGATATTGAGCACCTTCATGCGGAATTAAGTGTTTTTGAGAAAGATATTTTGCACTTAAGAAAAGGACAAAAAGTAACATTTAACCTCATTAACGAACCAAATACAGAATATAATGCATCGGTATTTTTGGTAAATTATAAAATAAACGACGACCGTACCGTTCGTGTACATGCCCATTTAGACAAAAATTATCCAAACCTAATACCAGGAATGTACCTAAGTGCCATTATCCACACCGACGGCTTTGATGCCATCACCCTAAACAATGATGCAATAGTTGAAATGGACGGACAATCATACATATTTGTACAGTCTGACAATAACCCATTAGAATACAAGGCAATACCAGTTAAAAAAGGTCTACCACACGAAGGCTTTACCGAAGTAACCATACCTCAAGAATATGCCAAAAGCAATAAAATTGTGGTAAAAGGTACTTATACTTTGTTAGCAATGTTAACCAATACTGAAGAGGAGTAAGTTTATTAACAATTTAATAATATTCACAATTTGCGATATAATAAATTAATGTTTAATGTTGTTAAACATTAAAAAATATAACTATGAAAAGATTTAATATTAATTTATTGTTTTTTGTTGTTTTTATAACAATAAGCAATTTTGTTTCTGCTCAAAACTCTCTATCAATATCTGACCCCAAAATCTCTTGGAGTAAATATGGTAAAGGTAGTATTGATGATGCTGTTTTTATAGTTGAACCTAAAGGAATTTATTCCGAAGTATCGCTTTTTTTAACATTTTCTTCAAAAGCTACTTCAATGAATTTAAATACAGATACTCTTGAAACAGTTTTTAATTTTAATCTTCCTGCAAATTCATTAGTTACTGATTCATGGTTATGGGTTAATAATGATATTATTCAAGCTAAAATTATGGATAAATGGACAGCTAGAAATATATATGAAGGAATAGTTAAAAGAAGACAAGACCCTTCGATATTAACCAAAAATGGTAACCAATATGAATTGAGAATTTTCCCAGTATTAGGAAATCAAGCTAGAAAAGTAAAAATTAAAATGTTGTTACCAAACGTATGGAATTCAGATGGTAATTTTTCTGTTAATTTACCATTAAATATATTGAATGCAGCAAGTAACAGCTATTGTGGCTATAATGGATATTATAGTTATAATTACTGTACATCTACATCAGGTATTCCAAGTTTGGCTAAAGTTTTAGTTAAAGGGAATTCAAACTTTTTATTAAGTAATGAATCAATTTCAAAATTTACAACAAATATTGATACATTAAATGCTGTATATAAATATACAACTGTTGATAGAGCTGTATTTTCAGATAATTTTAGTATTAAATTTAAATCACAAAATATTAAAGAGGGTGTATTTTTAAATACATATAAAACATCGTCTACTGAAGGTTTTTATCAATTAGTATTTTTTCCAAATAAAACCTTAAATCTTCCTGTAAAAAGAAAAACAGCGTTTATTATTGATTATGAGGCTAATAAATCAACAATAACTCCTTCTCAATTATTTTCTAATTTAAAAAATTACATAGTTAATAATTATACTGAAAAAGATTCATTTGCAATATTCTTTGGAGGATTTATTATTGAAGGAACTGGTAATAAATGGATTTCAGGAGATAGTTTAACTAAAGCAACTATTTTCTCAAAAATTGATGATTCTAAAATAAAAACTTATAGCACATTAAATTCTTTGTTATCAAAATCATCTGAATTTGTTAATGAAAATAATGGAGGAGATATTGTAATAATTTCAGCTTCAGAACATAATTATAACGCATCTAACTCAAATACATTAATTAATGATTATGTAGCAACTTTACCAATAACTACAAGAGTTTATAGTATTGATCTTCTAACAAATTATTCAAATTATAATTGGTATAATAATAGTTACTTATATGGTGATGCATACTTTTATCAAACATTATGTAGGCTAACTAGTGGTATGCAAACAAGTTTATTAGTTGACTATAGTAACAATAAAACACCTAATGGATATAATGAAATGTTGAATAAAATTTTACAGGAATTAACAGGTAAAATTGCAACGATGGATGTTCATACTACTTTATTAAATGGATTTTGTTATGATAGATTAAATTTCAATACTATTCAAAATATAAGTATCAATAGTCCAATTATACAAACAGGTAAATTTTCAGGTAGTATGCCTTTAATTATTAATTTATCAGGAAGCTATAATGGGAATTCATTTTATAAAAATATTGCTATTAATGAAAATGAAATTTCAACAAGTGATAGTATTACTAAAACGATATGGAATGGTAAATTTATTTTAGAATCTGAATCAAATACTCAATCAAATTCAATGATTGGTTCTATAATAAATTTGAGTTTAAAAAATAGAATTTTATCAAATTATACAGCATTCTTAGCTTTAGAACCATCACAAGGAGGACAAGTTTGTTCAACATGTATAGATGAATCAACAATTGCGGGTTTAGAAGATATCAACAAAGATTCTGTTGAAATTGAAGCTTATCCTAATCCAACATCTTCTATAACAAAAATAATAATTAAAGATAAGTATATCAATAACAATGATGTCAAGGTATCAATTACAAACCTTTTAGGAGAAAATATTATAACGTTTGATAATTTGACTGATTTTGTAAATAATAATAAAATTGAATTTAGTTTTGATGTAAATGATTATTCAAATTTAATAAATGGTGTATATTTATTAAAGTACTCAAGTTCAAGCAATACAAAAATTATTAAGATAATTGTAAATAAATAATAATTAGTTATTGATTCTAATAATTCAAAAAGTAGTTATTTAGGTAGTAATCAAAATTTTGATTACTACCTAAATAACTACTTTTTTATTGGAATTGATTTTTATTGGTTTCCAAATCAAAATAATTGTAGATTTAAACTCATAACCTTCAACTACTACATCAATGTTGGCATTTAAAGAATGGGCATATATTGTTCAGGCATTAATCTCTGGTAAACAGCAAATTATACTTCGTAAAGGAGGAATTTCAGAAGATGAAAAAGATTTCATTTTGCGTGATAAATCATTTTTATTAATGCCAACTTTGTTTCATCAAGCACAACATTTAATAAAAGAAGATTGGTTAAAATTTTACAATGAAAATTATCAATTGCCTGATAATAATACCTTTACAATCACTCACAAAGCCAATGTAATTGATTTTAAAGTTATTAATAGTTTAGAAGAGCTCTTATCACTCAACGATTTACATGTTTGGAAAGAAGATGTTTTACTAGAAAGATTTAATCGTTGGCAAAAAAATACAATTTACTGCCTTACTGTTACAACTGAAAAACTTGAAAACCCAATTATTTTAGATGCACAAAACCCCGAATTTGGTGGTTGTAAATCGTGGATTGAAGTTAATAAAATACATTAATACGTTAAAATATTGAAAATCAACATACATTAATAAACTATTCATTTTCTGAAGTATTAAATAAAGCTTTATCAAATACTTCAAAAGCTTTATCTACATTGTTGTATTTAGCACTTGATTTAAGTTTAAATGAGTCTGATTCTGCTTCATAATATTTAATCACGAAATCATTTTTTTCAATATCTTCAATGCCAGCACCTTCTAAGACTACTTTTTGATTTGGCAAAAGATGTTTGCCTACAAATTTATATGTTGATTTTTCACTTTCACCATGATTGGTACTAAAAAAACTATTTATATAACCTGTTTGGGTATCATAATCGGGATTCATTATGCCCTCAAAATCAGCATTGTATTCTAGTTTATTATTATTTTGGCAAAAAACTAAATAATTACTATTTGCATAAACATAAAAATAAGGGAAAAGTAAATCATTGATTTTGTCGCCATTGATATCCTCTACAGAAAATCCTCTGTATGGCATTTGGTAATCTAATTCTTTTATCAAAACCCATCTATTTAGTTGATATTCAAATAGCAACAATTTATATTCATTTATACAGACAATACCATATTTGATGTTATTGTTTAAAAAATAACCAGTTTTTAACACATTATATTCGTAGAAAAATTCGCAAGAATCAAGTTTTTTGTATTTGTTCAATGAATCAATAACAGAAAAATTGCGAGTAATTTGGATAGTATCAATCAGGCAAGAACTTGAATTGTTGTGCAGGTTTTTGTGCTTACAACCATAAATGAAAACAACAACTATTATGATTAATTTAGTGATTAAATTCATTACAATATTATTATGCAATCATTAAAGTTAAAATGTAACTTTATTTATAAAATATACTTTTCGTTTTCTTTGTTCTTTATCTTCGCTTTTAATTTTTTGACTACCAAAGCATAAAAAATTCTTATCGTACCAATATGCAATTGTACTACTATAAGTTGAAATTTTTATATCATCCTCATTCATAGTATTAATTGGTGCAGATTTTTCCTCACTTAATAATTTTCCATTTTTTGAAAATGATTTTGACAAAATATTATTTCCTGATTCCATTAATAAGTTTATATTTTCGCCATCACTATTGGAAACTATAAAATGTTGAATTTTAAATGGTTTATATGAAGGTTTTAGTTCAAAAATATTTGACCAAACCATTTTACCTGTTTCATCCAAACTTGCAATTATTCCGTGAGTATATAAATATCCATCAAAAACTCTTCTTGTAGCAACACCACCTTTTCCTGTTGAGTAAGTTTCGGTTCGGTAAGTAGGATAATAAAATTCACATATTAAATAGTATTTTCCATCTTTTTCAATTACGTCATGAATAGTTGAATGATAATCTAAGTTTAATTCTTGTCCTTTTGCTTCAGCTTTATTTTTTTTCTTTTCAATTTTACCTTGAATTTTATCAGACAAATAATTTGTAAAGTTTGGTAAGTCTAAGTAATTGAATGTTTTATCAAAAACTAACCCACCAGATGATTTTAATTTAGAAACATAAATACCGTTAGTTAAACTTGATTTATCTTTAGTATAAGTTCCAACAACCATATAGTTGCCATCAATTAATTTTGCTAGAGAGGTTTCTCGTCTTTGGGTTTCTTCATCAATATTTGGAAGGTTTAATCCATTGTTGTTTTTTAAACTACCATTTTTGTCAATGATGAATATCAATACTGTAAATACTTTTCTTTGTATTTTTTTGTAGCATTTTAAATGTAATTCTTGATCTCCAGTAGCTGAATTACAAAGTTGTAAATCTAAATATGTTAAATTCTTTTCTTCATTGGGTATATCAATAATTTGTATATCTCCTTTTTTGTAATCAATATGAATTAACTGAATAGCTTTTTTTCGAACGTAGGTAAAATATATGTTATCATCAATGATTTTTATTTCTTTGAGGTAATCTAAATATTCATCATCAAATGGAATAGATTTGGATTCAAATTTTGAAATATTTGAGTCAAACTTATAGATTACCAATGATTTAGTTTTTTTGTCAAAATATAATTCAAAATATTTTTCATCATTTGAAACATTACCATGGTAATATAATTTTTTGTTGATGAATATACTCTCTGAAAATATTTTGTTAAAACTTACATCGTACACTTCATAGTTGTATTTATATTCTTTTTTGGTTTCACCCTCTTCATCGATAAAAAAAGTTAAAAATGTTTTTGAGTTTTTAAATGGTTTAACAACTAGGTTGCTAATTTCTTTTAATGAATATTCAACTCTTTTTTGTTGAGATGGTTGAGCAATTGTAATGAATTTAATGAAAAGAATTAAGGTTGATAAAATGAAGTATTTTTTCAAAATAGAAGGGGGTAAGTAGTAGATGATTAATTTTTTATGTTTTATAAATTATTTTTTCAACAAATCACGTCTAACGTATAAGTCTTGAAATGATGATTGAGCATATTTTTGTCCTAAAATAGGAACTCTTTCAATTACAGCAGGCATAATTTCTTGGTCGTCAATAATATAATCGGGCCAATCTTTTTTAAAGTTTTGGTAAATGCCAATTACATTATTATAACTATTTAAATTACCAAAATGATTTTCAGCCAAGCCCCAGTTAAAATAAGGTGTTGCTAAAGTATTGTATCTTAGAATACTATGATTGTGGCCGGTTACCAACACTTTTGAGTTTTTGATTAATTGATCGTATTGGTGAGGTTTTACAAAAGTTTCATTAGTATTAATGATAGTATGTTGTAATAATCCCCCATAAAATGAATCATAAGTAATATACATGGTGTTTGCTAATAATGCCCAAAAAGCTATTTCGGCATAAAATTTTTTCCTTACAGCCAACATATAATGTATTGTAAAAAAAGCCATAGCTGGCACTAAAGGCATTAGCTGATAACCAGCACTTTTCTCTGAAAATGTAAATACTGCCAATGCCAATAACATCCAGAAAAACATTAATTGCTGACAAATAATTTGGTAGTTGATATGTCGGTTTGAACCTGCAAGCGATAATATTGCTAAGATTACCACTATCATTGGTCCGATTAAAATCACCATAAAAACAGGTGCATTGTAAATATCATCAGGAGCCAAATAAAGGTGTGAAAACACAAAATTTGTCATAAAATCAGCCACACTATTCTGGAAAAAATAGATTAAAAAGGTGATTCCACTCGGAAACGAAAAACCAATTAACAATACCAAATATTGCCTAAAGCTGGTTTTACTAAACAGCACAAAGGCAAAAATGGGAAATAATATAAATGAGATACTTGGTAAATAAAACAGGGAAGCTAATGAAATAAAAAAACCTATGTTAAATATACCTGCATCGGATGTTTGCCTACGAATATGGAAAAATACGTTATCAATGGTAATAAGTAAAAACGTAGTTGACATTAACACTGGCGAAAGTGTAAAAAAATCGAAAAAGAGATTGGTTAATATTAAATACACCGCCGCTGGCAAATATGATTTATCATTAAATAATTCATTTTTTCGAGCTATATAATTGAAATACAATGCATGACCAAATGAAAGCACAAAGGCAATAATATGGTATGCAATGGCCGATTTTCCAAAAGCTAAATGCACTAAAGCATACATTCCTGCTGAAAGTGGCGATATGTTATCCCAAATATCACGGTAAAGTAAAAAACCTTTTGATAGTTTTTCGCCCAACACCATCCAGTTTAACTCTTGTATAGTTAAGTGAATTGGGTTTAAGAAAAACGATGCACGACAAGCCAATGCCAATATCAATAAGGCAATTATGCGAAATGGATCATTTACCCTGAAAAATTTTACCACAATTATTTTGTACTTTTATGCTGAATTTGCTGTTTAACCTACAAATAAACAAAAAATGAATGTTATTCTTTCATAATCTGTGAATTGAAATCAATAATTAGCAATTATTTTTAGTAGTATTTGCAAAATATCGCTCAAATATGCCAAATAAATACAATCTTTGTATTCTAATACTATGGACTCTAAAAGACAACTAAAATTTGCACGCTTAATTCAGCGTGATCTTGGCGAATTATTTCAAAGAGAATTTAAACATATTTTCGGACAAGCATTTATTACTGTTAAATCAGTAGAGATAAGTCCCGATTTGAGTGTGGCTAAAGTGTATTTAAGCTTAATGATGGTAAATGACAAAGCGGCATTTATGAAATTGATAAGAGAAAATACAAAAGTTATCCGTACTGCTTTAGCACAAAGAATTAAACATCAAGTAAGGGTAATACCTGCATTGAATTTCTTCTTGGACGAATCAGTTGATTATGCCATGAACATGGACAACATTATTCGTAATTTAGAAATCCCTAAAGAAACGCCTCTTAACGAAGACGATTATACTGACTTAGAAGAAAAGTAATTACTTGATTAGTAATGAGTTTATTAAAAAAAGCTACCTGATTTGGGTAGCTTTTTTGTGTTATTACTATTTTGATAAAAAGTATGCAACAAATTTTACTCATCTGTTTACTTTCATTTTTCTAAATAACAATCACTAGCGTGTAAAGTTATCTGCTAAGTAAGAATAGGTTAATATTTTAATATACGATTACTTAGGTTTAGATCATTTGGTATTTTAACAATCAAAATCTTGGCAATTGACTTCACAAATATAACAACCTATTAGAAGCAATTTGTATTTTGATTTCTCGATTTAAACTCATTGTTGATAAAATTTTACTCAAATAAATTTAAACCTCCCCCACCCCTCCTTGAAAAAAGGAGGGGAACTAATACTACTAATTTGATACAATATAGAAAAGAATTTAATTGAAATTTATATTTTTAAAGTTGTTTGTTTGCAACAAATTTTACTCATCTGTTCCCCTCCTTTTTTCAAGGAGGGGATAGGGGAGGTTTTTTTATTAATCTCACAAATCAAAGCCACTCCAACTTTTTCTGCGATTATCAGCGGTGAAATTTGCGTAAATCTGCGGGGTAAAGATTACACTTATCCTCCCAAAACCTACACTTACACTGCTACTATTTACACTTATTCATTTGCTAATTTTATTGTAAATGTGTTTGGTACTTTTGATTCATCAATAAACCAACACACACAATGAATGAGTTAACAAAATCAAATTTATTAAAAATGGGCACTGGCTTACTGCTTGTTTTTGTACTGTTTGCCTTGCCAAGTTTTAGCAACAAAGCCATGTTTTTGGGTTTGAAAAAAGCTAAGTTTCCTTTGCCAACTTCTACAAGTGAATCAGTTGAACCTAAAACGCAACTTGCAATTTGTAGCGAAGCTAAAACCACAACAATAAATGCCATTGCTCCTGAGGAAGCAAGTATTAAAAGCGATTCCTTACAACGTGAGCGAATTCTTTTAATTGGTGATTCTCAATTAGATGGTTTGCGAAAACCAATCCTAAAATCTTGTATTGCAAATAATCACGAATTGGTTGCTACAGTAATTTGGTATGGTTCATCTACCAAAAACTGGTCTATTTCTGATACTTTATCCACATTTATCAAAAAGTACAAACCCACTTATGTAATTATTGCTTTGGGTTTAAATGAATTGTTTTTCAATGATTTAGATGACAGACGAAAATACACCGACAACTTATTAGCAACCATAAAAAAACATAAATTAAAACACTACTGGATTGGTCCCGCAGCTTGGAAAAAAGATTTGGGTATTTGTGATATTCTTGCTGAAAAAAATGGAGAACTATTTTACCCATCGCACAAACTTACTTTAGAACGCCGAGCCGACAAACGACATCCGAGTAATAATGCTTCCAAAATTTGGTTTCAAAAAGTGGCTCAAAACATGTCGAGCCTAAAACACAACAGAATCGACTTTACAAAAAATGCCGATTCAGTTAAAATAAACAACGCAAAATCTCCTACAATTATCCTTAAACCCTTTTATTACTGATTATCATGGAATGGCTTCAATTATTCTCGAATTCTACTGACGAACCTTTGCTTTTTCATCACGGATTTTTCTTGTTTATTTTCTCTGTATTTTTAATTTACTATGCTTTAGTTTTTAATATTCAATCACTTAGAGATATTTCTTTGATTCTGTTTGGCTTTTATTTTTATTATAAATCAAGCGGTATATTTTTATGTTTGTTGATAGTTTGTATTTCGGCAGATTATCTGTTTTCGCTTTGGATAGCCAGAACTGAAAACCGAATTGCTAAAAAAGCAATACTTATTTCGGGTATTATGTTTAGTTTGTCGTTTTTGTTTTATTTCAAATACAGCAACTTTTTTATGGAAAATTGGGCAGGTTTAACAGGTGCAAATTTTTCGCCTGCCAATTTGATATTACCGATAGGTATTTCATTTTATACCTTTCAATCAATTAGTTACATGGTTGATGTGTACCAAAATAAAATTAAACCAGGCGCTTTTAAAGAGTATGTTTTGTATATGACATTCTTCCCACATTTAGTGGCTGGACCAATTGTGCGTGCAAAAGATTTTTTGCCTCAAATTGCTAAACCTACTTTTTTGAGTAAAGACAATGTAAATGATGCTTTGTATTTAATCACAAAAGGATTTATCAAAAAAGCAATTATTGCCGACTTTGTAGCCCAATATGCTGATAATGTGTTTTCTACACCTGATGGTTTTAATGGAACAGAGCATTTTATTTCAATACTTTGTTATACTTTGCAAATTTTCTGTGACTTTAGTGGCTACACCGATATGGCAATTGGTATTGCATTATTGTTAGGATTTAAGTTGTGTGTAAATTTCGATTCACCTTATAAATCGTTCAATATCACTGATTTTTGGAGAAGATGGCATATTTCACTTTCTTCTTGGTTGCGTGATTATATTTACATTCCCTTGGGCGGAAACAAAAACGGATTGGCTTTGCAGTTGTTGTTTTTGTTGTTGACCATGTTAATAGGTGGTTTTTGGCATGGAGCAAGTTGGAAATTTGTGTTCTGGGGAGCAGGACATGGGTTTTTGCTCATCTTTCATAAATTATTGATGATGGAATTTTCAGCAAAAAATACTTCATTACTTTATAAATCAACTTCTTGGATACTGACATTTGTGTGTGTTGCCTTACTTTGGGTACCATTTAGAGCCAATACCTTAACAGATGCAATGATGGTGTTTGACAAATTATTTACAACTCAAAACTTAGTGTATTTACCAGAAATTGTAAAGGCTAACACATTGTTAATCACACTATTATTGTTTGGTTTTATGGCAACATTGCTCCCTACAATTGTAAAAATGTTTATAAAAGACCAATATTTTAAGATGCATTTTATATTAAAAATTGCTTTATTCGTAGTATTGATTCAGTGCATGTTGCAATTGCAATCTGAAACTGTGCAACCATTTATCTACTTTCAATTTTAAAAAATACTTATAAACCTGACAGGTTTTTAAAACCTGTTAGGTTTAAAAAAGCATGAAAGGTTCAAATGATTTCGTAAGAAATCAACTTATGTTTACTTAAATTTACCACAATAGGTACATAGGTTTGATTATTAGTAGTTTAAAAAACTATGTACCTATTGTGGTTTAAAATAATTTTAAAAAAGTGAATGCAAAATTTCTTATATGCCTTATATGGTTTAATAAAAATTAAGAACATATAAGTTTGATTTTCTTCGAAAATCTGAAACTCTTTATCTATTAAACTCTATAATAAACCTGACAGGTTTTCAAAACCTGTTAGGTTTATAAAAATACCAAACAACACACCATGAAATACACCTTATCAATCATTTTCACGATAATTCTAAAAATAACATTTGCACAAAATAATGTTATTATTAATCCTTTAAATCAGGGAATTAATGCAATAGAATATGCAGAAAATATTGATAAGTCAATTAAAAAATTACAAGCCATAAAGTCAAACCAAGATTCTGTGTTTGTGGTTTTGCACATAGGCGATTCGCATATTCAAATGGATTATTTTTCGAGGATAATAAAAAACAATCTTCAACAGCAATTTGGCAACAAAGGTGATGGTATTTTATTTCCTTATTCTGCATGTAAAAGTGTAGGTCCACGTAATTTAAAATCAAAGTTTTACGGAACTTGGGAATGGAATAATGTGCTAAACAATCCGCAAAAATCAGCTTTGGGTGTAGTGGGTTATAGTTTAAAAACTAACAGCGAAACGAGTAGTTTTAACCTTCGTTTTGCACTAGATTCGGCTTCTGGTTTGGATAAAAACATAAAATCCATCAAAATATTTCACGGAAAAAATAATTACTATTTACGTTTAAATGATTCAGTTTTAAAACCAAATAACAACTATTATACATTAATAAATAATGATTTAGCTAAACCTGAATTGTTTTTTACACTTTCAAAACAAAACACTACACAACAAGAATTTGCTTTACGAGGAATTCAATTTACACACAATCAAAAAACTGGGGTTGAGTACCATCACTGTGGTATAGTAGGAGCACAATTTGTTCATTTAATCAATAATACACCATTTTTTGAGGAAGATATTTCGGCATTAAAACCCGATTTGATTATTTTTTCATTTGGTTCCAATGAATCATATAATTATAGTTTTGATGCACAATTATATAAAAATGGAGTAATACAATTTATTGAAAAAATAAAGAAGCAATTGCCACAGGTTCAAACACTTATCACCACCACACCCGATACTCGTAGCTCAGGAAGATTCCCAAAACATACCAAAGTGATAAACCAGAGTTTAAGAGAAATAGCACAAACTACACACTCGGCCCTGTGGGATTTGCATGCAGTAATGGGTGGAAATAATGCAATACAATCGTGGTTAAGCAAAGGTTGGTCAATGCGAGATAGATTGCATTTTACAAGAGATGGTTATTATTTACAAGGAAACATGTTTTCGTTAGCCTTATTTGATGTTTATAACAAACAAGCTATCAATAAATTACCAACAGATTCATTGTATAATTTAGCGAATACACAAATACAAACTTTACAACCTAGTGTTGAGTTGGTTACTGAAAAAAGTACTCAAACTAGCACTTCAAACAAATCAACTATAAAACATATTACCTACAAAGTTAAAAAAGGAGATACTTTGTTTAAAATTGCACGAAAATTTAAAACTACCGAAGTTAAAATTAAAAAGTTAAATCATTTAAAATCAAATACTATTGGTGTTGGTGAGGTGTTGAGGGTGAGGTAATAATTATTGTTTTGATATTTAGATGTGGCATGCGTCGTATTATTTCTAATATCTATTTTCACGTTGTCAACGGTCACAGACCTTGACAACCATAATATAAATAATTTATTTAATATTTAGACTAAACATGCCAAGTCTCTACAATTTTCAATTCCTAAAATCCTATAATCCTAAAAATCATAGTTCAGACACCTTTATTTCAAACTCTGCAATATTTCCCTTGCTTCCTCTAAACTATCAAAGAAATGCAGTTTTATATCTTTACCAAGTTCATTTAATCTTTCCAAAGAAATACCTTCTTTGGCACCAAACTCAATTTCTTTAGCTCTTTCTGCCAGTAATATGATACCAAAAGTATTAAATGTTGATTTAATTTTGTGCGCAGCAGATTGGATTTTGTGTAATTCTGTTTGTGATAACGAAGTAATTAAATCGTCATAATCTTTGGGTGCATTTTCAATATATTCATTTAAAAGCTCCATAATAGATTCATTATCATCGCCTATTAACTCTTTAATTACATTTAAATTGATAAGTTTTTCCTTTACTTGAACTGTTGTTTCTTCTGTTTTTGGACTAATATTTCGTTTTATGTTTACCTTATCAACAGTTGTATTTAGCACTGCTTTAAGTAAAGCCTCTAAAAGTGAATCTTGAGAAAATGGCTTAGAAAGGAAATAATTCATTCCAGCTTCAGAAGTTAATACTCGAGTTTCTTCAAAAGCATCAGCAGTTAAAGCGATAATTGGTGTTTGGTGATTAATTACATCAGAATTTACGTTTCTAATAATCTTGGTAGCATCAATACCATTGATAACCGGCATGTGCAAATCCATCAAAATACAGGCAAACTCTTCTTTTTCAAGCATTTTAATTGCCCTCATTCCGTTGTTTGCAATTTTGTAGGTGATATCCCATTTCTTAAAAATATGTTCGGCAAGTTTTTGATTTAGAATATTATCTTCAACCAATAAAATTTTATGTCCTTTTAAATGACGGTACGATTTAGTAGTTGGTTGTATTTTTTTAGGGATATTAAAAATCTCTTCGTAAGTAGAAACTCTGAAAAGAATACTTATTGTAAATGTTGAACCTACTCCTTGAATACTTTTGGCAGAAATGCTACCGCCTTGTAATTCAATCATTTGTTTAGTAATACTTAAGCCCAAACCTGTTCCACCATATTGGCGAGTAGTTGATTGCGTTTCTTGTGTAAAACTTTCAAAAATTGTTTGAAGTTTATTTGGCGCAATTCCGATACCTGTATCTTCAATTTCGAAGTTTAAAGTAACATTGCTTTCTGTTTGTTCAATGGGGTAAACGGTAATTTTAATATGACCTTTTTCGGTAAATTTTACTGCATTTGAAACCAAATTCAATATAATTTGATTCAGCCTAAACTTATCTCCAGTAATAAATGCAGGAATATCTTGTGCCAAAACAAGTATAAATTTGATATCTTTTTGTTGGTGGGTAATTTCTTGAAGTTTTACAAAGTCTTGCACCTGTTCGCAAAGGTTAAATGCGGCACTTTCAAAATGCATTTTGCCAGCTTCAATTTTTGAGAAATCAAGAATTTCGTTGATAATTTTCAACAAGTTTGTAGCTGAGTATTTTACCAATTCAAGTTTTTCAACTTTTTCGAGATTAGTTTCATCTTGCAACATTAAATCTGTAAAACCAATAATTCCATTCATTGGCGTACGGATTTCGTGGCTCATACTCGATAAAAATTCGGATTTGGTTTTTAAGCCTTCTTCTGCTAATTCTTTTGATTTTTTGAGTTCGTTTTCTGTGCTAATTTTATTAAATAATGAGATAAGAGTAAACACAATTAGCATCAAAAAGCTTGATAATTTAAATACTGCCGAAATTATTTTTAAAGTTGACGGAGAAATGTAAATATGTCCAAATAGATTATAATCAGATAGTTCTAAAACTGAATAAGTAATAAATGCCAAAGTGATAATAATAAATATGTCTTTTGTATGTTTTGTATCAACTAAAAGAAAAACTAAAACTACAGTAATATTTAGCAAAGTTTGAATATTTGCATCCCTTCCTAAAAGTGACGAAACATAAAAAATAATACAAAATGCGGGAATAAATAGTAAATATATTGATAACCGTCCATCATATTTAACTCGATAGTAATAGGCTAAAATATTACATAAAATACATATTAAAACATTAAAAAATATAGAATACATACCTAATACTGCAAATAAAATTGCATAAGTAGTTGATAATATAGTTAAAATAATGAGTGTATTTGAAAGAATTTGAGTTTTGCTTAAAGCTTTAGTATTCAGGTGTTTATTAAAATTGATATTTTCAACCAAGTTAGAAATTGAGGGAAATGAAATCATATATACAATTTTGATAGATATAATTTTATCCCCTACGAAAAAGTAGTGAAATGGTTAAGATTAAAAAAAATACTTAATTTTTATTTTTTTTTAGAGGTGTATTTAAAAAATCTTATATTTTTGCTAATTGTGGGTTTTTAATAAACTCATTTACAATAAAGTAACAAATCACACCATTTGTTTCCCTAACATATATTTTCATAAAGGCACCTAATTTATTATTATGAAACTTCACACAACGAATATTAAACAATTAGTACGAGTATTATTTTTTGCTTTTTGTTTAAGTGGATTTATTACAAAAGTAAATGCTGCTACGTATTATTCCATGGGAAGTGGAAATTTTACTACCTCAGCTAAACTTTGGAGTACAGATTCTTTATCCCAATCAGTGGAACCTACAATTACCAATATGACCAATGGTACACAAGATTTTGTGGTAAGGAGAGGGCATAAAATCACAATTGATGATTCTAAAATTAAAGTATTAAGTCTTAAAATAAATGAAAAAGGAACTGTAATAGCCACAACAACTTCATTTACAGTTCAAAATATTACAGTTAACGATAATTTTTCTTTGTTGATAGACGGAATTTTAGATTTGGGAAACTTTAATCATGCAACTTTAAACAATGCTAAAATTAATAATTCAAAAGGTACAGGTGAAATAAAAATTGGTGGTGTTGCATGGTCAGGTTTGTCTTCAATAGCTGGTACTTTTTTTACAACAAGAACAAATACATTGACATTTTATAATTCTGGTTATACTTTAACTTCTCTCCCGATTTCAATTCCAACACTTACGATAGAAGGGTCGGGAATTGTTTTTCCATCTATCAATACATTAATTGGAGATATAAACATAAATACCCCCACTCATACTTTTACAAATGCTTTAAATACAAATTTGTGTAACATTAATAGTAATGCAAATGGGAAATTGACTTTAAATACATGGAATCTTAGTGGTAAAACATTTATTAAATCAGGAATTAGTGTTATTGTAAATTTAGGTGGATCTGTGGCAGATTCTTTAGTGAATGAGGGTAATTTAACACTGATTACAACGGCATCATTAAATACAGTCAAATTTTTAAATAAAGGAACTTTAACATTAGGAAACAATGCAATTGGTGATGGTCCGACAGCATTTTCTAAATTCCAAAACCTTGTTATAGTTACCAATGGAGCATCTATTCAGGCGAATAACTATACCTTTAAAGATGTTATTTTTCAGGGAAGTATCGCAATGGCGAATAAAATCTATACTGCTGAGAATGTAACCTTGGATAGCAATAAAGTAACAACAATAACTTTTTCTGGTGGAGGCACTTTGAATGTCAACAAAACACTTACTATGCGAAGTATTAGTCCGACATTGAATACTAAAATTGACATTACGGCTACAGCAGTAACAAATATAACTATCGGTGGAGATTTGGTAGGCGATGGAAATTCAACAATTAATGGAGGAAGTGCTGGGGTTATAACTTTAAAAGGTGTAAATAATTCTTTAAAAACTCTTTCAGGAACAGGTAGCACAGTAATTTATGCGGGTACAAGTAAACAAAATATGTTTGCTTCAACTAATTATCAAAAACTTACTATCAATAATTCATCAGGTGTAACAATGAAAGGAGCTAGTACAGTTATAAGTGCTTTAACTCTTACTAGTGGTCGCTTACAAATTGGTGATTATAATTTAGCTCTTGCATCACCAAATGCAAGTAATTCAGCTACAACATCAAGTTGGATACATACTGATGGTTCAGGTACAGTTACTTCTATGGTAGGTGGTACATATAAATACTATGTAGGTAATGATACCCATGCACAAACTATACAAATGAATAATAGTGCTTTATTTGGAGTTAACTCTGTTAGATTTGGAACAAGTAGTATTTCCAAACCAGCATCAGCAGTAGGTTCATGGTATATTTCCAATTCTGGTTCAGGTATGCAACTTCAGTTTATAAATCCACAAGGTGGTACTTTAAATTCAGGTTCATTAGTATTTAATAAAACAACTTCAAGTTGGAAATCAAATATTACAGCTTACGGTGGAAGTCCTGTGCCCACTTATACTAGTTCGACCCCAAGTTCTGGACAATTCGAATATACACTTTTTTCTTGTCCAACATTAAGTATTTCAGGCTCATTCACAAATGGATCAACAAGTAACCCCTATTCTCAAACGGTTGCTATACTTTCAGGCACAGCTCCTTTTTTAATTTCAAATATCACAGGAGTTCCTTCAGGTTTAAGTTTAAGTGTTAATAACACTACTGGAATTGTTACATTGTCAGGTACACCAACAAATGCCAGTACAGGTAACATTATTTCTTTTAATTATACAGACAATTCAGGTTGTTCTTTTACTTACACAAACCCAGCATTTGATATTCTTTTATTAGATTTATCCCCAACAACGGTTACAGCGGCTACAAATGTTTCTAATAATGGATTCACTGTTAACTGGAAAGCTTGTGCTGCACCATTTGTAGTTTTGCAAGTGAGCTCTGACCCAAATTTTGCCACTGCAGAAGTTACAGTTAATAATTTAACGGGTTCTTCAACGAATAGAATAGTTACAAAATCTAATTTTATTAGTTTTGACCCTACAAAAATCTATTATGCTAGGGTTCAAACTGCAAGTACTAATTCTTCTACTGATGGTCAGTATTCAAATATCAAAATAGTATATGTACCAAGTAAACCCGGCAGTGGTAATGCATTATCTTTTAATGGATCTCAATATGCAAATGTGGGTGCAGATACAAGTTTTAATTACAATCAAACTGATAACTTTACTATAGAAGCATGGGTGAAATTAGAGACTACAGCAATTGGTAAATATGTAATTTTTTCAAAAAGAACACAAAATTCTCCTTGGAATGGGTATGGAATATTGTTAGAAAACACTGGTACAAATGTTAATTTTTTAGTAGATTATGGTAATTCTACAAGTGGTTCTGTAATTCCAGGTTTTACTTTAAATACATGGAATCATATTGCTGTTTCTTTTCAAGGAACCAACTATACTTATTATTGTAATGGAATATTAATTGGTTCAGGTGCTGGTTTATCTTTTCCAAAAACAAATGACATTCCAAGAATTGGTACTTATAATATACCAACTAATTATTTCAAAGGAAGTATAGACGAAGTAAGAATCTGGAATACTAATCTTCCATTAAACACCATCCAAACCAATATGTGTAAAAAACTTACAGGTTCAGAAGCAAACCTTGTAGGTTATTTCAATTTCGATGAAGGTATGGGTAATACTTCAGAAAACAAGGCAGTTGTTGCTTCCTCCGATGCTACTTTAATCAATGCTCCAATTTGGCAAACTTCTGGTGCTCCAATTGGTGATATTTCCACTTTTAAATATGCTGGTTCGAGTATTACACTTAATGATAATGATAATTTTACAGCTTCAGGATATACCTTAGGTTCAAACCAAGGAATTCATATTTATAAAGTTAAACAAACACCAAATGCTGTTAACTTTGGTTCGGGTATCGACAGTTTACAATTAAATCAATATTGGGGAGTGTTCCCTATTGGTATAACTAATTATACTACTTCTTATGATTATACAACTAATGTTGCCAATGGCAAAACTTACGAAGGAGGAATTTTGCTTTCATCAAGAATTGACAATACTGGTACTAGTTGGAATAAAATATCCACAGCGAATGCTGATGTAGTAAACAATACCATTATTACACCATTAATTACTACAGGAAGAAGTGAAATCATTGCCGGTTTCGGAGCAATAAATAACTTTTGGAACGGGACAATTAATACTGATTGGAATAATGCAGGAAACTGGTCAGCGGGAGCAGTTCCAACAAATTCGCATGCTGTTACAATTTCTAGCACTGCATCAAATCAGCCAATTATAAGTTCTAATGCTACTGCACAAAGTATAACAATTCAATCAGCTGCAAAATTAACTCTTAATTCAGGTGTAACACTTGCAGTAACAAATAGTATCTCAAACAATGGTACAATTTGTAATGGTGGAACAATTAGCGGTACAATTGTAGGTACTCCATTTGTTGTTAACCCATTTTTATCATATACTGCAAATCCTATATGTTCGAATAATGCAGCTAATATTACTTTAACTTCTTCAGCCGGTGCTACAGTTTTATGGTCAAGAGCTAGTGTTGTAGGTATTTCTCAACCAGCATCTAGTGGAACAGGGACATTGATTTCAGAGGTTTTAACAAGCACAAATGCTACTAGTACAAATGTGTTATATTTAGCAACTGCAACATTAGGTGGATGTACTAGTCCACAAACTAGTATTAGTTTAGTAGTAAATCCTACACCTACTGCTACTATATCAGGAACTTCAACTATTTGTGCTGGATCAAATGCAAGTTTATCTGTAAATTTTACTGGTAACCAACCATTTAGAATTACATATACCGATGGAACAACACCTGTAATAATCAATGGAATTTCAAGTTCTACTTATACATTTACAGTTAACCCTACATCAACCCAAACATATACCCTTTCTGCAGTAAATGATGCTAATTGTACTGGTACAGTAAGTGGTTCTGCAATTGTTACTGTAAATCCTAACCTAATTGCAGGAACAATCGGTTCGGCTCAAACAATATGTAATAACACTGCTCCAAACACATTAACTAATATAACATCTCCAAGTGGAGGAACAGGTACCTATACTTATCAATGGCAAAGCTCAAGTAATAATATAACTTGGTCAAATATTGCAGGTGCTACTACTTCTTCTTATTCTCCAGGAAATCTAACTTCAGATACTTATTTTAGACGACAAGTTAGTTCTGGTTCTTGTAACACTGTTAATTCAACAAGTGTTTTAATTACTATCAATTCAATTCCTACTGCAACTATAAGCGGAAACAATACTATTTGTGCAGGTTCTTCTACTAATCTCACTATAAATTTCACTGGAAAAAAACCTTGGAGTTATTTATACTCTGATGGAACTATTCAAACAGCGGTTGTAAATACATATAGCTCAAATTCAACAATTACAGTAAATCCTACTGCAACAACAAACTTTTTTCTAGTATCGATGTCTGATTCATTGTGTACAGGTACTGTTTCGGGCAATGCAATTGTTACTGTAAATCCTAACCTAATTGCAGGAACAATCGGTTCAGCTCAAACAATATGTAATAACACTGCTCCAAACACATTAACTAATATAGTATCTCCAAGTGGAGGAACAGGTACCTATACTTATCAATGGCAAAGCTCAAGTAATAATATAACTTGGTCAAATATTGCAGGTGCTACTACTTCTTCTTATTCTCCAGGAAATCTAACTTCAGATACTTATTTTAGACGACAAGTTAGTTCTGGTTCTTGTAACACTGTTAATTCAGCAAGTGTTTTAATTACTATCAATTCAATTCCAACTGCAACTATAAGCGGAAACAATACTATTTGTGCAGGCTCTTCTACTAATTTGAATTTAGTATTTACAGGTTCAGTTCCTTGGTCTGTAACATATTCTGACGGAACTACTTCTATAACTTTAACAAATATCTCAACTTCTCCTTATTCTATTCCTGTTAATCCATCTACAACTAAAACATATACTATTTCATCTGTTTCTGATGGTAGTAGTTGTACTGGTACAGTAAGTGGTTCTGCAATTGTTACTGTAAATCCTAACCTAATTGCAGGAACAATCGGTTCAGCTCAAACAATATGTAATAACACTGCTCCAAACACATTAAATAATATAACATCTCCAAGTGGAGGAACAGGTACCTATACTTATCAATGGCAAAGCTCAAGTAATAATATAACTTGGTCAAATATTGCAGGTGCTACTACTTCTTCTTATTCTCCAGGAAATCTAACTTCAGATACTTATTTTAGACGACAAGTTAGTTCTGGTTCTTGTAACACTGTTAATTCAACAAGTGTTTTAATTACTATCAATTCAATTCCTACTGCAACTATAAGCGGAAACAATACTATTTGTGCAGGTTCTTCTACTAATCTCACTATAAATTTCACTGGAAAAAAACCTTGGAGTTATTTATACTCTGATGGAACTATTCAAACAGCGGTTGTAAATACATATAGCTCAAATTCAACAATTACAGTAAATCCTACTGCAACAACAAACTTTTTTCTAGTATCGATGTCTGATTCATTGTGTACAGGTACTATATCGGGCAATGCAAATGTAACAGTTAATCCTTTACCTGTTATTTCTCCTAATCCAGACCAAATAGTTTGTGATGGAAGTGCTTTTTCAACTATTAACTTTAATAGTATTCCATTAGCAACAACTTTTAATTGGACAAACTCTGTGCCTACAATTGGCTTAGGAGCATCAGGAACTGGAAATTCTATTTCAAGTTTTGGAGCTGTTAATACTAGTTCTACACAAGTTGATGCAAAAATTATTGTTACACCTGTATTAAATAGTTGTATCGGAAAATCAGATACGCTTATTTTGAGTGTAAAACCAAAACCAACTTTAACAGCAGTTTCAAATCAAACCTATTGTGCTAATGTAAATACTTCTCAGATTAATTTTGGAAGTGTACCAAGTTCAGGAACAACTTATGCTTGGACAAATAGTAACTCAAGTATAGGTTTGCCTGTAACTGGAAGTGGAAATGTTCCAACATTTTTAACTTCAAATGCAGGAAATACACCAATAGTTTCAACAATCAATGTAACACCAACACTTAATGGATGTAATGGAAATACGCTTCCATTTACAATTACTGTAAACCCAATTCCAATTTTAAGTGCAATACCTAATCAAACCTATTGTGCAGGAAATATAGTGCCAGCATCAAATTTTGCAAGTAATATAGTCGGTACTACTTTTAGTTGGACAAACGATAACCCATCTATTGGTATGATAGCAACGGGTGTTGGAAATTATGTCCTATTTACCGCTACAAATACAGGATCAAGTGCAAGTGTTGGAAATTTTAAAGTAACTCCAACTGCAAATACATGTGTTGGTTCTACACAAAATTTTACAATAACTGTAAATCCACAGCCAATAGCAACTATTGGATTCAATGTTTCAAAAGTTTGTAAAACAGGTACAAATCCTGTATTAAGTTTAGGCTCTGGAGCAACTGCTGGTACATTTACTATACCAAGTGGTTTAGCTATCAATCAAGCAAATGGCATTGTTGATTTAGCAAACACAGCTGCTGGTACTTATGTAGTTACAAATACTATTCCTGCAAATGGAGGTTGTATTGCTGTTTCAGATACAGCAAATCTTACCATAAATCCATCGCCTATAGCAGGTTTTAATTATTCATCTGGTTCGGTTTGTAAAACAGGTTTTAATCCTACAATTGTATTTAAAAGCGGAGCAATTGCAGGAACATTTTCTTCAACACCATCTGGTTTAAGTATTAATACAAGTACTGGAGCTATTACTTTAAGTGTATCAAATATAGGTACTTATAAAATATATAATACCATTGCTGCAAGTGCTGGATGTGCAGCAACGAAAGATTCAACAATATTAACAATTACAAATTCTCCTGATGCCACATTTAGTTATGCTGGTTCGCCTTACTGTAATTCAAACTCAAATCCTTCTGCTACCTTCTCTGGAGGAGCTTCAGGAGGTGTGTTTAGTGCAGGGGCTGGTTTAGTATTTTTAAATACAAATACAGGTTTGGTTGATTTAAAAAACTCAACACCTGGAACTTATACAGTTACTAATACTATCGCAGCAGCTGGATGTTCAACAGCAACAGCTAATAATACAATAACCATTCAAAAAGCTTCTGTTGCAGATTTTACTTATACTGGTAAAAGCTTTTGTGATAATGCTTCCAACCCAAGTCCTTCTTTTATTGCTGGAGGAGTTGCTGGGAATTTTATAGCTAACCCTTCAGGTTTAAGTATTAATCCATCAACTGGTTTGGTAAATTTAAGTACATCAACTCCAGGTAAATATTTGGTTACTAATACCATTTCGGCAATAGCAGCTTGTCCACAGGTTTCTTATTCTGATTCAATAATAATTACAAAATTACCAAATACAAGTTTTACTATTTCTAATGCTATTGTTTGTAAAAATAGCATCAACCCAACTACTACTTTAGGTTCAGGTGCTAAAGCCGGTGTATTTTCTGCATCGCCAAGTGGTTTGTTTATCGACCCAACTTCAGGAGCTATTGATTTATTTTCAAGTAATACAGGAACTTATACAGTTACTAATACCATTTCAGCATCAGGTGGATGTGGTATTGTTTCTAGTACACAAGCTTTTACTATTTCTCCAATTAAAAATTCGTCCTATTCGATTTCTGCTTGTGAATCTTATTTCTTTAACGGTTTAAACAGAACAGTATCGAGTACTTATTTAGATACATTGACAAGTAAACAAGGTTGCGATTCTATTATCACATTGAACCTAACTATCAAACAACCAAGTACTAAATCACTTTCTCAAACAGCTTGTAGTTCATATTTCTTTAATGGTTTAAATAGAACAGTTTCAGGATTCTATAATGATACTTTGGTTAATGCAGCAGGCTGTGATTCTATTATTACTTTGAACTTAACTATCAAACAACCAAGTACTAAATCACTTTCTCAAACAGCTTGCGGTTCATATTTATTTAATGGTTTAAATATCAATGTTTCTGGTATTTATAAAGATACATTAATGAATGCACAAGGTTGCGATTCTATTATCACATTGAATTTAACTATCAAACAACCAAGTACTAAATCACTTTCTCAAACAGCTTGTGGTTCATATTTATTTAATGGTTTAAATATCAATGTTTCTGGTATTTATAAAGATACATTAATGAATGCACAAGGTTGTGATTCTATCATCACATTGAACTTAACTATTAAACAACCAAGTGCTAAATCACTTACTCAAACAGCTTGCGGTTCATATTTATTTAATGGTTTAAATATCAATGTTTCCGGTATTTATAAAGATACATTAATGAATGCACAAGGTTGTGATTCTATTATTACTTTGAACTTAACTATTAACCCTTTACCAAAAGTAAAAGCTACTGCAAGTGTAAATCCTGTTTGCTTGGGTGCTCATACCAAATTAATTGGTACAGGTGCTAATTCATACACATGGGATTATGGTAAAATTGATAATCAGTTATTTAACCCAACAAAAGACACGCTTTATACAGTAACAGGAAAAGATGTAAACAACTGTACAGCAACTGATACAATTACCATTAAAGTGCAAAACTGTACTATTCTTTCTGCAACAATATCGGGAAGTGATACTATTTGTAATGGTGATATTACACCTTTAAAAATTGATTTAACTGGTAAAGCTCCTTGGAATGTTGTGTATAATAATGGTTTTGTAGATAAAACAATTACAGGAATTTTAACTTCGCCCTATTTTGAAAATGTTGGTCCGCCAATAAGTACAACATATAAATTAATATCTGTAACTGATTCATTATTAAATACAAGTACCAATGTAAATGGTATTGCAACAATTGTGTTACAAGCAAAACCATTGGTAAATGCTGGTAACAATACATTGATTTGTAATAATGCATCGCAAATTCAATTAAATGGTTCGGTTAAAAATGCCCCAAGTAAATGGTTAACCACAGGTTCGGGAAGTTTTGCTAATTCGCAGTCAGACACTACTATTTATACCTTATCAACCAATGATAAATCATTAACTACAATTTTTTTCTATCTTGAATCTGATAGTAAATTCTGTTCAAAAGTAATTGATACACTTGAATATACGCTTGATAAATACCCAACTGCTAATGCCGGTAACGATACTACAATCTGTGATAACTTGCAAATAGTGTATTTACACGGTAAGAAAACAGGTGCACCAACTGGAGTAACTTGGACAAGCAACGGCTCTGGTATTTTCAATAATCAAAATGCTTCAAATGCTGATTATACTTTCTCAACCAATGATTTAACAAAATCTAGCATTGCATTTTATATGAAAACTACTGGTGGCTTAGGTGTTTGTCCGCAGGTGGAAGATACTGTGAATGTTAGCTTTAAAGCTACGCCAAAACTAACATTCGTAACGCAAATGGATACAATTTGTAATGGAGAAAGATTTGGAATAAAAGTAAAATCATCTGTTGCAAGCGCATCAATTTTATGGTCAACTAATGATGATGCTGGTATTATTCCTTCAGCAAGTGGAACTGGCGATAGTTTGTCAACAATACCGGTTGGTTTAGGAGTGCTTGATTACCAATTTGTAGCTACTTCAAATGGTTGTGAAAGTAAATATTTACTTGGTTCGGTAGTTCTGAAAAATTGCTTAAAAGCAAACTACACGGTAAATAAATCAAGTGTAACTAATTTGTCGGATACAATTATATTTACAAGTACTTCAACAGGTGGTACAATAGATTCATATACTTGGAATTTTGGTACAGATGCTAATCCTCAAACTTCAAATAGTGCAGGTCCAATAAAAGTTGTATTTAGTAAAACTGGTAAAAAAGTAGTTTCATTAACAATTAAAAGTGGTGCTTTAAGCAATACCTATATTGATTCGCTGGTTGAAATTAAATCAACCTCAAAACTTCAAATAATTGTTTCTGATTCAACAGTGGAGCAGTCAAAAGATTCAGTAAATGCTAATTTGAATGTAATTAATGGTAAAAAATATAAGTGGATTTCAGAGCCACTTGGTGCTGTAACATTTAGTGATAGTTCAGCAAATCCGGTAATTAAATTTACTAATGGCATATCAGGAAAAATCACTGTGAAAGCAATTGTTACATTTAACGATAATAGTGTTGATTCGTCAGAAGTGCTTATTGTTAGAAACGGTGAATATCAAATCTCTGTAACTAAAACCAAAGCTTACTATGTAGATTCGATACCAGTAACAGTTAATTTTAAAGGTACAGGACCATTTGAATTTAAATACCAAATTGGAAAAGATTCTTCTACAATTAAAGGTATAACTACCAATGCCTACACATTTAATGTATTATCTCCTGGTCAATTAAATGTACTTAGGATATTCGATAAAGATAATGTTCCCATTAATTATGTAGGAGGAGTATTCCCTTATATAGTTTTAGATACAGTAACATCAGTTAAACATAGTTCTACAACTACATTCTGTACAGCTGCATCAAGTAAATTGTTTGTAGATATAAAAGGTGGAAAAGCACCATATATTATTACAATTGGAACAAATAATTATAATGTAAATGCAATGGATACGCTAGATTTTGCTGCTGGAAAATATACAGGAACAATAACAGATGCCGCAGGTTATGTTACAGTAAATCAAATATTTATAGTTGATACTGTAAAAAATAATTTTAATTCTATAGTACCAAAAATTCAAGGTGATACTGCTATTTTAGCTCAAACTAATGCTCAAAACTTGAAAGTAAATGTTGATTTAAATAATTTAATCGGTTTGGGTAATAATCTTAATTATGTTTGGACATATACCCAAAATCCAGCGGTAATAGTAAATAGTTTATCTTCGGAAACAAATGCAAACACTAATACTATTAAAGTAAATGGAAATGTTTCAGGAACTATTAATTTACAAGTTTTAGTATATACAGGAACATGTAGTACATCAGTGTCAGCTCCTTATAAAATTCATGTTAAGCCAAATATTGTTCGAAATGGTACAAAATCAACAGGAACAAAAATTTACTACAATTTAATTGGTAGCTCACCATTTAGAATTGATATGACTATTGATAGTGTTTCTACTACTAAATTGATAACTGAAAATGAGTTCTCTATTGATTTATTAAATATCAAATCAATTGGTGTTATAAGCATTCAAGATTCATTAGGAGTTATTTATTATGCAAATATCAATGAGGAAAACAAAGCTGGTTTTGTTTTATATAATGCATTTTCGCCAAATAATGATAATAAAAATGAAACTTTTGAATTTGGAAATTATATGTATGACAATAACACTAAATTCATAAAACATCCTTGGATTTTAAAAATATATGATAGAAATGGTTTTGAGGTTTTTAGAGATGATGAATATAAGAACGATTGGAACGGTGGTGATTTAGTTGATGGAGTATATTTTTGGGTATTCATTAATCCTAAAGTAGCAACTGAGCGACTTGGAGGTTTTGTTGAGATAAGAAGGTAAAATATGATATAATGGTCAAAAATAGTTGGTAAAACCTTTGTAATAAAAAGACAATCAATTAATTACACGAAGGTGTATGAAATCGTTTTCATACACCTTTATTTTGTTATATGAAAAGTACAAAAAAAGATG
>JBEEOW010000026.1:0-49905 GCA_041191405.1 Bacteroidota bacterium
AAATATTCCAATTTTAACTCCTTGTAAATTACAAAATAGATTATTCAAAAAATATCGACATTGTGAAATAAATGATACTTTTGAAATAAGTTAGAAATGTGACAAAGTAGAGTTAAATACAAATGTTTTTCAATGACATTAAATGAAATGGTTGTTCAGCTATTTTGCAAAACTTACTAATCTCACCTATAATACCTCCAATGCTCCCTAATCCAATTTGCCCTAGCTTCGTTGTGGTCGTTTAGTGTGGGAGATTTGCGGTTTTGGAGGAAAAGTATTTTTTGTAATTGAGGTTTGTATTCTGAAGGTGATTCAGTGAGGTATTCGTTACATGCTAAAATGAAATCTTCTTTTTTAACACCTGTAATGTATTCATCTTTTGTAAATACCCATATAAATAATCTTTTATAAGCATTTACTACTTGTTTAAGTTTGGGGTTTTGTTCCCAATTAGGGTATTTACGAGTTATTTCTTCACCTTTTCTATACTTGGTATTGATAATAATTTGAGCAATTCTGCAAATGGTAAAATACTGTGAGATTTTCTCTTTTATTTTGTATAAATCAAATCCATCATAATGCATTCTTATTAATCTTGTTGCTTCAAATATTACAGGACGAATAGGATTTAAGGATTGTAAATGAATGATATAATCAACCGAACTATGCCTAATGGCTTTAAATGCTGATTGGATTTCAGTCTTTTCAAATGAAATAGTGTACTTGTTTACATCTTCTAGCAAACACATTCCACCTCTGTAATTGGTGCAAATGGTAACCATAGTTAAGAGCATTTGAGGTTGATTCATTGGCTCTTTGTACACAGTGAAAGGTGCTATAATAAAGATACCTGGAGGAAGTTTTTTGAGGTTTTTTTCTGATTGTGTGACTATACGGATTCCTTTTTTTGCTTCTTCTTTCTTAGCCCTTTGTATTTCCATAATGTCAAAATGAATAGCTGGAAATTTATTCCAAGATTCTTCAAAATTGGGGTCAAAAATCAAAATCGACCTCTTGGGATGGGCTTTGGCATAAGCTCTTACCATTTGTTCGGTAATGTAACTTTTACCAATTCCCATCAAGCCTGTTGCTAAGGTTACAAAGGTTTCTCTCATTTGAGTTCAGAGTTTAGAGTTCAGAGTTTAGTGTTTTGAAACTTATTCTTTCTTTTCAGAACTCTCAACCTTTGACTCTGAACTCTTAACCTCCTTACGAAGTGCTGCGAAATGTGCATCCAACCTTTTCAGATACAAATCATTACTCTTTTTAACTTCAAGAATGGTTGGAATTAAAAACAAAGCAAGCATGATAACAACTCCAATTGCCAATTGAACTCCAACAGGAATACTAGTTTCAATTCCTTTTTCTACGCAAAGAGCTTGTAATGGCTTTTTGATTTGGTCTTTGTACCATTCTGGAATAATAAAACGGTCTTTATTTTCTTTATTCCTTTTGGCAATGTCCTCTTTTAGTGCTAATTGTGTGGCTTCATCTATGATTGGGTCTTCCACCACCGAATCCGAAATTTTCACCACATAAGTACCCATCAATTCGGGTAAACCATGCTCAAAATTGTTCCATAGCAATTCTGATGTTGTAACACCCATTTGCCCGGTTAGATTCTGACTTGCAGTTAAATTTGGGTCAATTGGTTCTTGAAACTGCATAGTTGGTACTTGCACTTCAGAACTTGGAATTTCAATGTTTTCTATGGTTGGTTCTTGCTTAACATCTTCCTTTTTGAAGAAATTAAACAATGGTTTCTTCTCTTGTTCAATTTCTTTAGGTATTGATTCTGAATGATTTTTTACATTTTCAACACCACTCATTTTATTCAATTGAGCTTCGGGATTGGTGGCATATTCACGTTCTACCACAGGCTCAAACATCTTTGATAATTCAAAATTTTGTGGTGCTGGAGCTGTATTGATTATGGTATCAATTTCTGTTTCAGCATTTCCATTATTTACCGATTCCAAAACTTTGGTAATATCCTCCAATTCTGAATTAGATTCAGCTTGATTTTCAATTGGAATTTTTGAATCTAACTTTGCTGACATGTTGATATAGAATTTTGAATATTAGCTTCATACAGTTTAATCACAGCATTGATATT
This sequence comes from Bacteroidota bacterium, assembly GCA_041191405.1. Taxonomy (GTDB): domain Bacteria; phylum Bacteroidota; class Bacteroidia; order Cytophagales; family UBA9547; genus JBEEOW01. Next base: position 2,117 of record JBEEOW010000026.1, read on the forward strand.
GCGTTCAATGATGCACACATTTTGGTCGAGATTGTATAGCCTAGCCTTCATTCTATCAATTACCTTGTGGTGTAAAATGCAAATCTTTGAAGGGTAAGTTTTGAAGTATTCAGCAATAACTTCGTAAGTAAAATTGGGATTGTGTCGCTTATTTAAAAGATAATAACAAATCCCCCTTAACTCCGAAAATTGACCACGTTTCTTTAAATTGACAATATTTTGTTTGTCAACATTAAAGTAAATTGCCACAGAACTAATCACACATTCAAAAATAAAAATGCGTTCTAATTGTCGAGGTGGATTAGAAATGTCAAGTATAGTAGAGCAAATTTCTTTAATTGATTGTTCACGTTCTACCAAAGGAATATTAGATGGTTTAGTGTTCATCTGCAATATTATTTGAAGTACTGACAATCATTTTAGGTTCAGTGATAATTTCACTTTTAGCTTCTTGAATTTTACTTAAAATTGCTGTAACCAAGTATTTAAAAGGAAATGTACCACCTTCAATTTCAAGTGGTTCTATATTATCTTCAATAATTTTAACCATAATTTCACCATCACGAACTGCAAGACAAAACACCACTTGTTTGCCCACTTCATTACCGATATGATTAATAGCTTCAATAATATAAGGAGCAAGTAAAGTCAATGTATTTTCTGATACTTCATGTATATCAGCTTCTAAGGGCTTTCCGTCTAACAAGCGTTTTAACCTTGGTTTGTTAGTTATGCCTGTTTGATGAATGAAATTTTGAACATTTTTGGGTAGTCTGTTCATTACAAAATCTAGCCCTTTGTCAGTAGCTAAACCTTTGAACATATTCATTAACATATCCATTTCTGAGTTAAGAGTTTAGGGTTAAGAGTTTAAAGTTGGTACTGGGTACAGAGTACAGAGAAAAGTATCTAGCATTTTTTCTCTGTACCCTGTACTCAGTACTCACTACTATTTTATCTTTTCAATTAAATAGTATGGTTTCATCAAAGCCTTTTTGACTTCTGAAATCCTGAAACTCCCAACAATTTCACCTTTGGTAAGATGCTCACATGGATAGTTTAGGGCTTTGAGTTCTGTAGCCAAAAGCTTGGTTTTTCCAGCTTGAAAAAGTTTGTTTAAAATGGCTTCTTTGATTTCAGATTCTGATTCGTCCTCATCTGTTTCATTGTCGAATTCATCTGAAATGAGTTCACAAATTTTGTCGTCTAATTCACGAATCGCCACTTGAATTGCTCGAATATCTTCGGGGTCGTTTTCGTCTTCATCAAGGTCTTCTTCCAAATCATTTAAAGCTGTGATAACTTGTTTGATTTCATTTGGAAGTGCGGTTTCTTGAACCTTTAATTTGTTTAAAAGTGCTTTATATTTTAGTGCCATTTTGAGAGGGTTTTATTGATTTTTGATGCTCAAAACTCGCTCAATGTGTAGGCATTACCAAAGCTGTTACCCTTATATAGAATAAATTATTTATCTCAAAAACAGGCAATTGTATTCAAAAAAAATTACTTGTTTATTCTGTTTATTTTGGAATATAGAATAAACAGTTTAAAGGTTTTTAACTAGTTAAAATTGTATAATTTGTAGTTCTAAAATTTTGTATTTTTTGATTTAAAGTAGAAAAAAATTACCGTTATAATTCCAACAGAAACCAAACCAAAAAACAACTGTTTCCCAAATCTGAATCTAGCTGTAAATTCGGATAATTTATTGGCTGGAATTTTAGCTCGAATAAAAGCTTTGAAATCTGAAACAGTAATTACTCCGTCTTTATTGACATCAATTCCAGCATTTTGAGTGTAACCAATTCCGTAAAGTGGAATAATGTAAGTGTCAGGTTTGCCCACAGCCACAGGATAGAAAACAAGCAAATACAAATCGTCATAATCCTTAATAGATATTCGACCAATATTTCTTAATTGTTTGTGAATGTATTTCTCCACCCAATCCAATTGTTCCACATTAGAAAGTGAAGCCAAATATGAGGTGGTAGTGCCTAAATCTTGTGCTGTTCGAGGCATGAATTGAATTAACCCTACCGCACCACTACCACCCATATTGTAAATATCTGGTCTAAAAGTTCCACCAGTTTCGCTATTAATCAGGGCCATAAACCAATTTGGATTGGCATTAAAAGTTTTGGCTAATTTCTTAACCCTTGCAATAAATGCAACTCTGTTTTGCGTTACTTTTTCTTCAAAGAGAAGCATAATTTGTTATTAGTTATTAGTTTAGAGTTAAGAGTTAAGTGTTTTCAATACATTTTTTTTAAGGTTTTCATTACTCTGAACTCTAAACTCTTCACTCTAAACTTCTAAGCAATTGAAAGAACAGAATTTATCCCACCCAATTTTTTGATATAGGCTTGACTTACAGCGTTGGCAGAATTATATATAGTTTCTTTACTTGCTCCTTTAGGGAATTTTGTAAAGAAACCTTTGTTGTAACGAAGTACAATTTTATCCAAACGAACAATATTATTTTCTACATGTTCATCTAGTAAAATGCCTAAATAAATTGAGCCAACTAGAATATTAAGTTCAGGTTTGAGTAAATCTGATTTGGTAAAAACATAACCAAGATTGTTGTTGCATTTGAGTTTATGCCCCATGTACTTCATGGATAGAATGCAATCAAGCCTCGAACCAAGGTATTTCCGAAGCAAAGCTTTTTCAGTATCACCCAAACGATTCTGTTTGTTTTCAAAGAAAATAATGTCTCCAGCTGATGTATAATCCACTTGCATCAAACCAATGGCTCTACCCGAAACAACATTAACTTTGCCTTGTGATTCAATAAAAATCATGGCATAAATTAGCTTTTCCGGTACTTTGGTCATAGCTGAAATTGAAGTAATTATACTGCCATAATCAGCTTTTATTTGAGCCAAAACCTTGGCATTATTGCTTATATCTTTTGATTGATAATAAGCTTTATTGATAAATGGAAGTTGAATGTCTGCCATTTTAAGTTTAGAGTTAAGGGTTCAGAGTTTAGAGTATTTAATTTTCAAATGACTAATTTGTAAAATTTATTACTCTACTTGATTTTGCATCAGAAGTGACTACTTTTTGAGAGGCAATAATAATTTGCTTTTTATCATAAGCTTGTTTCCAAAAGTAGCAAATAGTACCAGTTACCACAGCCAAACCAACAAACATGAATACATATTTATATTGCATAAAACATTGATTTTAAGCTTCTACCTTTTCAGTTGCTTTTTCTTTATGAGCTTTTTGTTTGTCTTTCACTTCTGAAATCATTTCGTCCATTTCGGAGTTGAAAGCCTTGATAAAAGCATCATTTTCAGAACTGATTCCGCCCAAAGCTTCACGCAAACTTCTTAATGCTAAATTGAAGTTTTTCTTAGCTTCAGCTAAAGCATCAATGTTGATTTTCATTACTTTCTCTCGGCTCAATTCCTTTGAGACTGCACGTTTTACAGTTCCTGCAATTCCTTGGGCAATGATTGTACTTACTCGTTTTTTCACAACCGGATGATTGGCTCTCTTTTCCCTTTGAGTTCCCTCGTATCGGTGAAGCAAGGTTTTCAATTCGCTGATTAAAGTCTGACATTGGTTGCGTAATTTTTCGTGTGAAATAGACCTTTTTTGTTTTTTTACTTCTTGCTCGTTTTCAGTTGTAAAAGCTTTTATTTCAGCTTCAACCGTTGCAATTTTTTTATCAAAGGCATCTTTCTCATCTTGCTCCACCATTGCTTCTCGGATGCGTTTGTATTTGCTTAGTTTTTCGGATAATTCATTTAGCGTTGCCATATTTTTAAGGATTATTTTGTTTGAACTAAAACATAAGTACTTGGGTCAAATTTCCAGCCACCACGATACAATTGTCCACGTAATTCAGAACCTGGATTAATGTTGATTGAAGGTTTGTCATTTGCCCATTTTTCTTCCGTTTTGATTTTGATAGCCAATGCATCAGCTTCTAAAACAGTAAGTTTCTTGGTTTTTCTGGCATAGATATAACCATTTATACATCGTCCATCAAGTTCTTCAGGGCAACCAAAAGCTGGTTCAAAATTGCTATCAGCCAACTGTTTTTTGACGATTTTAGTTTCTGCGGTTTCCGTTCCCCAATTATCAAAACCTACTTGCATTCGGATAGGAGAGCCTGCATATTTGTATTGACCTCCTTGTTTATTAAAAATTTGACGAACCAAATTATCCGCATCTTTACAAGTAAGTTGTGGCAAAACAACAGGCGGTGTGCTTAAAACAGGTTTGTCAGTAACGGTAATAGGGGAGGTTACATTTGCTACCTTAGATTTTAGGTAGAAGAAAAAATAATAAATCGCTCCACCGACAAATATCAATGAAGCGATTATAATAGCTGATACATTTTTCATCTTTGGCTTTCGTTTAATTTGAATGCCCAAAGTTGAAAAGGAACTACGTTATGTTGGAGAGGATTTTACCGTTATGGGGTATAATTCTTGGGTCAGTGACCCAAAAATTTGAGAATAAAATGCATTATTCTTGGTTATATTCAAAGTTTATTCGGTCTTGATCAATTAATTGTTTTAATTCTTCTTCTTTGGGCAAATATAAGAGGTACTTGCTTGCAAAGAGGTTGTTTTTATCATTTAGTACCGAATATTTTACAATTGTTTCGTCTTTTTCAGTACAGAGCAAAATACCGATGGTGGGATTATCGTCTTGCCCACGTTTTAGGTCGTCATACATACGTACATACATATCCAATTGCCCAATATCTTGGTGCGAGAGTTCGTCAGTTTTAAGTTCTATTATTACAAAGCATTTTAATAAATAGTTATAAAACACTAGGTCTATATAAAAATCGTGGGTATCGGTTACAATATGTTGTTGCCTAGCTAGAAAGGCAAATCCTTTACCAAATTCGAGTAAAAAGCTTTGCAGATGATTGATGATGGCTGTTTCAATTGTTTTTTCACTATTTTTGCTATCCTGTGCCAGTCCCAAAAAATCAAAGATATTAGGGTCTTTGAGTATATGTTCTATACTTGGCTTTTCGTTGGCTTCAAGATGTTTTACTACACGCTCAAATGATAAGCTATTAACTTCTCTTTGCAACTGCCTACTATTAAGGTTCTTTTCAATGGCCTCGTTTAGATAGTTGTGTCGTTTTTTTTCAGTTTCTACTCTTGATAGAATCCTATAATGACTCAAGCTTAATTCGTGACGCAATGTGTCACGAATTGGGAATGCCTTTTAAAATGTTCTCATATTCCTGAGATTACTATCATCATATCCTTTTCCAAATTCTAAAGTTAGCCTTTGTGAGAGATTTTTTAATGTAGCCTTTCCATATTCAGCTTTTGATTTTCCTTTTTGTTCGTCTTCTACTATTATTTTGCCAATTGTCCAATAAGATTCAAGCAAAGCCGAGTTAGCTACACGAAAAACTCGCTCTCTGGCATGAAGAATAACGAGTCTGATATATTCGAATAAATTGTCTTGTAATACCATTATTAACTTAAAATTAACCAAGTAATTAACTCAAAAATTTCTTTCGCAAATTTACTATTAAAATATTCAGTTTAAATGAGTTTATCGATTAAATATAAAACAATCAATCAAAAAAAACTACAAATTGAGAGGTATCATTTTTATAAACCAAATCTCTCCACCTACAAATATCAATAAAGCGATTATACAAATGTCTGAACTGTGATTTACTTTATTTTTAGGATTTACAAGATTGAATTGTCTTGAAACATTGTATACGCAATGCGAACCCAATTGAATTGGACGCATCTTCGATTACTCATGAGCATAATTGATGAATTCTCTTTTGTTTGTGTTTTATTTTTTTTTAACAACTAATTCTTGCTCAACCCTTGTTGGACTTATACCCAATAAGCTAAATGCATTTTTGTTGGTAGCCTGAAAAGTGCATACCATCAAAGGCGAAAAGACAAAAAGTCGTCTATAAAAAATAGCGAACCCTTTCTCGCTTTTTTTACTTTTGCAAATAACTTATCATCAATACTTTGAATCATTATTTATTATTAGTTATGTCGCAAATATAGTAGATATTTGCGACTTATTAATGTAATATCATTGCAAATATTGTAAATTTGTTGTTATAATTCTGTCACAAATATTATCGATATTTGTGACAAATTTAACTATCTTGATTTCCAAATAGTAGGGTAGGGATGATTTTAAAATGATAGTCTAAAACCTTTTTATAAATAATCGCTCCATTGGGAGATATCAATGAAGCGATTATAATATTTATTGATCTTTTTAGAAAAACTAATATGATATTAAACTATGTTAAATTGGAGTAGATTTACTGTTATGGTGATACCATTATCTATAGTTATTAAATGCAGTTTCCAGAAGAAATCTGAAAATTTCAATTTTTTGTTTTAATTCATTTTTTGATACTCGAATTCTATAACTACCCCAAGAGTTATCATAGCCCATATCATCTAGTTCTGCTTCTTCAATTTTACTTTGTATTTCTTCAGATTGGTTTAATTTGATTTCAATATTTAAGTCTTTCTTTCTAGGTCTAAAAATTGCAAAATTATTAGTAATACCATCTTTTGCTAATCCGATATAGAATTTATTGTATTTCAATTCAAAACCATTTGAGAAAGTTTTGATAATATCAAGCATATCATCAGCCAACTTAACAGTATCTTGAGAACCTCTTTTTAACCAGTATTCTCTATTAGTTACCTCTCTCACTTCTTCGTCTTCATCAACTAATCCACGTTGCATTTCATTAAGTACTTTTGTGAAAATTAATGCAATATCATCTCCATACTTATATGCTGACATTTGTATAGCAATAATAGGAATTGAGCCATTAAAAAGACTAATAACATTCAAAAATCTACTTGTAATATCTTCTGCAATTATTACGGCACAATGTTCATATTGAGGATATCTTTTTCTTTCAATATCCCAATATTCAATAGTCCTAATTAAATGAGCCTCATCTGTTTTGCCTAATTGAACTTCTACTTCGTATCTACGCTTTGAAACTGCATCTTGCAATAGTAAATCCAAGCGACCCGCTCTTGGTTGCGACCTTTCTTTGTCTTTTAAAATTAAATCTCCTAATTCAAGAATCGAAGGGTCGTTGGCAATTTGATCTTGGATCCATGATTCCTTTATGATAGGATGATTGAGAAGAGATATTTTTTCAGGTTTATATAATTTTGCCATTTTTTTTAATCCAATAAAGTTTTAATTAGACAATCTTTCAAATCAGTATAATACTGAATATTGATTTTTGTAATCATTTCATCAGATAAATCATTCAATTGTTTTCGAGAATTAAGAGGTATAAGTAAAGTTGTTGCTCCCTTTTCAACTGCAATCTCTGCAAGGTTAACTGCATTGTAAACCATATCTAATGAGCCGCCTAAATTCAATTGGCCTACAATAACAAGACCACCTTTTGTGTTTTTTTCAAGCATTGAACTACACATACCCATCAAAACAGCCATTCCCATACCATTGCCACTTTTAGAAGCATCAAAGGCTCTTAGTTGTATAGAAAATTCATTATACCTAGCATCTCTGTCTCCAATTAATTCTTTGCTTTTGCTATACAAATTTTGTTCTGCATACCTAACACATTCCTGAAACTGTGGAGGTGCTGGTTTATTCATAATTTTTACTCCAGAGCCTGGGCTTGAATTAATTTCAATTTTATATAAGCCTGTTGTTTCTTCTTGACCGCCAGCATTTAACGCCCATATCTGTCCAGGAGGTAATGGGTCTTCACTTATGGTATTTTCGCTATGAATTTCAGGTGTAGTTACAAAAGTTTCTACACCTTCCTCGCCAATTCGGTAACTGAAATGGGTATTTCGAAATTCAGCTGAACCTATTCTTTTTTGTTGTTCTTTAACTCTTCTACGGTATTCTAATGAAATTTTAATTGCCCATTCAAGAAGTTCATCAGAAATCGGAACATCAGGATTAGGTTGCATCAATTTCAATAAACCGTTTAAGGTTTTATTGACCGCTGTGGTATCTCTACCACTTAATGCACCACCATAGTCAATACGTGGTAATACTGAAGATATGCGACTAGTATCTCTTAACCTTGTCCAACATTCAGCAAGGAAATCACTAACTAATCCAAAGTGTAAAGTAAAATATGTTTTGTTGAGTTTCGGAAAATCCCAACCAGGAGCAAAAGCATGGATACGATCCATAAATGCTGTATCGTCTCTCATTTCTTTTGGCATTGGACCGAATAAATGACTGATGCGTTGCTGATGTTCAACATCAACATCAAAGTTACCAACCATTACCACACCACCATCTGCACGTATGGGTTCTTTACCACGGCTAAACTCTCCGCTTTCCATGTAACCTTTCATAATGTTAACACCATCTTTCTGATCAAAGGAAACACCTGAAACTTCATCGAAACATACTACATCGTATTTGCATACAAGACCTCTTTCACCACTACCCATGTTTACAAACATTTTGGCAACAGTTGCTTTACCACCTGATACCAAATGAGAATAGGGGGAAATCTGTTGATAGAGATGAGACTTTCCTGTACCTCTTGGACCTAATTCAATTAAATTATAATTTCGTTCGACAAAAGGTATCATACGAGCAAAAAGAACATTTTTTGCTTTTTCAGATAGATTGGAGGGTTCCATACCTACACTTCTAATCAAAAAATCTTTCCACTCTTCTAATGTAAATTTTTCTCTACCTTTATAAAGAATATCTAATACATTTCTTTGAGATAATTGTATTGGGCGAATATTGCTGATTCCAAACGGACTGCCATTGTTTTCTTGTGCAATAGCAGCATCATATTCCAATTCAATTTCAGCATAAAAGCCACCAGTTAACATTCTGTCATTTGAATTTACAATCTCTGCCGATATACGAACCTTGTTTAGTTGTAAACTTGGTAAAGATGCAATATAACTATCAGAAGAGGTATCTAACTTTGCTGTAATAATGTCTATGAGTTTGATAGAGCCTTTTTCTCTTGCTTTTGATTTAAAATATTCTTCTTCACCTGGTCTAACAGTTCTATCCTGTAATTGTCTTTTAACAATCTCCAAACCTTCTTGAATTTCCTCTTCATTAGTAGTTGCACAATATCTACCCAACAAAAATTCTATAACATAAGTAGGAACAGGATAAGTTTTTCTGAATTGCTCCAGTAAATCTTTTCTTACAATATAACCTTCAAAGGCTGTTGCTGCTAATTGGTCAATTTTGTCTAATTCCATAATCGTATATTTTTAACCACCTACTGTGGTGGGTTTTTTATCCAAAATGCGTTCGTTTTCATCCAACAATACAATAGTAGCAGCTTGCGACTCGGCACTATCATCAACCATTAAAGTAGCAGTATTTCCCTTTAGTTCTTTGCTCTTTGATAAAACAATTGATGTGTTTGAATCATTGTATTTTGTTCGTATATCAACTGAATATCCATCAGGCACTTCACTGGTTTGAATGGTACATTTCAAATTTACCCACTTTATTACTTTCACTTCAGCTACAATATTCTGAACATTTGGATTTTCTATAATCAGCGTGGGTACTAAACATTCGTGGATTGAAATACCTCCGTGAGCATACTCTTCATTAGCTTTAAAAAATGAAATACCTGGAGCATAGGCAATGAAAATGGAAGGGTTCCATCTCCAAGGTAGATGTAATAAATCAGTAGATGCATTTTCTTTAATTAATGCACAACGCCCCCAACGAGTTTCAGCCAAACCAGCATTAAGTTGGGTTTTAGGTAAACCGCCAGGAAGTAATAACCAGCCATGATCTGTTACTATTTTTATACGTTTGATTCCTCTTTCAAATGCTACATTCAAAGCTTCATGTACTTGATCAAATAATTCTTCAATTCGTTTAACCATATCAGCTTGTTCTTCGTGCCCTTTGGTATCTATGTCACCGATTTCCTGCCAATACTTTCCTTCGCCTTCAATATTGTTTGCATTGGTTACCAATTTAAAATCAAAAGTTTCTAAAGCACCACGAAATATTGGAGTAAGTAGGTCTTTGCCATTTTGTAATTGAGGTCTAAACTCTGTAATGCCACTTTGTTTTGAAATTGAGGTTGCAATTGGTGAAACATTGGGTTTTGCCGTTGGAGTTAATGAAGGAATTGCAGACCAACCGGCTTGTAGCGAGACTTTTATTTTTTGTTTTTCCAATCGTTTGCAAAACTCTTCAGCTAATTCATATCTAAAGGCATCTACAAACAATACAAATGATTCAGTTTTAGCAATTGCATTTTGAGTAGTAAATATGCTGGCATCCTGTTTCACCAATTTTTGGAATTTATTGGTGATGTTTTCTAACCAAGGTTGGTAGAACAAATGGATGATGGATTTTACAATGGTTTTGTCTTTCTCTGATTTTACAACTGCTAATGCTTTACGCATAAACTGATCAACTGAAAATCCATTTGTTGTATAATAGATTTTTATAGCTTCAATGGAAGAAGATGAAAATGTTTCATTTGCTTTTGCAGCCATTTGAACCAAATAATGCAAAGCATCCGCCATTGGCGATTTTCCTAATTCAAACCAAACCCAGTTTCTTCTTACACTGTGTTCATTTTCTAAATCTTGCAAGGTGGCCAATGCTTTTGCTGCATCTTGTTTTGCAGCTTTTGATAACGCCTGAGCTAATAATTCCTCTTTTTGTTCGTTTATTTGTGGCCAACTTTCATCTGGTAATGCAAAAACACCGATGCCTAAATCGGCAGGTTTTGCCAAACGAAGTAAACCTTCTATTTCGGGATACTTGTGTGGTGCAGTTGCATATAATTGCCAAACGTATTTCCAAGAGTTTTTCTGAGAACCCAATTTCTCTGCAATGGCTTTTATGTTTTTGTAGTCGGGCTCAAATTCGTATTGAGATTTGCATAAATTGGAAAATACTTCCTGCTTTCCAGAATCCATTTTATTAAAAAACACATCGCCTTTGCACATCCAATTTAGAATTGTTGGTATAATATCTGGAAATAATTGATTGTTTAAAAAATCTGCATCAATAAATGTTCTATTAGAGAATACATCTCGATCTTGAAAAATAGAAGGCAGGGTTTTCTTTAATGCATCTTTGGTAGCATTGTCTTTTGCTACCTTAATGCCTAAACCGTTGATGGGGTTTTCTACAAAAGCCAATATACTACATTCTCTACCATTTTCTTGTAAAAATAGTGTTCCGGTGTATTGATATTCTAATAAAGGTTGAAAATTGAAGACCGCATTTTCTACATTTCGCAAATCCGACTTTGCAACTCCAGGAAGGTAAATAATGGGAATGGCATCCATATCCCAATTTGCTTCGGGCAGTACTTTCGCAATCATACATTTTAACCAAATGGCTGGCCCTTGTTTTTTTGAAGGTTCAAAGTTGCCATAGATGAGAAGATGGGGTATGCTTTCTTGCAACACCTCCATTACATCGAACCATTGGTTTTCAGGATCAGGCCAAAGTATTACCTCCGGCTTTACCATTACATTACTGTTATGATTTTCTGCCTGATTTAATGCATTTACTAATTTGTCATATATAGATTTGCTCATGAATTTACTTTTTCAAGGATTTTCTCTGTCAATAACTTAAAATCTGTATATGCCCTTAAAACAGCTTGGTAATGTGCGCCAATTGCACCATCCGCAGGTTTTAATAAGAAAATAGGTTTTCTTACCTCCATTGCCATAGGCATTAAACTATGGTAATGCTTTAACAGTGCTAAACAATTGTGATCATTTTCAACTTTTATTTCTGTGCTATTTATAATACGCAATACAAATTCATTGAAAACAGAAGGTATCCTATTTGCCCATCTTAAATAAGATTGAACAGGCCGACTTTCTTTAATTCCATGTTGCATAACAACATATCCAAGTGGTATAATTTCACCATTAGGTAGTGACAAATCTGTTGCTCTATTGCGTGAAATTCTATCTCTCCATTCATCTTTCCAAATATTTAAACGTTTACCTAAGTTTCTTAATCCCTGAAGTGAGAATAAATCAGCTGCCATGGGTACAATAACATAATCAGCTGCAATCAAGGTAGCTCGATTTAAAGCACCAAAATTTGGACCTACATCAATGATGCAATATTCAGCCTCAAATCTTTGTGATTCATTTTCTATTATTCTTGAGAACGAAGAAACAATTCTAAAGGCAGCTTCATCTCCATCCACGCACTTACTCCAATTGGCACTTAATTTATCTTCAAAAAGTGACAAATCTAAATCTCCAGCCAAAAGACCAATATTGCTTGTAATGCTATGGACATTTACAGTTGCTATATCACCTATACCTCTATCAAGTGGTTTTATACCAGATATTAATGTCTCTCTATCTGTATCTTGTCCATAAATCCTTTCCAGTTCATCATCCGATAAAAACATAGAACTTAGATTAGCTTGAGGGTCAAGGTCAACTGCAAGACATTTATGGCCTAACTCTGCTAACATATATGTAAAGTGATAAACTAAAGTAGTTTTACCTACTCCACCTTTATTGTTAAAAAAGATGATTGTTTTCATGCTATACCTTTTTAAATATTTTCACTAAAAATGAAGTTGGTTGATCTTTAATAAATTCAGGTTCAGGGCTGCCATTCTTATTTAGTGCAGCTATTGCGGCTTTAACTCCAACATTAAATCCATTCACATAGCCCAGATTTTTGACTGCTTCAGATAAGCCTGGATTACGGTAATCATTTTCGTTAGGGAAATTTTCTGGACGTGCTTTACCATACAAACCACCAGCATTTGAAATCTCTATCCGGTCTGAAAACTCGTAAAATTTGATGGGAGCATTTGATTGATAATCTTTATGAATAACAGCATTAAATAGCAATTCTTTTACCGCTCGTAATGGATAGCTAGTTACATACTCTCCACCAAGTTCAGGTAAAACAACTTTCACAATATTTGCTTTAATGAACTCTTCCATTTGCCCTAATTGGGTTGTTAAGTCACCTTCGAATCGGTGCTCAAAATCAAAATCACTCGCTTCATCTTCCCCCTTGAAGCGAACATATTGTACACTTGCACCAGGAATAAAAAAGCGAGGATTTGTTCCAAACATCAGAATACCAGCATAGCTTGGACAATCTTCTTTGATGTCATAAAATTTCAAGGAAGCCAATTGTGATTTTAATTCTCTACCATTTTCTGCTAACGTATCTGCATCTATAGCAGAAGGCAAATACCTAAGTTTAAAAAGTTCAATACTAATATCCTCCAATGTACTACCCTTACAAGGTAGTACATCAAATGAACGAGCAAATGCAGAACGTTTTTCTGTTAAAATCCTTTCCTCTGCTTCATTGGCTGTTCCTTTTCTAATACCTGCTCTTACGCATAATTTACCTTTGAAACGAACAGGAGGTAAAAAATGAGGCTGTACTTCTACTACAGCCAATTCGCCATCAGGATATTCAAACTTAGTAACAATTATGCTTGGGGGAGGTACGATTCTTCCATCTGTCCTAAAATCAAGCAGTGTTTGAAGATTCTGCTCTGTAATGGTCATACCTGCTTTTGAACCATCATCATGTACCCCCACAATGAGGTAACCAGGTTGATTATGGTTGGCTAAATCATTGGCAAATGAACAAATTGCTTCCCCAAATTTATTGGCATCATTTACAGAAATGGTTTTTTCTATTCGGTCTTGCTCCAATTGAGGAAGCAATTGTTCTAATTCTTCTTTAGTAATCATAATTTTACTTCTTAATTTTTTCTCTTGCAGCCTGTTTTTCTTCAAGACTAAGATGTATATCATTATCCCTTACTTCTCCCCAATGACTTCCGGCAGGATTCTTTCCTCTATCCACACCCCATTTTACATTGAATCGGCTTCTGAGAACACCAGCCTCCACAAACGGACGAATGTTTAATCGTACACCATCATTCAAGTCAGGTTCCCAACCGATGGGTTGTTGCTCTAGTGATTTCCAACGAACGAAAATGTCGTAAGGGGCTTCACCATGGAGGATGGCTACCAAGTTTTCCTTTAGTTTTTGTGCTGCACTGAACAAACCTTCCGCACCGCTTTCGCCAGCATTCTTTTTGGCTTCACAACCGCGAATCCAATCATTTAAATATGTATATATGAGTTTGGAAAGATTATCCTTATCTAATTTGTGGTAATTGACCAAAGCAGAAAATCCATCTTTGCGGCCATCCCAAATATGCCAGATGAAAGGTCTGTTTTGAAACTCTTTGCAATGTTGCACAAAAAACTCATCCCGCAGCCAGGCTTCTAAATTGGTGGAGTTTGCACCTTCTTTTTGCAGGAGCTGGGTAATGGTTTGGTTGTTCCATTCTCCGGCAAAAACCTGTTGCAAATAATCTCTTAACCTTTCTGCACCGGCTTGTTCTGCATTTACGGATGGAATACAGAAAATACCATCCTCATCGGCTAAATGGTCAAAGGCTTTTATGGATTCTATTAATACTCTGGCTTCATCAGCCAATTCCATTTCCGTATCACTCTCCGCAGGCCAGCGATAGCCCAGTACCCTGGCTAATCCAACTTGCAGTGGGTTTTCTGTTTTGATTGGATGCCCATGAAATAACCACTGCGTAGGGTCATCGCTGTAAGGTTTGGGGAGACCGTTTGGATATTTTTCTTCAGCAACTTTCGTCCAATATTCAAAGTCAAAAGGGACTTTCGATAATGTTGAGTTTGTTATATTTAATTTGTTGTCAATTTTTCGTAAATCTTCTAAATATTTGGATGAGGAACAATAAGCCCAGAGGGCAGGTAAATGAAGTTCATCATATGGAGTTATAATGGCTGTATTATTATCGAAAAGTTGCCCTAAATAAATTGTGCATGGTAAATTTGACATTTGCGAAACAGCAATTCCTTTCTTTCCCCATGCCTCTTTCCCTCTGAATGTGGCTCCATCTTGACATACTTCAGTCATTCGACCAAAACCATCCTCCCAAAATAAAATCATCTCTTTCCCTCCGTACAAAATGGGCGAGTCTACAGTTCCCTGTTCATATTTCCACCCAGAAAATAGTTTGTATTGTTCCCAAAAAGATTGTGTAAATCTCGGTTTATCACTAGACGCTATACCTTGCCATCCGTTTGCATAATTATTCAACAATTCAATATCTTCTAACTCTTCAAGCACTATTCTAGAATCAGGGTTTTTTAATTGTCCGTCCTGAATTGTTTTCTTGAGATCTACACTTTTTAAAGAATAAGCTTTCCCTTCAGGCAACATTTCAGTAGAGACATCCATGCCAAAAAAAGAATGATTTTTAATTGGCTTTTCGCCAGACAAAACTAATAGCATTGCCTTCACAACCTCTCCTGATATTTCTATAAATGCACCTGGACCTAGCTTAACAATAAGATTGAATATTTGATATTGCAATAATTGTTTTCTAAAACTTTCATAAGTTTTCAGAAATAACCAATTTTGGGGAATTACACAGCTAATAGTACCTCCCAATTTCAGCTGTTTTATTAATCGATCTAGAAAAATAGTTGCTAAGTCTTTCCTTGCCTTAATAAAATATTGATCAACATACTTGATAAGAATATCAGTTTGTTTATTTCTACCGAGGTATGGAACGTTAGTGATTAAAAGCGTAAATTTTCTTGCTAATAATTGCCCTGCTTTTGCAATGCCTGCGGCCATCACCCCACGTTCCAATTGTTCTGTATCAGCTTCATTCTCTAATGCTTTTTTTAATACCGGTTGTAGTTCTTCAAAGCTTGCAGTAAATGCATCTGCTTTAATAGTGGCAGGATCAATCAAGCTGCCCAGTTCAGGTGCTAATTGAAAATGTTCGTACAACATCTTCATACCGTTTTCCAAACGAAGTTTATCATCAGCTTTTTCTACTTTACCAACCAACTTCATCCAATCTTCTACCTTGCCTTTTGGTGCAATGCCACTGCAAGCCAAATTCATTTCGGGTAGCTCTTTGTAATGCCCACAAAATTTCCAGGCGGTGAGTGCCAAATTAAAAGCGGCTATTTGCGTACATCTTGCATCCAATTCTAAGCCGTGCAGGTTTTCAGCAATTACTTTGTCGGTTGCTTGTTCTTTGGTTAAACCTTCTTCTTGCATTCGCAAAGCCGCAAATACCGGAAACAGCGAAGCCACAAAGTGCCCAGAACCCATGCAAGGGTCTAAGGAAGTTACTTCAGCAGTTTTATCTGGCCATCCTTCAAACTTACCTGCGGCAGGCGTTCCATCTTCCAACAAACGCAGGTACTCAAACTTTATAGGTGGTTTTACTCCCGGGTTGCGGCTTACCCACCATGCACCCAAAGTATTGTCTATCAGAAAATGAACCATGTAAGGCTCAGTAAACAACTGCGTAACGGCAGGCAGTTTTTCGCCATCTATCTTTTCGCCACTTTTATTGATTTTCTCTTTTGCTTCGCTTTGCCAAAACTGATACACCCAACCCAATGCATCATCAGCTATGAAGATTTGGTTTTCTAAGGCATCAATAATGGTTTCCAGTTTTATGCGTTCGTCTGTTGCATAAGTAACCTGCATCAAAGGGTCATCTGTTCTAAAAATAACAGGTAGCATTTTGCTGGCATAGTTGGCGGCTGCATCCCATTTATCAACAAAGCCTTCTTCCTTTGCCAACTCTTCGCATTCTTCCATAGTTACTGGTACACCATCCGTATGCATCAGCATTTCATTGGCTTCAAGGAACTTGGCAAACAACATTTTGTGCCAAGTTTCATAAGCTAGTTCATAACTAAGGTGGTCAATTTTTTGAGCTGCGCTACTAGGTAAAGCATCACCCAACAAACTGGCTTTACTCCGCAGGCTATTTCGTAAGTTGCGTTGCTCATTTGTCATGTGTGCAAAGGGCTCCGGATGGTCCACAGCCATGCCATGTAATGCATTGAATGCACCTATTTCTGCCACTCTTCGTGCCTGCTTTACGGCTGTTTCCAGCGTATTTCGTTGTTGAGGTGTAAGTACTGCCATTATTTTAAAATGATTGAGCTTGATGCTTTCAATAAGGTTTCTAATTCAGTTTTCAGTTCTGCTACATAGCTATCTATCTCTGCTTGATTGCTGATTGTTTTGCGAGGAAGGCTGAATGTTTTTGCCTGAGGTGCAGATAATAAAATTGCATCTTCCAAAGCCGATTGAAACTGGCCAGGCAATGCAGCTTTTTTAGTATCCCAGGTATATAAAGAAGCTTTTTGTAATTGATTGAGCAATGCATAAGCATCAAGTGATTTAATCTCTGGCTTTACCAACAACTGATGTTTTGCTAAAATGCTATGCTTTTGTTCAGGTGTGAGTTTTTTGAAATATTCATTGGCCTGTAAATCGGCAAAACGCAAATCATAGAGGATATTGTATTGCTCTTTGCGTTTGTTTAATATAGTTAACAGCTTGTCTGATATAGCATTTAATATTGGTTGAATTAAATCAGGCTCTTGTAACAACAATCTGTTAATTTTTATTGCAGCGGTTTCAATTTTGAGTTGCTCCATATCAACTTCATCTGGAGCATGGTTATTTAATTCCACCAACAAGTTCCATTGAGGTTCTCTAGCTTCTACAAGTTTTGCCTTTGCACTCCAATCGGTAAACTTATTATATAAGTCATCTTTTTGTTGAAGTATATCTAAGAGCCTTTCGTTGCCTTCTTTGTTTTCAATTTCCTTGATAAAATCAATATTGATAGGTTCTGGTCGTGGAGCATCACCACTTACTTTAGTAGCAAGAATTTTTAATTTATTTAGATAATCATTCGAGTATGGAAATATTTCATGGTTTGTTGGGCAGGTGATACCAGCATCCTGAAATAATTTTTTAATTGAAATTTTATCTTTAGCTGAAAGTACAATTATCTCCCTTTTGAAAGAGGCTTGGCTAATTCGGGCAACATTTAAGTTAGTTTCGGTCGTAGATATATGCTGCATATTTTTCAGTACAACCAGCAATGTATCTATTGCATCCTGACTCCAACCATAAGGTGCTTTCATAAATTGATTTCGGATATCTTTACCAGTTTTAGAGCTATTGCCCATAAAACGTAGGATTTCAGAAGCAACAGGATGCTTGTCTATATCACCAGTATAGTTCACTGTATTTAATGCATCAGGATTACCTGCCAATGCTTTTGTTAAAGCTTGCCCCCAGTTTAAGAAATCTGCTTTGCTTTTGAACTCAGGAAATTGTCTATCAGCTATACTGTTAAGGGCTTCTTGGATATTTTCTTTTAATGTGCCGGTTTGAACCTTGTTTCCACCTGCAAGTAGAATAATGGTTTCATTGCAAATTTTCTCAATCAAATCCTGTACAGCAGTTTTAGCCTGCGATTGACGGGTTTCCATACTCTTCTTTGCTTGTTCACCTTCCGGAGTAGAGGGTAAGCCCATTGCATTAATAGCTAAACCGGCAGCTAAGAATTTGATAATTTCCGTTCTAATTTCAGGGTCTCTGAATTTTTTTACAAAGGCATAAGCCAATGGAGCATTGTTACCTGCGGCACGAATTTCATTCTCTACGGTTGTTTCATTTTCAAACCACCCATCCCGTATCCATAAATTCAATTTATGATCGGTATTGGGTTCGGTGTCTTTGTCCCATAATTCAAAATCACGGACTATTTTTGAAGTTCCATGAGTAACACTAATTCCTTTGGTTTTGTCTTTGAAGTGAGCCACTATTTTTTCTCTTCGCAGAGAAAGAATTTGATCTTCACCTGAATTATTGAGTTTAATGTATTGCTTGGTAAATTCTTGTTCCCATTCAGCTCCAATTTTTGTTTGCAGTTTGTACTCATCATTAATTGGCATCAGTACCTTTTCATCCACCAATTTTTTAATCAGTCCTTTTACTTTGGTGCGGAATGCATCTGAGTTTACATTCAGATTATCTATTAACAAATCCGCAATTGTATTATCATTGGATTTGATACCAGTATCAGAAATATTAGTAGAGATTTGGTCTAAAAGAAAAACAGCACTCAATATTCTGCCTTCTATTTCTTCATCACCACCTTTTGCTTTTTTACCTTGAATTAAATTGCTGGTGTCGTTCATTAGTAACCCTGATTGTATAAGGTCTGCACGGGTTTGCGTAAAAATGAAATCAGCAGGTACAATAGCACCTACTTCTTTTTCTGCGATTGTTTTTAAGCTATCATCAATTAATCGAAGTTGATTACGTAACTGACCTGATGTACCTGCTACATCCACAACCTGTAATACTTTGTACCATAACTTTCTTGTGGATGGTAGCAAAGGGTAATCAGCAACCAAAGTGTTTTTATCGTCGGTGAGATATCCAAAAACTGTTCCTTCCAGATTACGTGAAATCTCACCTGAAGAAGCATTCAGCTTTGTGTTTAAAGGAGTAATGGCAGTAGGTTTCTTATCTAAAATTGTTTTACGAATAACAGTTTGAATATCTGTATTGGTTAACTGAATAGGAACCCTGAAACGTGCCATTAACCTTTGTAAATTAGGCGTATCAGATAGTGCATTCTGTCCTGTTCCAATCAAAAAAAACTTCCCATCAAAACGTGAACTTAGATCCTCGGCTAATAATTGAACATCAAAAGCAAGATTTGCATCGGTTCCAATAAATTGTTGCACCTCATCCAAAATAATGATAGTGCAAGGGATTTTATTGCCAAATGTTAATGGAAGTATTTCTTCCCTGATGGTTTTTATAAAATCCTCACGGCCAATAGTTTCTGTCTTTGAAAATTGAGAAGTGAAAAGGTCTAACAATTTGCCTTCACTCTCAGCCAACTCTGGCTTCAATTGAAGAACAGCATTTGCAAGTGAGGTAGAAACAAAAATGTTTTCAATTTCGTTTTTTAAATTCTTACGATTTGTTTCCAAAATAGCTTTAACCCCATCATAGATATTTTCTTTATGCAGCCAGTGTACAAATTTAAAATGATGATATTGTAGTGGAAGCCCTAATGAATTAAGGAAAATTTGTAAAAATGAATAGCGAATATCTTTTGATGGAAAATCTCGTAGCGTGCCTGCGATAGATAACTTGCCTTGAATTTTCTGTTTACGATCAATTTCTACAAACAAGTCTTTAATATCCTGTGGTAATGGCTTTATACTTCGAGCTGTTTTACCATTCGGAAATTCAAAATCATTCCAAAGGTAACTAGCCATTTTTACCAAATGTGACTTACCGCTACCATAAAATCCACTTACCCAAAAAGTGGGTTGCACGGAACTATTATAGTTTTGAAGATAATATTCTAATATTTTTCTAAGTCCTTCATGATACTCGCCTTCACAGACAAATGTTTTTAACTCATATTCAACGATTGAAAGGTCTTCTTTTTCATTAATAGTACTTATCTTGGCAACTCCTTCATTTCTGAGGTTTACTTGCTCTGGATTCAGGGTAAATAATTCTTTATTCTTCATTGTTGTTATTTTATAATGTTATTGGCCTTGCTAAATAATCCCATCCATCTCTGGCATCTAACAAACGATAATGATTCTGTTCAAACTCCCCTGGAAAAAAGATTAGTAAACGACCTTTAAAATCTTTGTCGCAGCTTTTAATTATTTCTGATAGTCGTGCAAAGCCAAAAATTGAAGATACATCTTTTAATGCTATCAATGTATCCTCATCTTGTTCAATTTTATTTATCTCATTTTTTAAGAATTGAATCGCAAAAGGAATAAAAGAAGCTTCCAACTGATCCACTATCACTTTTGGTTTTTGAAAATAGCTTTCTTTGTATTCATGGTTAGCCATCCAAGAAGGGAAGCATTGTTTTAATGAAATGTCTTTCCATTTTTTACCTGCTTTAATGGCAGCTCTTTCAAAATCACCTAAATGCAAATCAACCTTACGTTGTTCTGCTGGGTCGTACACCAAAAACCAAATTCTTTCTTGGCCTGACAATGCAGATGACCACGGTTCATTTATAACCTTTTCATAAGCCTCAACCAATAGATCAATTCGTGTTTTCATTTATTTCAATTTTGTTTAAGAGGTTGGTAAAATTTATTGCAGTTACACTACCTGCATATTGATACTGCATTAAATCTTTCTTTGCACATTCGATAGCCAATTCTCTGAGCTTACTTTCATAAAGGCACAAAGCATTTACACCGATACTGCCCCAAATAAAATCTCCTCTGTCACCATTGATATAAGCAAGTAAAAAGGCAAAGCAAGCAACACGATAGGTTATTTCAGGTTGTGTTCTGATATTCTTAACCTTACCATCAATAAAACCAGCTTGTTTCCATGAACTTGCAAGGTTTTGAGCCATTGACCGACGGGTATTTGCTGAATATTTATTGGGATGATATTTTTCTATATTTTCTTCAAAAGATTCAACAGTTGTTTTATTTCCAATTGTTGTATTTGAAATTACGTTAACACTTTGAGCCAATAAATAATCTTGATTTATAGCATATATAAAGGCAATTAAGGGCTTCTCAGATGAATCTGAAATCATCCAAAAATATTTTAATGCTTTAAAAAATGGATTTTCAAGATCGAAAGAATATATCTTTGTAAGAAATATTGTAGTACGCTTTATTCCATCCGCAGATTTTTTCCCTGTAACATTATTAGACATTGCTTCAATATATGAATCGTTTTCGATTGCATTAGCCATAACTTTCTCAAGTTCCGAGAACATAATTGTCCGATGCGTATGGATGGTTATAGATTTATTCACGTATTATTTTTATTTTTTGTTAGAATTCTAATATCTAACATATTTAAAACAATTGACAATTTGTAAATTTTTACAAGTAAATTTACTTATACTTCTACCAATGTGTCATTTATTTTCAAATATAAGAAAAGACACGAACAGGTATTAATGTAGGTTTGATTTTCTTAAATTAAATCTACATTAATACAAATATACTTCAATATACCTAACATACAACAATCCCTACCTCAACTCCACATTTTCTCCTTCCAAATGCAAAATCACCTCCAAAGTTGGAGCATAAGTAGTTTTCAAATCGCTGTTTATCACAAAACAATAATCACCTTCTTGTATAAGGTAAAGTTGCTCGTTTGGATAGTAAATAATTTGGTCAAAAATAGGAGGGGTGATGAGTTGGTTTTGCTCATTTTTGATTCCTAGTTTGTCTAAATGAAGTACATAATTGGTGTTATCAGCAGTAAATTCTTCTTTAAATTCTATTTCTTTAAAAGCATTGAGAAATGAGTTTTTATCGAATTGAATATGCACATTAGGGAAATGCTTAAATATATCTACTAAGCTTTCAAATGTTTGATATACATTTGCTTGTAGTAATACTTTGTATTTAGATGCAGAATAATAGATGGATAAAGCTTTCATGTTAGTTATGATTTTCTAATGAAAAATTGTCAAACTCTATCATAATCCCAAGTTTATCAAGCACTTTTGATATTTTTGCTTTAATTTCTGAGTATTTATATAAAATTGCAATTGGGTTATCTTTATCGCATTTCAATACTTCTTTGGTGGTGATATTTAATATCTGTGCAGAAATATGGTGTTGTATCTTTTCGTGCGTTGCATCGGTGCTGTAGAAATTAAATACTTTTATTGGGTCTATTATTTTGTATAGCACTCGCCCTGAAATTTTTATTTTCAATTCAGTATTTAAGTATGGAGCTTTGGGCATATTCCAAGTTAATTTCTTTAGGTATTTATCAAATTTATACACTACTATTTTTTGATTTGGCTGAATGTCGCTTTGGGTAATTGTACCCATTTTTATCGTTCTTACTAGCGTATTATTTTCATAAATTAAAGCAATGGTATTGTCGTCTATTTTAATACTATTGCCATTGTTTAATAAGTTGTAAGGTATAGTGAATCCCAATTTTTCAGGTGCATGTATTGGGTCGGGTTGGATAAGTTTTGGGTCAATAATCATGGTTGGTATTAAGTATTAGGTACAGGGTATAGAGTACTGAGTGTAAGGAATTAATAATTAAGATTTAGTAAGTCTTAAGTCTTGATTCTTAAGTCTTAAGTTTAAACTCTAGACTCTAAACTCTTAACTCTCAACTCTCAACTCTCAATTAATCATAGCTTTCTATCATAAAATTATTGAACACAACCATGATTCCGAAGCGGTCAAGAACTTTGGAGATTTTTTCTTCAACAACAGAGTCTTTGATTACAATATCTTGTGGGTGCAAGTAGTGGCAATTCATTACTTCTTTAGTTAAAATATTGATAATATGCACTGAAATATGATTTTGTACATGCTGATGTGTAGCATCTGTACCATATTTTTCAAATATTTGAGCTGGGTCTATCACATTGAAATGTATATTTCCTGTAATTCTTATTTTTAATTCAGTATTGATAAATGGAGCTTTGGGCATTTTCCAACATACTTGTTGCAAACAATCTTCAAATTGGTAAAACACTATTTTTTGCTTTGGAGTAATATCTTGTTTGGTAATGTTACCGATGCTAATTGTATTTATCAATTTGTCGTTTTCATACACAAGTGCAATTGAACTTTCTTGAATTTTAAAACTAGCTCCATATTCAAATACCTCATAAGGAATTGTATAGCCCAACTTTTTATTTGCTTCTACTTGGTTGATTTGGATTAAGGTTTTGTCTATTTTCATGGTTAGTACAGAGTGGTTAGTAAAGGGTATAGAGTACTGAGTCCAGGGTATTAATTCTCAACTATAGGTATCACTTGATTTTTTTTAAAAAGGTTGGAAAGTGTATTAATTATTTTTTTGGGAAAAAGTATTTACATTTTACAAAATGCTCAGTAAATAGAACTTAATACTCAAAAAGTGGGAAAGAATGTAAATTGTTTTATCGAAAGAGGAATTTCTATTTTTTTATTATATTTTACTTAATACTCTATACTCAGTACTAAGTACTATGTACAAAAAAGTGTATAACTTTGATTGGTTTGTATTCTTAAGTGTTTGAAATTTAGTTTATTATGATTGTATAATAAAGAAAGTGCGAGCAAAATGTAACCTTTTGTCAAAAAATGAGTACAAGTACATAAATCAAAGCAAAACAATACAAGGATTTAAACGCAAGGTATTGTTTCAAAGTTGCCACTATTTTGTACAAAATAGTAAAATAATCTCTAAAATTTCTTAACCATCTATTAATCAGTATTTACAAAATGCTGAAATACTAAACTATGTCTAATAATTTCCAAAATTGTTAATTAAAATGAAAAATGCACCTGTTTATTTAATAAAACCTTACCGACAATTAAACACTTGGATGTTTGACGATGAATCGAGAAATATAGAACAAGAACCATTTGTGGTTGGTATTCCTGAAATGATAGACACTGTTTTAGCATTGAAAAGCATAAAGGCTAAACAGTTTTCGATGCAGTTTTCTGAAAATGAAATAATTAACAGTGATTTGGTTTTGGAAATTGATTACGAAGTGTCAGATGGTGCTTGGTATAAGATTCATAATAATCCAGAGGTAAAAGGCTGGCTTTGTCCGGTTATTCATAAGTATTTTAATACAGTACCCGAAAAAATATTTATTCAAATTAACTTAATAAACTAATTAATACCATGAACAATCACACCTACTTAAAAACCGAACAATTAACACTCAATTATTTAGTGAATAAATCTGATTCAAATTTTGATGCATTAACTATTCATTTGAATAGATGTTTTAAGGATAAATTAAAGACGGATAAAACATTGTCTTATGATGATACGCAAGATATTATTTGGTTATCAATGACTAAAATTTGGAAGAAATTAGAAACAGAATTTACTGTAAATCAGTTAACACATGGTTATTATGCAACAATACTGATTAATATGTTATGTGATTTTAAGTCAAAGAGAATCAATTATGCTAACAGAGTTCCTTTTGATGCACTTTATACTGAAGAAATTCAATATGGACAAGCAAATCCGTTTAAATCGTATGAAACAAAGCAATTATTAGAGGAAGTGTTTCTGTATTTATCCAAAAAAGATATTGATTTTATTATTCTCCGACATATAAAAGGATATAAACAAGCTGAAATTGCCGAAATTTTAAATAAACCACTTGGTACTATTAAATCTCAGGAATTTGAATTGAAGAAAAAAATTAAAGAGATTGTTGGGGCATTGTAAAATGCTTAAGATTAAATACTTAATACATAAGATTTAAGACTTATAATTTATTAAATTTTTTTAATTTCAACAAAGATATTAATATGGGAGATTTGCTAGCAAAGTCAATTTCAAAATCTGAAGCCATAAAAGAATTCAAAAACATAGCCGAGGAAATTGTTGAACACATATTGAAATTATTTATTTATCAGAATTCACCCATGTCTAATAAATGGAAAAACGAAATTGCAAATTATCTTCAACAAAGTGGCTCTATTACTGTAAATCCAAGCAATGGTAAATTAAACCAAAGTGTTTATTTTAAGGCTATGTTTGCTTATGTAGAAACAGATATTGACATGAGCAATAAATACAAAGTAACAGTGTGCAAGTTTCAATTAAACGCTATAAGACATGATATTAAAAATATTGAAGAACCTATTCCTTATATTTTTTTTATTAAATATGTAGATAATATCATCACAACTCTCAAAGAAATATCGTTTTATTTGTCACTAAATATAACTGTTTGTGATAATGAAATAATTTTAATACTCAATAAAAATTTGCCTTATGATATATCTTGAAGTTTTTTGTTTTAAATATTAGGTACAAAGTACAAATAAGTGGAATACTTAATACTTTATACCTTGTACCTAATACTTCCTACCAAATACTTTAAAAAAATCAACTATTCGGTGAATTATAATACAGAATCCCATGTGAAGTAATTGAATTTTCTGGGTTATAGTAAATGATTATATCACCACCTTGGGGTCTGTAATTTAGGGTAAAAGTTGTGCCATTTTTAGTAAAATCAATTTTATTTCCATTTTCTAATAAGTACATTTTTTCAACATCATTAATACTAAATTCAAACCTGTATGATTTACCAATTTGTAAGTTATTTTCAAATGGGAAATCAGCATAGTTGAATTGATGTGGAAATTTGTAAGTGTAGCACATGCTACTTATATTTCTATTTGTTAATGAGTTAAATAGATGTTGAGAATTAACTTTTAAGTTAAAAATGCTAACATTTACATAAGGCATATTTTCAAAAACTTCTTTGGCAATAGGCGATTCAAGGCATTGATATTCATTGTTTTCAGGTAAATGACTAAGAATAAACTCTTCTGGTTTGGTATTGAACCAATAGGTGTCATATTCTTGAAAAGTTACCAATTTCCCGTTATCATTTTTACCATAACCTGAACCCCAAGTAGCATCCATTAATAACCATTTTTGGTTAATTTTTATGGCGTTCCAAGCATGGTTCGATTCATTTATTCTTGTTCCTTCCTGATATCCATACCCTTTTGAATACCCATGTACTTCAATTATTTCAAGTCCCATAGCTTTACCAATGGCTACAGCCAATGTGCTATAACCTGCACAAACCCCAGTTTTAGATTTAAAAACAGCTTCTGCACTTTGGTTTGTTTCATCGGTTGAATTGTTGTTATAATTGTAATCGTCGTAACGAATATTGTGCGTTAACCAAGCATATAATAAAAGTGATTTGTCGTATTCTGAATTTGATTTTTCGTTAATGCAATCGGCTAATTCATTTATTGAAGTAATTTGATCATTATCAAAACCTTTAACCAATGAATCTATGCCTAAATAGTTGGATTTAATAGTTTTGGGGTATTGAATACTATTTTCAATTTCATTTCCTGCTGAATCTATGATTTGTTGTTCATAACTTTCATTAATGACAAAATCATTGTTTTCAAAGGTTGGGCTTTCCTCAAAATTATCTGTTGAATGAGACTTATTTCTTGCAGAAGCCAATAATTCTTTTCCCCATTTTTCAATCAATGATGGCAAATCGGCAATGTAATTATTTACTTTGTGTTTAAATTTTGGATTTTCACTGTAGAAATACACAAACAAAATAACCGAAATGATTAGTAGAATATGTCTAGTTTTCATGGCTTAAATGCTTTTAAATGAGTTAATAAAGTTGGTTATAGTATTACAGTCAATGTTGTATTTTTTTTGCTCCTTTAAGTACATGTTGAGCTTTACTTTGTCTAATTTATTTTGTTGAATCAGTGCAATTGCATCATCTAAGTCTTTGTTTCTACCGAGTAATATTTTTTGAATTATTAAAAGTTCGATAGCAATAACCTTGCATTCTACATTGCCAATAATGGTAGTTTGGTATTCCGATACTATTAATTTGTGTAGAGGGTGTGGAATTGATTTTTTGTTTAAAATATCAATATTAAATTCAGGAATTGTAATGCCAATAGTTTGATTATTAAAATCTAGTAAATTTTGATAGGCTAAATTATTGAATTCTAAAATAGGAGTGAGGCTTTCAAAATTATTGAATAAATAATCTAAATCTGGAGTTAAATCTCTACCTGATTGTAAATGATTAACCACCGCAGTACCTCCAATCAATATGGCATTTTTCAGATTGTTGTTTATCCAAATAATGCCATTTTGCATTTTTGTTATATCATCTGAGCTTAATAACTGTATTTTATGATACAAGTTAGTTGAACTGAATGCTGTAGGATTATTGAGATTTACTATCATATCTTTTGATTTTATAATAGTAGCACTCTTAAAAAGTGTAAAAGGTTGGGAGGGAATTAAAAAAAAGTCAGGCAAATAATTTAATTTATTGCCTGACTAAATCTATTCATTAAGCCGCCTCACCAACCAAAATCTCCAACCCTTCAATTCTCAAAGCAAGATTTTCATTTTTAGGGTCATCCAAAAGCATTTCTTTTAAACCTTCCAGTCTTAATTCAAGCATTTCTTTAGAAGGTTTCCTTTTGGGTTTTGAGTTAGCTTTTTCTTTGATAATTGGTTTAACTTCTTCATTAATTGGCTCAGTTTTTTCAATTACAACTTGTTCAACCACTTCCTCTATAACCACCAACTTATCCGCTTTTTTCATTTTAAATTCCATATAATGATTGAGATTGGCAAATTCTTCAACCCTTTCATTAATGGTTTTTAACTGTTTCAAATAAGCTTCTCGTTGAACTTGATTCGTTTTAGAAAGCTCGTCTAATTTGGCAGGAAGTTCAGCGATTTCTTTATATAAGTCGTTGATTTTGTTTTTCTTTTCCTCTACAATATCATTCAATTGATTCAAACTTAAATTCATTGATTCCAAGGTTTCAACACCTTTGATGAAATCTGATTTTACAGCCCTCCAAGATGAAATCATATCTTGTAACACATAATAACCAAGGTTATTTACCTCAGTAATTACATTGTCTTTTAGCTTCTGCATTACTAATACCAACCTACGATTGATACGCTCAATGTAGTTTGGATTGTAATTATTTACCTCAAATTGTTCAGCAATATATGCTTCATTTTCAGGGTTGAATTTGCTTTTATATTCAGTTTCTTTGCCTTTAGTTTTGGCTTGTTGTTTGGCTTCCCATTCTTGTTTGGCTTTGGCATCTTCAAGCTCGTCTTGCTCTTTTAAGTAAGTTGCATATTTGATATTAAAATCATTTACACTTGCCACAATTTTAGGGTGTAGATTGCCAAAAACTGTATTTGCTTCTTGCAAACCAGTCAAACGGTTTAACTCATTTTTGATAACTGCAATTTCAAGTTCCTTTTCCTTATTGAAACGCTTGATTTGTAGTTTTGCTTTTACCCTTGGGTCGGTAATCAAATTCTCTTTGATTTCCTCTGGGTTCACATCGTCCAAATCCAATTGTGATTTTTTAGAGTTTCTATCAAGCAACTCTTTCAATCGTTTGGTTTTCTCTTGTAGCTTTTGGAAAATGAAAACATCCGATGTATCAGCCATCAAAATATTTACAATCCTCACATAAGCAAATTGATTTCCTTGTCGCCAAATTCGACCCTTAACTTGGTTGTAATCCGTTGGATTCCAGTCGGGAATTAAAATATATAGAACTGTACTTTTATTTTGCAAGTCAATTCCTTCTTTGATAGTGCCTGAACCAATAATAATTTTAACCTCACCAGCAAGGAAGCGTTCTTTGATAGATTCTTTTTTCTCTTTGGTAATTTCTCCATAAACAAGCTCAACTTCATTTGGCTTATAACCAATTTCTTTCACAAGATATTCCTTCATTAAATGGAAATATCTTGTGCCAGCATTCATGTAAATTACTTGTCCTGATACTTCTTCTTTGCGTGTTTCGTGGTATTCTTTTACCGTTCTGATACACTTCATCAAATACTCCAACTTCGGACTTTCATTGATGTATTCAAGGTAAGTCGGACAAGGTAAATCATTACAAGCGAACAGATACGGTGATACAGCAAGTAGTTTTTGAAAACTCAATGCACGAAGTATTCTTGTTGCATCCGCTTCATCGTCAGCATCATCCAATTTCTGCATATCATGCAAATACTCACTTGTGTAAGTACACATATTTTCATTCTCCAATGCACCTTGACAAACATCTACCAAAGTAAACTTTTCATCATTTAAGTATTGTTGAATTTTGCTCATGTACATTCTCTGCAAAGCATTCATTTGAAGGAATGTTTCTGCACCTCCCCATTTTTTATCTTTACTTAAATCAGGAATTGAAATTGCTTCAGGACGAATCACCATTGCATCTTCACCAGTTTTGTAGTCGATAATGTCGTAAATCATTTGTCTTAATTCTGGCAAATGTCTAAAACCAACAACCACAGGTTTCACCTCAGGTAAGTTCTTGGCATTGATTACAATTTGATTTTCTTCCTTGATGAAAGTATCAAAAAATGATTTTAAACTATCTTTTCCTGTATCAACCAAACGCTGATAATTGGTTAAGGCAAGCATAGAGAAAACTTCCAATGGTGAATTGGTAAAAGGCGTAGCGGTTAACATTAAATTACAACCTTTTGCCACTTTTTGAATGTATTGAGATAAACAAAACGCATGAATCCCTTGGTTACTTGGCTGACCAGAATCAAGATTATATCGGGCTGTTTCCCTTTTTACATAACCAGATTTATCCAATCCAGCATCATTGCCTTTAATGACATCTCCAGCTACTCTAGTAAATGATTTCTTCATGTTGTGGGCTTCATCAATTACAAGCATGTCCACTTTCATGTCATCAATCATTAACCTGGCATCACGCATTGATGTACCAATACATTCATCAATCTTTTTCACCAATTGTGCTTCTTCTTTGGGTTTTAATTCACCTTGTGAAAGCACAGTATAAAGTCCATCTCTCAACACAGAACGGGAATTATCATTCAAGCCAATTCTCACCATTCCTGTATAATTCACCAAAATGATTGTGTTTTCTGGAATAGGTTTAATAGCTCCAAGATTGTAAATGGCAATATTAATTTCTGATTCAATTTCGACTTTGGTATCAACAATACCTTTCCAAATAATTTTAGCATCTAGCTTTTTAACTTTCTCAATTTTAAGACTTTTGTACTTTGTAATGAGGTCAGGATATAATAGTTTATTATCTGAAAGTTTGTAGAGAATTGCCACAAGTTTATCACAAAGTTCATCGAAATGTTCTGCGAAGTATTCTTGCATTCCAAGTAATCTTGCTAACTCTTTTTTAGAGAGAATTAAATCATTTATTAAAGCTTTTTCAGGTTCAGAATAATCACGTATTTCATTGAAAGTGATTTCAGTATTTAGATTCCCCCAAGCCAAAAGATTGACATTAGGCACAGCTCCGTAAATCCAAAATCCGTCTTTATCATAACCACCGCTGATTTCCATAATCCACTTTTTATAAGTAGCATCAGGAACAACCACCAAAGCACGTTTAGCATCGCCCATTGCAAAAGCATTGGCAATACAAGCGATAGAAGTAATGGTTTTACCGACTCCAACATCGTAGCCCAACATGGCAGATTTTTTCACTTGTCGGTAAGCAACACCATTTCTTTGAGTAGTAGTAAGTAACAATGGGTCACCACCTTTAAAGACTTGTGAAAACTCGAATGTAACAGGGATTTTGTTCCAATCGGTTTCTACTACACCATTGAATTTTCTATTCCATTCCGCATTGATAATTTGAATATCATGTTCATGTAATTCTTCTTCAAGGAACTTGGTAAACAAGCGGTCACCTTCATTTTTGGCTTTTTGTTTACGGTCTTCAATAAGTTCTTTTTGCTTTTCTTCGGCAATGCTACGCTTTTCAATTTCAGACAAAAGTAAACGTTTGTTTTCAACGTATTTCAGCACATCTTCTTTGCTGAATGAGCCAGTAAATTCACGTTCTTGCAAACGTCTTAAAAACAGTAAAAATACTTCGTACAAACTAGTTGCACCATTGAAAAATAGTTTACTACCTTCTCGAAGTTTGGTAATCAAATATGTTTTACAAAACTCATTATGAGGGACTAAATAGATTTTATCATCAGGATTAACAGCATCAATACGTTTTGCAACAGGCAATACTTTTTGTAATTCTGCAATTTGATAATTTAATTGTGAATCAGAAATCTTCGTACTTTCATTGGGGTTTTTCTGTAAAACTAATCTTGCAACAGAATCCAATGTTTTAGCCACATCACCAGACAAATACAAATAACGATAAGCCAATTTAATGTTGTTTGGATTAGAAACATCGTACATCAACAAACCTTTGGCAATCAATTCATCTGGAGTAGATTTTGGTTCAAAATATTGGTTTAGAATATGTTTTGGAAACACATACAACCAAGCATCTAATTCGTCTTGGGTGATTTGTTTATTGTAAAGCTCATAGATTTCTTTGTAACCCGATACCAAATCTTTGGGATTACCTTTCACCAACGTTTTCATAGACTTTTCAAACTTCTTTTTGGTAGAAGCTTTGTCTGTGATGGTGTTTAGGATGATTTGTTCAGGTTTGATAGTTGGTGTTTCTTCAACTTTTTGAGTATTTTTTTCAACTACTTTTGGTTGAATAATAGGTTCGGTTTCTTCTTTTTTCTCTTCACCAAGTGAAGTTGGAAACTTGGATTCTAAAGCTTTGATAAGGGTATTTAATGAAGCCTGATTTTCGGAATCAATGCTAGAAAAATTGGAGGTTGCTATAACTAGATTATCGTATAAGTCTTTGATTTTAGAGTTTTCAACTTTAGACCAGTTTACTAATCCTTGGAAAATGATGTCTTGCGTTTTCATAGTACTTGCAGATATGTAATTTTTCTGCAAGTACTGTTAATTTGTAGGCATTGGGAGTGAATTTTACTGTTATGGGGGGATTTTTAGTAATTAAATATCAGGTTTAAAGACCTGTTTTAATTATCTAAAAAAAACGAAAATTAGAAATCATTGAAATTAAATAATTATCTCAAACAATTATTTATTCTCATTTGTGTTAAATTTTATTAAACTTGTTCCAATGGTGAAACCCAATATTGCATAATATTAGGGTAAATGTCAGAAAGGGAATCAACAAAACTGCCAGTAAATGTTGCTCTAATTCTTAGCTTTGAATCATTTGTAATTCTATCTCCATCTAAGTTAATTGAAGTGTCCCAGCTAAACGTAGGAAAATCATCTCCTTTTAGTTCATTATTTTTCCAATGCAACAATTGAAGATTTCTAATATTGTCGTCACCTCCTTTGCTTAAAGGAAACATGTGGTCAATGGTCCATCCGAATTCTGTTTGATTACCATATTCACTTTTTTTAATTATAGCTCCAAGGTCGTCAATTCGATATTCATCAGGGTCAAGATTTATAGGGCTTTTATATTTTGATTGAAGAAGTTTGATATTATTTACTTCTCTAAGATTTTCCCAAAGTGTATTTATTTTTTCTTTCATAAATAAATATTAAATAACTTTTTTGTAAAGTTAACATATAAAATAATAGATTTCAAAGTTGTAAGTCATTACCTAATTTAAACCTTAATCTTTGTCATACTTTTAGCTTAAGAAAATATAGGTTATTTACGTAAAAAAGCATTATAAAATATAATGTATATTTCAAAACAACCTCATCTCCAACTCACTATACAGAAACTTACTTCTAACTTCTTCAACATTAGAATTTGCACCTTTGGTTGAGATAAGTTTAGAAATTGTATAAGCCTCTATCAAATTTTCATCAAAAGGTTTAGCAAATGAAAGTATTTCATTTTGAGTAAGAGAATTATTTAACCAAAGTGATTCATTTTCAGGTGTTAAAATCACAGGCATACGTTTACCTTCATTATGAATACGAGCCATTAATGGGTTTGCTTCACATGTAAGTATTGAAAAAGATTGTATAAAATCGCCTGTTTGTGGGTTTTTCCAAGTATCATAAATGCCTGCCATTGCAAATGGCTCATTGTCAATTAAATGGATGTAATGAGGGTATTTCTGTTTGTTAAATGTCATCCATTCATAAAATCCATCACTCAAAACCAAACACCTATTTGATTGAATCGCTGTTTTAAATGAAGGTAATTCAAAAGCTGTTTCTGAACGTGCGTTCAAGGTTTTAGACCTATACTCATTTATTTTTGTGCTATCCTTCACCCAATTAGGTATCAAACCCCACGACATTGAATCGATTACTCCTGGTGTAGTTATTACCGACCATTTAGGAAAATCAAATCCATTGGCATGAAAAATTGGCTTATAAACATATTTGTTTTTCAACTCAGCTTTAAAACGATTTTCAAGTTTTTTGGCTTCGGTGGTGAGTGAATTATGAAAACACATATTCTAAATTTTTATCGTTAAAAGTTCATCAAAACGAGTGGTATAACGTGGCGAAAGCTTTTCTTGTTTCATTTTCCATTGTTTACCCAAACCCTGTGCAGCCAAACGAATAACAACCAATAAGGCTATTAATCAACTCTTCATGTGTTTCTACTATTAAACACAAATCATTTCCTAATAAATCTAAATTTTCCATTTTCTTAATTCTTTTAGTTCGTTTGAATATTTAATCAACTCTGCTTTATCAAAATCACTTTAACTATTTTTCATAAATCGTTTAATTTTAACTCTATTCCCATTTGGCAAAACGAACAATGAATCATTTGATTCTGAATCAAAAACCACATAAGGAAGTCCCTTAGCGTGTTTTTCTTCTTGAACACGTTTTATTGCTACATTACCAGCATCTATAATTTTATTAAATATGTCGCTCATTTTCAATTTTTTATGTTGAGTTTCATTTTCAACCATTCCGACGCCTTTTTCATGTCTAGCCTTAATGATTCCTTTTCTTCTTCCGTTAAAGGTATAGAGCCATTTAAGATATTGTACCTCTCTTTTGGGAATTGTGTTTCTTCGGTCAGTCAATCAAATGACTTTTTGTTTGGAAACTCTTCTCTTAACTTTTTAAGTATTCCCTTATATTTTTCTACTTCAACTCTTACAAAATCTTTATCTTGATTTACTTGTAAATTTTCATAAATCAAATGAGTTTCGATAGCTTTATTTCGATAAAGACTATCTAATTCAATGTCTCCATTTTCTCTAGCTTTCCTTGCTAAATTACTATATTTAGCAGTAAGGCTTGGCATTATTTCTTTCAAATCTTCTGCTAATTCAAAGGCTTCAAATCCAAAATAGTCTATTTCTTTTTCCATATTTAATTTTTTATGTTGAATTGCATTTTCAACCATTCCGACTTTTTTTTCATGTCTTGCATTAATAATTCCTGCTCAGATTCAGATAACGGAATAGAGCTATTTAAGATATTGTATCTCTCTTTTGAAAATTGTGTTTCTTCGGTCAGTTAGTCAAATGTCATTTTGTAATGAAACTCTTCTCTTAACTTTTTAAGTATTTCCTTATACTTTTCTACTTCAACTTTAACTAAAACTTTATTACGATTTAATTTAAGTTCTTTATATATTAAGTGAGTTTCTATAGCTTTATTTTGATAAAAATCATCTAACTCATTGTCTCCATTTTCTCTTGCTTCGCTTGCTAAATTACTATATTTAGCTGTAAGGCTTGACATTGTTTCTTTTACATCTTCTGCCAACAAATAAGCATCAAATCCAAAATAGTCGATTTCTTTTTCTGAATTAGATTCTGTTTGTACATCTTGATTAGAATTTGATTCATTTCCCGAATTTGTATGGTCTTTTGCTTTCATATTTATGATATTTTCAAATTTCTGCAATTTATTATACGTTATTCTCAATTAGCGAGAATGAAAAAATGTCAATAAAATTTGTTTAGTTTTATTTAAATTGCTTATTTTAACGTTACAGTTTTAGTATTTGATATTTTATTGTTCGTTTTAAAGGTTTAAGGTATGGGATTAGAGACATTTGAAGCAATTTCTCAACAACTAGATGAAACTAGGATGTTGATGATGTTTGGTCAATCGTTTGATTTACCATCAGACAGCATTATTTTAGATTATTTTGAAAACCTAGCAGTGTATGTTATCACAAATTTTGAGTTGCCACACATTAGTAAAAGCTTACTATGTAATTATTTACAAGTTGAAAGTGTTGTTAATAATTTGGAAATCATAGATGCACTCAAACAAAAACATCAATCATTAACTCATCAATTCAATATTGAAAAACCATTATTAGCAATAGGAGAGTGCTTTAAAAATGGAACTATTCGCCACTTAACAATTGATGAAATTACTAGAATAAATTATTTAATTGCCAAGCTCCATACAGAAATTGCTATGGTTGTATATTCGTAAATAATTAAAATTTATTTAGAATGTCAACTGAAATTATTATTACAACAAAAGAAGAATTGTCTCAATTAATTAAAGATGCTTTATCTGAAATTTTAAATCAAAATAGGCAGAATGATTCAATTGTTGAAAATTCAAAAAAGTTCTTAACCGTTGAAGAAACATGTAAATTTTTAAGTATTGCAAGGCAAACATTATATGCTTACACTTCAAATCGTCAAATACCATTTATAAAAAAGTCTGGAAAGAATTACTTTAAACTAGATGATTTAGAAAACTGGCTTAATTCAGGTAAAATTAAAACTTTTGATGAAATTAGAAATGAAGTTTATAATGGTAGAAAACGATAATAATTAGGTTGGTTTCACGACTAACCATAATTTTCCATCATACTTTTAACTCTTTCTTTAAGTTTTAAAACCAAACTTTCAGGACTAATTACTTTGCACCCTTCGCCATGCGATAAGATAAGTTTTTCTAATTCAAAATTTGGTATCACATTGATTTTAACTATTATTCCATTTTCTAGTCTTTCCTTTATGTTTTGTGTAACGTGTATAGGTTTTGTAATGATATAAGGTGCTAAACTAGATTCAAAAAACAGTTGAATATCAATAGACTCTGCACCATCATGTTTGGTTACGCCAATCATTTCTTCAAAATAGTCTCTAAAATTTACTTCTGTTTCTTCGTATTTTTCATCACATTCCTCTTTAGACACTATTCTATCTAAAGCAAAATTGCTAATGGTATCAAATTGAGTGCTTTTGGCTAGTAAAAACCAACGCAAATTATACTGTTTTAAATAATAGGGAGAAATGATATGAATAAATGGTGTTTCGCTTTTAAATGATTGATAGGTAAGTTTTAGTGTTTTTTTGTTATGAATAGCATTAAATAAATCACCTAAAAAATGTAAACCTGCTAAGTCTACATTTTCATCAAATGATATAATTTCTTGATTACTAGATTTAAATCCAAATGAAGTCTCCAATTTAGGAATCAACTCTTGTACCCATTCAAACTGAGGCAAACCTTTAAATCTATCAAGTACCATCAATGCAGATTTAATTTGTTCGGCTTCTTGTGGTTTGATTGCTGAGTTAGTAATTGAAAAATTTGGATCTTCATAACGATAGTATCGAATTTTACCATCTTTAAACTCTTCTTTAAATTCAACCTGAAACCCTTCTTCCGACTTCATAAAAGCGATATCATCATATAATTGTCTAACTTTTATACCTTCTCCATCAGGATTCATTTCTAATAATACCTTGTTGATTTCTTCCAAAAGTAACTTAGCAGAATATTGTTTACCTGTATTTCTAAAACATTTATCTAAAATTTGGTAACGGATATATGCATTTTTTGTAATTGCCATAAATTAGTTTATTATTTGTTGGTTATTCTGCATAGATACCTATTGTTTAAATTACCTATTATTCTAAAGAAATATAAGATAATCAAACTACTCGAAAATTTCGAGTAGTTCAAAAAGAGACTTAATCTTAAGTCTAATATCTATAATCTATAATCTCTTTTCTTTTGTGCAGATTGAATGCATAGATACTTATTATGTTTGTAAAGTCAAAACGAAATAGCGTTTTTATTAATTAAGTAATTTTAGCAAAAGAATCAGTTAAAGAGATTAAAAGTTTAATTGTAATTGCTTAAACTTGAATTAAAAAGAATAAATACAGTTTTGTCATATTAAATATTGAATAAAATAAGTATAATTGTAAACCATTAAAGTGCCTATATCAATTCATCTATGATTTTGAATTTTGCCAACTGGCTACCGCAAGGTTGCAAATCGGTTGGTATTCTTCACGCAAGTGATGAATGAATGTTTCTACGGTAATACTGTTCCGTGACATTACGCTTGGGTAAATGAAAAAAGGGAAAGGAATGAGAGCGGAGTTGAATGTTCTTGTTGATGATATTGATCTATTATTGATTATTATCATTGTTGATGCCTTTCCTTATGTTCTGATTGTGAAGCGTAAATGTTGTTGATATGTTATATAAAAAGAAAACACGATGAATAGATAAGGCACTTTAATTTTTATTGTCCAAATGGAAATTTCACCCGAAAATAAAGCCCAAATTAAATCTGCATTTGCAAATTTGAAAACCAAAGATGACCTTTTGGTACTATTAAATATTGCAAAAGAATTGCTTTATGGTGAAAAATTATTTCCATTTCAATTAAAACAATTGAATTATCATGCTCATTTTGAGTTGAATGAAAACAGATATTTTAAGTTTTCAATAAAAAAGAAATCCGGAGCTACACGTACCATTCATGCACCAAACAAAGGCTTAAAAGAAATTCAAAAATGCTTAAACCTTGTTTTACAAATTGTTTATGAAGACCATCAAAGCAAAGCAGCCACAGGTTTTGTACCCAACAAATCAATAGTTGATAATGCCAAAGTGCATACCAACATGCATTATGTGTATAATATCGATTTGAAAGATTTTTTCCCAAGTATTGAACAGGCTAGGGTAAGAGCTCGACTTCAATTAGCACCATTTAATTTAAATGATGCTAACGGAACTACTTTACTAGCCAATGTAATAGCTAATATTTGTTGTCACCAAATGGAAGTAGAGCGTTGGAATAACGATACGCAAAACTGGG
This sequence comes from Bacteroidota bacterium, assembly GCA_041191405.1. Lineage (GTDB taxonomy): Bacteria > Bacteroidota > Bacteroidia > Cytophagales > UBA9547 > JBEEOW01. The sequence continues at coordinate 40,435 of JBEEOW010000026.1, forward strand.
AAATACAAACCCGAAAAGTATTGCCACAGGGAGCACCAACCTCACCAACATTAACCAATATTATTTGCCAACAATTAGATTTTTATTTAACAGCTGTAGCAAAAAGGTTTGGTTTGCGTTACTCTCGTTATGCTGATGATATTACCTTTAGTTCATTACACAATGTTTATCAAAAAGATAGCGATTTTTTGATAGAACTACATCGTATTATTAAGGCCCAAAACTTTCATATAAAAGAAGCAAAAACACGTTTACAAAAGCATGGTTACAAACAAGAAGTAACTGGCTTAATTGTGAACGAAAAAGCCAATGTACCATTACGTTACATTAAAGCATTGAGAATGTGGTTATACCTTTGGGAAAGATATGGTTTTGAAAGAGCTAATGGCTATTTTTTACCAGAATATTTAAAAGACAAAGGGCATATAAAAGATACCTTACCTAATATGATGCAAGTAATTGCTGGCAAACTCGAATACCTAAAAATGGTAAAAGGGTATGATAATGCTACTTATTTGGGTTTGAAAAGCAGGTTTGATAAGTTAACAAAACCACCTAAAATTAATACTAATCAAAGTAACATTTTATATTCTCCTTTTGAAGATACAAGGGAAATAAAAGAATATAAAAGGATTCTTGAAGAGTTAGATAATATAAAAAAAATACAGAGGACAAAACATTTAAATGAAGTTTTAGATGTACTTTTAAAATATGGTTTACATAAAGCCATGAAATTATATACACCAAAGTAAAAATGAGTAAAGAAAAAAAAGAGCAATTAACTAAACTTCTTGATTTTATATTTGAAATTTCGCAAGAAGATGGAAACCAATGGTTTAAGGAAGAACTAAAAAATAGAGTTTTTAGAGATATAAACCCCTATTCCAATAAAAATCTGTTGCTCGATTTAAAAAAAGATACTTTTAAAATTTTAGATTTTCTAAATATTTCACCAGAACTATCTATTGATTACAGTTTTATAAAACATACACTTTTAAGAAAACGACTTGAATTGGATAATTTAAGAATGGAAAATGCTAGATATGATTTAGTAGAAAAAGACGAAATGCTTCGTTTATACAACTACATTATTAACGCTTTTTATCAAATTGAAAATCTAATTAACTTTTACTATCACGAAAAATACAAAACCATAGAGCGTATTTTGGCTCATTTAGAATCAATAGAGGGAACAAATTTTAAACGAAAAGAAGAACGAAATTTGGGAGATATTACTATTTCTGCAAAAATATTTGCATTTAATGCAACATTCTATAAGTTTAAAAGTAAAGAAGATTATACTGGATATAATATTGATAGTTTAAGATTAATACGAAACGAGAGTTCGCATAGAATAACTAGAATTAAAAGTATTGAAAATGAGAATAAACGTTTACACGATTTTCTAAAACACGCCACTTTTGATACTGTTTTAGCTTTGGTTAGAGGGGTAGCTGATAAGGTAAAGGATAATGTTTGAGGTGGAATATGATTGTTTTTATGTTTAAATTAAAATTTTAAAATTATGCAGTTTAAAGCAGGATATATAGCAGATAGTATAGCTAAAGTAATTATTGATTATAAAGCTAAACTAGATAAATATAATGAAAAAGATAATTATAAATTTCTTCAAATTGATGGATTACTGGAGTATGTATCTTCATTTGATGTAAATTTTAAGGATAATTTAAGCGTAGATTTCCATAAAATAAACCCAGTTTTAGCAACTATAAATAATATTATAACTAGAGGGTTACCAACTAGATTACCTGTTTTTATTGAAGAACTTTTTTCGCAAATTGGTATTACAAAACCTAATGAAAGAGAGTTTGAATTTGACTTTTCCAAAGCCAATAAAGATATAGAATTTGAAACTATATTTGAATTGTTGCATATTTTGGAACCCAAATTAGAAATTTCTCAAAAACAATATGGAGGTTTACCAGGAAGTTTCTCTGAATGGAAATTTTTAGATGAAACATTAAAAGATTATCCATTTGCAAAGCAAATTTTACAATCTCAAAGAGATTTTTCGACAATTGATAAAAAACTTGCAGGAGGTAAAACTTTAGATTTTTCATTTGAATTTCCTTATAAAATTATTTCTAATTCCTTAAATGGAAAACTAAGAAAAGGTTTAATTTTTGAATTTGATGGCCCACACCATAAAAGACAAGATTTTAAATATTACGATAGGTATAGAGATAATGTAGCGGATGAAAAAGATTTTGAAACTTTAAGACAATCTTATGAAGAATTAGGATTAAATCCTTTAATGAATGATTTTTTAAAAGAGGATATTTTTAAAATATTTAACATTAACTACAATAGAGAAACAATTGCATTTGAAAATGAATTTTCTTTGATATTTATACCATTAGCTGTTGCAAGAATACAAAAAACATTAATTGAGCTTTTAATTAGAAAACCAGATTTAATAAAAAAAGAATGTTTGAAAATAGCTATTGTTGAGAGAGATTTTCCATGTGGTGCAATAGCTTTAAAATCATTAAAAGATTTTATAAATAACATTAATTCGTTATTGGAAAAAGATGATAATTTAATTTTGCCAAAGTTTGATTTAACAATTTTTGATAATAAAAATTGGCTTAAAGACGAAAGATTGCACTTAGACGCTAATAGACAAAATGAAGAATATTTTAAATTAAATACATTTGATATTGTAATTGACCATGCAATATTAAGACGTTCAAATATTTATAAAGAAAACGATTTTATTTGCGAAAATGCAATAAAAATAAGGTCATCTCATTATTTTGACACTAGCTACGGAAGAAAAATATATTGTTCAGATATACTAAATTATAAGCAATTAGTTGAAAAACAAGATGATGGTTCTTATAAGTCAATTAAGGAAAATGAAAAGCATATTAACTTTTTTATTCAAAATATTTTTAGAAAAAAAGAATTTAGAGAAGGACAATTACCTATTATTTCAAGAGCTTTACAACAAAAGCCTGTTATTGGTTTACTCCCAACAGGTGGTGGTAAATCTTTGACTTTTCAATTACCAACTTTTCTTCAGCCAGGTTTATGCTTAGTAGTTGACCCTATAAAGTCTTTAATGGAAGACCAAGTAAGAGTTTTGAAGGAGAATTGGATTGACTGTTGTGAGTATATTAATTCAAATGATAAAAGACAAGACAAAACTAAAAAGTTAATTGATTTTAGATTTGGTGAAACCATGTTCTTATTTGTTTCTCCTGAAAGGTTTGTAATGGAAGATTTTAGGAGTATAATTAAAAATATTAACTCTAATAAATTTGGTTTGGCTTTTTCATATTGTGTCATTGATGAGGTGCATTGCGTTTCTGAATGGGGGCACGATTTTAGAACTACATATTTGATGTTAGGGAAAAATGCCCAAAAATTTGCAACTACAAAAAGTAAAAAGCCCGTTACACTTATAGGCTTAACAGCTACTGCTTCATTCGATGTATTAACTGATATTGAAAGGGAGTTAAAAATTGAGCATAATGATATTGCTAATGCAATTATCTTGATTGAAAATACAATTAGACCAGAATTATTTTTTAGAGTAATTGATGTTTCTGGAAAAAATAGAATGGAAGAGTTGAATAAAGATTTTCAAAATATTGGAAAGAATTTATCAATTATAAATAATTCAGATTTGCTTTTACGTTCACAGAAACATCATTTTGAAGAATTTGATAAAAAAGATTTTGCGACAAAAGAAACCAAAGATTTAAATGATAATGCGAAAATAACATTCGAATACAATTCAAGATATTTAATTGAAAAACCTTTAGAAACATATTCTCAAAATGATTTTTTCTCAATTGTATTTTGCCCTGTAATAGGAGAAAAACTAGATAATAATGGAGATTGGTCTAATAAAAATGGAGTACGATATGTAGAATCAAAATTAGACTCAAATTCAAAAGGATTCTTTTTTGCAAGTGATGATGATCAAATTGGTGAAGATGTGCATAAACATTTTGAAAATTTTACTACAAATAAAACTAAACATATTGTTTGTACAAAGGCTTTTGGGATGGGGATTGATAAAAAAGATATTCGTTCTACTTATCACTATTTTTATTCTGGATCTTTAGAAAGTTTAGTTCAGGAAGCTGGCAGGTCTGGTAGAGATAAAAAAATATCAATTGCAAATATTTTAATTTCTAAAAGCAGATTTGTTAAACTTGATGTCTATAAGTTTTTTAGAGAAAATATGAATTTAAAACTACTCACTGAAAACAAGGAAACGAGGAAATCTATTAGACAAGAATTTGAAAAAGTTTGGATTGAATCTACTCCTATTGATGTGAATTTTTCTACTTATGAAGAAGCAATAAACAAGATAGATAATACAGATTTTAGTTTACAAAGAAGAGATAATACTAGGTATAATATTTTATCTGATTCAAGTATATTAGATTTGAAATCTAAATTAAAAGAAAAAGATAATGATAATAATTATAAATTTATTATTCAAAAATATCATGATAGAAATATTCATGATTACTTTCACGAATTAACTTTTAAAGGGGTTGATATTGAGAAAAGTCAGTTATTAAATTTATTTAAAGTCAAAGAATTTCAAATTATTGGTGGGGGATTTATTGAAATACAAAATCAAGATACTTTAATAAATGAATTTGATAAATGTGAAACTGAACAATTTAATTTTATTATTACCGCAGAAAAAAAATATACAGATGCAAGTTTAGTTATTTGTCAACTTTTGAATGTTAATCCTGCACAAAATCCAAATTTTGGTAACGATACAAATCTAGAAAGGGTTCATAAGGCTTATTTATATTCAAATGACTTTCAAGATTTTCTTTTTCAATTAGAAGAAAAAGATGTTAAAAGACTAAGTGGAATTTCTGGTAAAGTTAAAGATGATTTACTTTTCGTTTATAATAGAGATAGAGAGACTTCTAGTGACACTGGAAGATTGATTTATCGTATGCATTCAATAGGTTTATTAATTGATTATGAAATTGATTACAATAAAAATAATCTTTACAAATGTACATTTAGGAAATATAATTCAATTGAGCCCTATATTGATGAAATTGAAATTTATTTAAGACGTTATTTGTCTGAAAATTCTGCATTAGAAAGTATTTGGAAACTGAAAGAAAGATTAACAAAACATGAAATACTAACCGATAAAATTCTTGAATGTCTATATTTTTTATCTGAGTTTTCTTATAAAGAAGTTGCTGATAAAAGAAAAAGGGCAACAGATGAAATTGAAAGTATTTTAATTAAAAGTGTTACTGAAACCAACTATATTGAAGATAGTTTTCAGCAAAATTTATTTATCAAAGAGCAAATATTTTTTTACTTTAATGCAAAATATGCAAGAAGTGGTTTTAAAATAGAAGGAAAACCATATTCTCTTTTAGATGATTATAAAGGTACTTTGCTTACTAAGGAAGAAATATTATATAAGTATTTAGGTACAGAAGAAAATTTAGGAGTATTTAAATTGGAAGGTACAGAACAGAACAATTATAAACACATGATGGGTTCTTGCAAAAAAATCTTACGTTCATTGAGTGAAACTGATTTGAAAAAAGAATGGTTGTTAAGGTTATTGAAAGCTTTTTCAATGTATTCAGTAAATAATGAATCGTATATTTCTGAAGCAAATGAAGATCTTGAAATTGGTTTTATTAATATATATAATGATTCGGAGTTTCACAAAAATAAATTTGAGACTATTGAGCCAATTTTTAATTATTATTTTGATATTTTAGAAAAAAATATTCAAAAGGAAAATAAATCATTCTTGGATATTAAATTAATTAGAAATAAGATTTTAATAGAAATGCAAACTATGTCAATAGATAAACTAATTACAAACAATAAATTTAGAACTGAGATTTATGCCTAATTACGATGAAATCATAAAGCTATCACAAGAAAATGTGTATGCATTAAGTGAAAAACTTAAAGATTTAGATAAATTATATCAAGATATAGTTAGTATAAAAACAAAGTCTGAAGTAATTCCATTGGCTTTTGAAGAAAACTTTCAAAAAATAACTGAAGGTTTTAAGGCTCAATCTGAATCTTTTAGTGTTGCGATAAATACCTATTTAGATGGCAATAACTCCTTACTAACATCAAAGTTTAAAGATTTTACAGATAAAATTTCTGAATTAGATGTAGAAATTACTCGATTAGTTAGCACAGATTTCACTGCATCTTTCAATGAATTACAAAATGTGTTTATTGAAAAAACAAGAACAGATTTAGCAGTAGAACTTACTAAAATTGGTGAAAAAACTAAAGATTTTCAGATAAAAATTGAAGCATTAAGTGTTGAAATTAAAAGAATTGAAAATGTAGATTTAGAGAAACATTTTGATAAACTTCAAAAAACATTATCTGATATTTTTTCATCAATAGCAACTGTAAATCAGACTATTTTAAATCAATCACAAACTTTGAATTCTGTTTTACAAAAGAATTCAGAATTGGAGCTTTTAGTTAAGAAACAGAGTGAATTAATTGATTTAAATAAACTTGAGATTGCTAAATCTATTGAAAAACAAGATTTGAAATTGTCTGAAATTATTACATCCACAAATGAAATCAAATTAGAAAATGGAGAATTAAAAAAAGAATTGAATCAAAATAAAATATTGATTTTTGGATTAATTTTTATTTCAGTTGTTTCTTTAGTTCTTCAGTTTATAAAATAATTTAATACTTGCTCAAAAGTGGGTGCTATTTCCCACTTTAATATTTATTTTTTCATCTCTGCACTTCTACCACACATATAGTATTCATCTTTGTTCTATCAAATCAAACAAAGATATATACTATGAGTTTTTTAGACATTTTAATCAAAAATATGGATAGCCAAGTGGCAGACTTAGCTACTCAATCATCAACCCACAAACCAAATACTGGTTTTATAAAATCATTATACACCAAAAAAGTTAATGATGATACTACCGAAAAGGAAGCTGTAGCTACCTACTCTGAACCAATCTCAAAACTCACTCCACAACGTGAGCATTTAACGGATTATGGTTTTGAGCAAGCAGGTTTGGCTGGTGGGAATTTAGAAAATTTTGTTTCACATTTAGAGTTAATCAAAAACGGTCATTTCCTTGATGCTGACCATAAGCAAAACAATAAACGTGATGAAATTTTAGCTTTAATCAACCAAATTGAAGAAGAAAAGTCAACCTTAAATCAATATCAAATTGATATTACCCAACTTGAAAAAGGAGAGCTTGAACTTTGTAAGAAAAACAAAATCCGCCTTGAAGATGAGATTGATGAACTAAAAACTTCACAAGCAAAATCAGAAGAAGAATCAGAATTTAGCCTATTTTCTGTGATTCAATTTTCAGTATTCGGACTTGTATTTTTAATAGGAGGGATGTTTTTATATGCATGTATGACCAATTTGGTGTTTTTTAATACTTTAAATATCAATGCCATTACAGCTGATAATGTAGGCTCAATGATGAGTTTATTTGCAAGGGTAAACTTTACAAATATATTTTCATCAGTAGTAAGTATCATGTTGGCAGCCGTGATTTTGTTTGGGGCTACTTATTTAGAATCTCAAAATAAATGGTGGTTAATTGGTGTATTAATTTTTGATTTTATTATGGCATTTGTAATTGAAAATCAAGTTGCTGATATAAAAACTGCCATGGGTTTAGAAGTAAACATGCAAGATTTAGCATTTGAAGGTCTCACAATTGCCATATTTAGCTTTTTCGGATATTATGGTTTTGCAAAATCTATAGCTAAACTAAAAGCTGAATTAGAAAAAAAGAATCCACACAAAGGCTTAAAAATTAAAGTTGAAACTTTAAAAAATAGAATTACTCAAATTGATATAGAGATAGTTGCGGTTGAAAGTAAGATTTCTGAAATAAAAAAGAAAGTTACAGCCATTGAAACAGCCATTAAAAAAATAGAAAATAGAATTGAGTATTTACACAGTAATGTAGAAGATGTACTTAAGAGTCTGGATTCATTTACAACTGGTTGGTTAAATTATTTGTCAGCTCGAAAAGTACCACAAGAGCAAATTTTAAATACTCGTAAAGTTTATACTCAATTTTTGAGCAATAAATCAACCGATGCAAATAGTAATACTGAGCAATTAATTGAAAAATAGCAAATGAAAAATGTAATTATAGTATTGATTTTGAGCTTGATTGGAGTATCAGCTCATTCACAAGCAATGATCGGGAAAAGTTTGAATTTTTTTAAGAAAGAATGTCCAAATTATAAAACCGAAATTTTAAAGGGAGATTTGTATTATACTGTTGAAGATGAGTTAGGATTTAGAGCTTTTTATTTTGAAAATAATATTAACACATACTGTATGTTTGTACCAACCAACGAGTATAAGCATGAATTTATAAAAGCATATAATGAAAAGTTTATTATAAAAGCTGATAGACAATGGGAAGCATTTATTAGCGGAGGTTTATTGCAGGTATTTCTTCGATTAAGTGATACCAAGGAGTGGGTATTTCATTACTACTTTGTTCAAGAGTAAACTTTATCAATACCTGTAAGGTGAACGAGCTCAGGTAGAGCACAGGTATTGATTTTAAATTATTTCAATTTAACCCTAAAATTATTCTATTATGACAAATTTCTTCAAAAGTATCGTTTCTATTATTCTTGTTTGCATTTCTATTTCTGGTTTTGCAACTAGTAACAATTATGTGATTCTATTAGATTTAAGCGATAGAATTACGGTAAAAGGACAAATAGAGCAAGATAAAGCTGTAATTAAAGCAATCTATGATAAGTTTTATGCTGAGGTAAAGAAAGATATGTTTATCAATTCAAATGCTTCATTTAAAATTGTAATTGCTCCACAGTCATTTGTGCCTTATGATAAAAATCAATTTGAAGCCGAATTGATAATTGATTTAGCGAATGTAACTATTTTGCAAAAACGCAAAGCTGTTGAAGTTTTTAGCTCAAAATTTCAAACTACAGTCAATAATTTATACACCAAAGCATATATCAGCAACAATAAAAACCAATATGCTGGTTGCGATTTATGGAAGTATTTTAATGATTACCTTAGTTCAGATATTAAAACAAATCAAGCCAATAAAGTATATGTTCTCACAGATGGCTATTTTGATTTTGAAAATAATCCGAACATAAAACATGTTGGTAATCAATCAACTTCTACACATTTTTTATCACAATTAAATGTTAATAATTGGAAAGAAGTGTTTGTTTTGAAGAAAATGGGAATTATTCCTATTCTTAAAAATTGGGCAAATACGGAAGTGAATGTTGTTGGTATTAGCCCTAAATCATCTGACTTAAATGAAATTGAAAAGCTGAAATTTATTTGGGAAAATTGGCTTAAATCTTCAGGCATAAAACAAGGTAAAATGCTACTGAGTACCAATATTTCAAATATACTAATTCAGTTAAAAACTTAAGTAAAATTAATTAACTTTACTT
>JBEEOW010000027.1:0-48237 GCA_041191405.1 Bacteroidota bacterium
ATGAGTTGTTATGGGATTTGTGCAAATAAAACAATTTGGGATAGAAATGATTTGAAAACAAAATTATCAGATGTAGCAATCCTAAAAAATGGATTCAAAGAATCACATGCATGGTCTCATTGGAAAGAAATTCTATATTTGAGAAATACTGATGAAAGGAAAAAAATATTTGATAAAATTCAATGTAAAGAGTTGGTAATTGAACTATCTAATAAACTTTTTGAATTAGCCATTTCTTGCCAAATACCACTTAGTAATATCAATAAAATTGTAAAAGCTTAAATTTAGAATGATGAAACAGCAATTTATATTAGACGAGCTATGGATGTTAACAATTAATGCATCTTTTCAACGTGCAAATGTTTATAAAGACGATGTAGATGAAAAATTAAAAAAGGAATTCAAAATTAGATTAAGGGAGTGCGTTGTTGATATATCAAATAAATATATTGATAATGAGATAAATGACAATGAACATATTGAAAACATTAAATTATTGAGTGCATTTACTCAGACTTTTTCAAATATTTTAAATAACGATAATTTGAATTTTGGTGTTTGCCAGAAGATGTTAAATTTATATTTAAAGTACTTATGGACAATGAATTTGATTCAAACTCCACCACATTTTCCAGTTGATAGAATAATCCAACAAAAATTAGAATTATCTCCTTATCCATGGACTCAGATGACAGATGAGACAGAATACTTAAAAGTCATACAAAAAGCAAAGGAATATAAAGCAAAGGAGAATAAGAAGTATGAATATATTGCAGAGTTAGAGCTAGATTTATTTAACAGAAGAAGCATTTTGTAATTAATATAACTTAAAAATTTCATTTTTTTTTGCGTTTAAATCAAATAAATTATACTTTGTGAAATATTTTAGAAGGATATTTCAGTGTCAAAACAATCAGAACAAATACTTGAAGAACAATTAATTGCTCAGCTTTCAAACATGGGTTATGCCTATGTATTGATTAAAGATGAACAATCACTTTTACAAAATTTAAAATCGCAATTAGAAAAGCATAATGGCATTCAATTGACAGATAAAGAGTTTGATAGAATAGTAAATATTCTCAATAAAGGTTCTGTATTTGAAAAGGCTAAAACATTAAGAGCCAAACAACATATTGTTCGTGATAATGGTGATAACCTCTATTTTGAGTTTATCAATACTGATTTTTGGTGTCAGAATGAGTTTCAGGTAACACATCAAATTACCATGGATGGCAAGTACAAAAATCGTTATGATGTTACTTTGCTTATCAACGGTTTACCTTTGGTTCAAATAGAATTAAAACGCAGAGGTTTAGAATTAAAAGAAGCCTTCAACCAAATTAATCGTTATCAAAAACATTCATTTGGTACAGGTGCAGCCTTATTTCAATTCGTTCAAATATTCATTATCAGTAATGGAGTAAACACCAAATATTATTCAAATTTCGGAACAACCAAACCCGAATTTACCCAAACTTTTTATTGGACAGATATTAATAACAAACGCCTAACCAATATATTAAACGGTTTCACAAGCGACTTTTTAGAGCCTTGCCATATCTCGAAAATGATATGCAAATACATTGTTTTACATGAAGGCAATAAGCGATTGATGGTAATGCGTCCATATCAGTATTACGCTGTGGAAGCAATTGTAGAACGTGTAAAAAACACCAATAAAGGTGGATATATCTGGCATACAACTGGGTCAGGAAAAACTTTGACTTCGTTTAAAGCAAGTCAGATTTTAATGAATTTACCACAAGTGAAAAAAGTGGTATTTGTAGTTGATAGAAAAGATTTAGATTACCAAACAAGTAAAGAATTTAATGAGTTTAGTGCAGGAAGTGTAGATGGCACAAACAATACCCAAGATTTAGTCAATAAATTCGCCAACGATACCAAGCTTATTGTAACTACTATACAAAAGCTAAACAATGCCATACAGCCCAAATATGCTTCAAAAATGAAAGCATTAGAAAATGAGCCAATGGTATTTATTTTTGATGAATGTCACCGTTCACAATTTGGTGATACACATAAAAACATCATGGCATATTTCAAAAATGTGCAATTATTTGGTTTTACAGGCACACCAATTTTAGCTGAAAATTCAGTTAAAAATGCCTTGGGTGAACGTACAACCACAGAATTATTTGGTGATTGTTTGCACAAATATGTAATCACAGATGCCATTAAAGATGAAAATGTTTTAAAGTTTGCCATTGAATATGTAGGCAGATATAAACAAAAAGATGGCGTTGCTACAAATATTGACATTGAGGTTGAAGACATTGATACCAAGGAATTAATGGAACACCCCACGAGATTAGAAAAAATCGTGGATTATATCATTGCTCACCATGACCGTAAAACGCACAGTCGTAAATTTACGGGTATGTTTTGTGTGAGTAGTGTTGAAACCTTAATTAAGTATTACGATATTTTTCAAGCCAAAAAAGAAGCTAGATTGCATCGTTTAAACATTGCAACTGTTTTTAGTTTCGCTGCCAATGAAGATGAACTTGAAATTGGAAATATTGATAGTTTAGACTTAAATGAGGTTGCAGAACCACAAGCAAAATATTCAGAAGCACCAAGCAAACACAGTCGTGAAAAACTTGACGAATATATAGTTCATTTCAATAAAATGTTTGGTACAGGTCACTCTACAAAGGACACTCAATCATTTTACAACTATTACAACGATGTATCAAAGAAAGTAAAAGAGCAAAAAGTTGATATATTGTTAGTAGTCAATATGTTTTTAACTGGTTTTGATAGTAAAGGATTGAATACTTTGTATGTTGATAAAAACTTGAAATATCACGGTTTAATTCAAGCTTTTTCTCGAACAAACAGAATCAAGGATGAATTAAAATCGCAGGGTAACATAGTTTCATTCCGTAACTTGAAAAAAGCTACTGATGATGCCATAACCTTGTTTAGTAATAAAGATGCCATTGATGTTATCGTGATGAAGCCTTTTGAAGATTATGTAGGCAAATTCAATGAAGCATTTGAAGAATTATTAAGCATTACTCCATCAGTAGATAGTGTTAATGAATTAAAATCAGAAGAGGACGAACTCGCTTTTATCAAAGCTTTCAGAGATTTAATGCGTTTGAAAAACGTATTATCAGCCTTTGCAGATTTCAATTGGGATTCATTAGAAATGAATGAACAACAGTTTGAAGACTATAAAAGCAAGTACCTTGATTTACACGATAAAACAAAATCAAAACCTGAAAAAGTATCTATTTTAGATGATGTTGATTTTGAACTTGAATTGATTCATAGAGACGAAATTAATGTCAATTATATTTTACAACTTTTGATTAAACTTAAATCAAAAGTACAAGGTGATGTTTCTAATTTTGAGAAAGAAATTTTTGGTTTATTAGGTTCTGAATCAACACTTAGAAGCAAAAAAGAACTGATTGAGAAATTCATTGCTGAAAACCTACCAGTAATTGAAGATACAGAAAATGTAACAGAAGAATTTGAAAAATTCTGGAATGAGGAACAGTTAAAAGCCTTCAATAACATTGTTTCAGAAGAAAACCTTTCCAAAGACAAAACCGACAAGCTCATTGCAGAATACCTTTTTGCTGAAAAACCACCATTAAGAGATGAAGTACTTGACCTTATCGAAGGTGATAAACCAACCTTACTCGAACGCAAGAAAATAGGAGATAGAATTCTGAATAAGATTCTCGGCTTTGTAGAAACGTTTATTAATGGGATGGTGGGGTAGAAAATTGCCCTTAAATCAAAAAATAAATTAGCAGTTTTCAATTATTTAATTTTATATATGTCTTCAATAAGAATAAATTCTATTTCAGTAAAAAATTATCGTTCATTTGGAGAGAAACAAGATTTTTTATTCCCTAATTCGGATTATAAAAAACCAGTTGCAATAGTAGGATATAATAATTCTGGGAAGACAAATTTTATGAATGCAATAAAATTTGGACTTTATGAATCAGTAAGAGAGGATACTTTTGGAATTAAGGATTTTCATAAATGTGAATGGGGTAATTATCCTTGTTTTGCATTGAAATTTATAGCAGATATTGGTGATGAAAAAATTTCCCCAAATATAGAATACACAAACATATCAATGCTTACTATTAAAAACGAGAAAATAATTTCGTCATTAGATTATTGTAATTGTTATGGAGATAGCCGAAAATATGGCAAAAAATGGAATATAAAACAAAATGCACCAATTTACTACGTCAATTTTCACAATATCAAGGATGAAATTTCAACTCAAAAATCAAGTTGGGGAAATTTAAAATCATTTTTAGGGAAACATATTGAACGCATTGTCAAAACTGATGAATCAATGCATTTAAAAAAAGAAACTTTTGAAAATGAGATTAAATTAAGTAGTTCCAAAGTTATTGATAACTCTCAGTTATCAAAGTTTATTGAAACCATAGAAGTTAATTATTCTGCAAATCTTCGTAATAATGCTTGTAAGGTTGATTTTGGATTGCCAAATTATGAAGATATTTTTTTAAAAATGATGTTTAAAATTGGTTTAAATGGAGATAATGAAAATCTGATACCAATTGACCATTTTGGAGATGGATTTATTTCCATGTTTGTGATGGCTGTTATTCAGGCAATTGCAGAAACTAATGCAGAAGATAAATGTTTGTTCTTATTTGAAGAACCAGAAAGTTTTTTACATGAAAATCACCAAGAGTATTTTTACAAAACAGTACTATGTGGTTTATCAGAAAAAGGTCATCAAGTAATTTATACAACCCATTCAGATAAAATGATTGACCCTTTTGACACCAAGGGATTGATTAGATTAGAAATGGATGATAAAAATCAAACAGTTAAAAAATATAACAATGTTGGAGAGTTCAATTATGAGCAAATTGATATTGAAACTGGTGAAGTAATTGAATATTCAAGATATAATGAATTTATAAAAACGATTGAACCCAATTTGAATCGAATACTATTTAGCAAAAAAGTGATTTTGGTTGAAGGTCCGAATGATGTCTTGGTATATAAATTTGCTATAAAAGAAAAGGTTAAATCATTTATTCAAAATAAAGCTGAAATTATTGATAAAGACAAATATGCAGATACGTATTTGAATTTTGAGAACATTTCAATTGTTTGTCATCATGGAAAAACTACTGCATTATATTTGATAGAGTTATGTAAATGGTTTAAGGTTGACTATTTCGTAATCAACGATTGGGATTTTGAGCTGAATGAATTAGATATTCAAACTTTGGAAAATATTAATTCAGCACAAGAACTCAAAGAACATACAATTTATACATCAGCAGCTGATAGTACTACAAAAGGAATGATTACTACAAATTGGAATCTAATTCATAATGCTGGTATAGGCAATATACATTTCAATGTTAAAAAACTTGAATCAGTTATTGGTTACGATTCAAATGATAAAAGTAGTATGGCTATTTGGGATTTATTAAATTCTGGTTCTTTTGAAGTGTCTGAATCATTATTTCCAGAGAGTTTAGTTAATTTTCTAGGATTGATTGATAAATAAAATCAAAAATGTTCCACTATTTGTTCCACTGTTAGTCTGATATATCAAATAAAAATCTGCTAAAAATTCAATAAAAAAGCCCTCAAATATCTAATTTAAGGGCTTTTTTGTGGTCTCGACGTGAATCGAACACGTATCTAATGTTTAGGAAACTTCTATTCTATCCGTTGAACTATGAAACCTTTTTCTTTGGGTGTGCAAGTTACAACTATTGACTCAAACACCCAAAGTGTATTTTTAAATTAATTCATCTAATTTGCTTTGTTGCTCATTAAATTCCTTAGTCATTGCTTCATAATCAACCTCTGGGAAAAGATAGTTTGGATACAATAAATGATGTTGGTCATTTACGGTTTGAGATATAATTTTTCTCAATTCCTCAATGTTTTCTTTTTCCAATGCCGAAATAAATATTGCCTTGTATTCCTGCTTATTTAAATGGGTTTCCATTAACTGTTGCAATGTAGGCTTGGTTGTTACCAAGTTATCTGCATCAGGGTTTTCGTATTGGTCTATCTTGTTGAAAACCAATATTATTTTTTTATCAACCGCTTTAATTTCAGCTAAAGTAGTATTTACAACATTGATATGTTCTTCAAAATTAGGGTGAGATACATCAACTACATGCAATAAAATATCAGCTTCACGCACTTCATCAAGTGTTGATTTGAAACTTTCAATTAACAAAGTTGGCAGTTTACGAATAAACCCAACGGTATCAGATAGTAAGAATGGAACTCTATCTAATACAACTTTTCTAACAGTAGAATCAACTGTTGCAAAAAGCTTATTTTCAGCGAATAAATCAACTTTGGCTATCATATTCATGATGGTTGATTTACCTACGTTTGTGTAACCAACAAGCGCCACTCTCACCACCTCGCCTCTTGATTTACGCTGTGTGTGACCTTGTAAATCAATTTTAGCAAGCTTTTCTTTAAGAATGGTAATTTGCGTTTTCAGTGTACGTCTGTCGGTTTCAATTTCTTGCTCACCCGAACCACTTCGTGTGCCCGTTCCACCACGCTGACGCTCAAGATGTGACCACAATCTTGTTAATCGAGGTAGCATATATTTTAAACGAGCAACCTCAACTTGGGTATAAGCTTGCGAAGTTTTTGCTCTTGCAGAGAATATGTCAAGAATCAATAAACTTCTGTCATAAATTTTTACTCCCAATTCTGATTCTACATTTCGTAATTGCGATGGACTCAAATCGTCATCAAAAATTACCATGTCGCAACCTTTATGTTGAACAAATGCCCTAATTTCCTCCAATTTACCTTTACCAACATACGTTCTTTTGTCGGGTCTATCAAGTAATTGGGTAAAACGACCAAGTGTTTGTACATTCATAGTCATAGCCAAAAACTCAAGTTCATCAAGATACTCTCTCGTTTTAGCAGCCGACTGTTTATTATTACTCACCGCAACCAAAACGGCTGTTTCCTGTTTGGGTGCAGTTTCGTGAAGTTTTATTCTTAATTTTGGATTTTTTCTCATATTGGGGAGACTCAAGATAAAAGACTAAAGACCTAAGACTTAAAATAAAGAATTCTTAAGTCTTACGTCTTCAGTCTAAAATCTTATTTTAAAGTAAGCACATATTCCGATATTGCTTTTACTTCAGCATCAGAATATTGTGTAAAGCCAGGCATCACTCCTTTTCCATTTTTAATTACTTGCGAAATTTCGTCAGTGGTCAATTTTGTTGCAGTTAAATCCGCAGCATTCATTACCCCTAACTTGCCATTATCACCGTGACATTTCACACATTCTTGTGCATAAATTGCTTTTCCTTGCACTACAGCTTCGGTACCTTCAGCAGTTTCAACTTTTGGTTTTAATTTTGAATGCATCTCGGCAAAGCCATATAAACCAATAAAAGCTAATAACGAAATTGTAACCAATACTTTATTGCTTTTCTTAAACCCAACTATTGCCAAAGGTATTGCAGCAATTACAACTGCAAATTTTATGTATAACCAACTTTCGATAACAGGTTGAATAAACATTAAATAACTGCCAGTTAAGATAATAAGCCCACCTAAGGCCATATCTAGTACTTTAGTTTTATTTCTAAATGCAGTTAATTTTTCAATATCATTTGTTAAAAGCATATAGGCTTTATAACCTAAGAATAATAAAAACAAAATAACAATAGTAACGTGACCATGTTTAATGCCAGTATTCATTGCTGCACTCAGAAGTATTGAATTGATCATATCTTTATATATTTAATTTTAAGGTTGAATACAAAAATACATTTTAACAATTATATAATTGATTAAATGACAAATATTTTGTTTTGGTATTGAAAAATCAAGTCTCAATGTATTTTTCAATTTATTATAAAAATCAAAACTAAGGTTTAACCTGCTTTATTGATAAATAATATTTATATATTTTAACCTATTCACATCAACCATATACGAACTTTCTTTATCAATTCTTAAATTAAAATTAGGGATTTCAATTTCATCTAAATTCTGTTGTGAACTTTCTTTTAAATTTAAATTCAATGTTTTTATACTTCCAAACTGTCTAAAACTTACATCAGAATTATAAAATAAATTTACATTTAAGCTGTGGTTATAATTATAATTTGAATAAGTACTTTCAGAATTAGTAACGGCGTCCTCATATTCATACTCTTCAACAACTTCAACAGGTTGTTCATTGTTAATATTATCTAAATTACTAGTATCTTTGATATAAGGAGCTTGAAACTCAAAATGCCCCCACTTACAAGTTACATTCAAATCATTAATACGTTTTTCATCATTAATCAACTCTAATGTAACAGTTCCTCCAATAGCTAAAACATTATTTATATTGGATTTCAAATGAACAGATACATGTTTCTCTTCCGGACTAAATTCCTTTTCTGGATTATTAACATCAGGAATAAAATTGTCAATACTATCTTTTTTAAAGTCGTAATTAACAATTAATTTATTACCTACTACCCTAAACTTCACATATTTGTATGTACTTGTATCCATTGATATTCTACTCAATGAATCATTAATAACGACATCCAATTTAATTGCACTTTTTCTACTATTTAACTCAATATCATTAATAATACCCAATGATGCTCGCTTATATTGTGCTTCTTCTTGAGCTCTTAAATCAATAATATCTCCTGCATTAATTTTAAACCTTAGTGCCAATAAAAACACTATTGGTATAAGTAACACTACAATATTACCTGCTATAAATATAATGGTCGACTTTTTCATTTGCTTAAATATTGTTTGTAAGCAACCTCAAATTCAGTTATTGAAATATTGAATAGTTGCATTTTTTCAAAAGTATTGTTCAGTTCTTGATTTAAAACTTTGTCTTTTCTATAAATAATTGAAAGTTCTAAAGCATTTGTAGATAAAATATATTTTGCATCATTTTTGTTCAAAATTCCCTTTTCAAGCAAAATTTCAAATGCTTTTGATACAATATGTTTATTTACACCTGTTTCAAAAACATAATCTGTTTCTGAAATAATTGATGATTGAATTATTTCCTTTTTTATTATTTTATCACAAATGTGGCTTGCCACTTTGAGGTATAAAGCTTCCTGCGACATACTAAACTTCTTTTTCTTTAAGTTTGAAATATGAACATGCAAGTAATACCACTGGTACAAATAATATTAAAAAATAACCAGTAACCCAAAGCCAATTATCCGACAATTCAACTTCAAAAAGTCTGTCAAAATGTTCATTTTGCAAATAAGCAGTTTTTGGTTCACTAAATTTCCAATTTTGGGGCAATAACAATGATTTATTATTTAAAAATATCAAAGCATAGAAAAAATAAACCATACCAGTTACAAAGGCTAAAATCAAGGTTTTAAAAAAAGCAAAACGGTTAAATAAAATTGAGCCATACATAAAATAAGCACAAATTGACACATATAAACTTGTAAAAAATGGATAAACTACCGAATTTCCTTCTTTAAAATTACTAAAATGAAAAATTTGGGATGGATGAAAAGTTTTACCAATCATATCTTTGGGCAACCTAACTTTTAAATCTTGTAGATAATCTTGATGTTCAATTCCTCTAATTATAAATGTTACTGGAATATCTATAATATAGAAAAGTAGAGTATAAGCTAACCAAAACAAAAAAATATGAACAATCACCTCTGTTAACCATTTTTCTAATTGAGAAGCAGGTTTAATCAAGTAAAATATACCTTCACCTTTATTGCTAAAATTAACAAAACTTGTACACGAAAATATTCCTCCAAAAATATACAAACCACCAATATAAAATACAGTTTGCATTGTTTCCCACTTTGTGGTAGCTATATCAAGTGTACCATTAATTAATTCGTCGTACCTAGCTCCAAAAGTTGTAGTTGATAGCACAATTACATTCACTATTAAACCAATAAAAAACATACCTATAGCATAATACAAGTATTTTTGTTTATGTTCAACTATATGATTTTTAAGTAATAAAGTCAGCCTGGCAATGTTTAAAGTATCGCTCATTATTTAAATAATTTATTGATTGCTAAAGGATTAATCATTATGGCTTTATAAAGTGTTTCTAAATCAACTTTCGATTCTTCGCCAGAGTTATTGAACAATACTTCGTTTAACCCATTTAAAGTTTCTTCTGAAAAAACTACTTCTTCTTTAGGAGAATGGTGTAAACTGTATTTAAAACTCAATTTTTTACCAACATCAGTCAATGAAGCATTAAACAAAATACTTCCATTGTCAATTACCGAAATTCTATCAACTAAATTTTCAATATCCTTCACTTGATGTGTACTGATAATGATACATTTATCAGGAGATATTACGGAAGCCATCACTTTTTTAAACTGACTTTTACTCACAATATCAAGCCCGTTGGTTGGTTCGTCCATCAAAAGTAATTCGGTATTTGTAGCCAAACTAAAAGCTATTAAAGCCTTTTTCTTTTGTCCCATACTCATTTGGTCTAATCGAGAAGAAACAGGAATTTCAAATTCAGCAATATACTTTTCGAAATCAGTTTTACTAAATTTTGGGTAAAATGGAGCAAGTGTTGCAATAAAATCATTAATTTTTACTGAAGGAACAAAAAAATCTTCAGGCAACATAAATACCTTACTCAACATGGTTGGGTTTCTAAGTGTTGATTTATAACCAACTACATCAATAGTCCCTGATTTAGGCTTTAATAAACCACAAATATTTTTAAATAAAGTACTTTTTCCTGTACCGTTTTTGCCTAATAAACCATAAATATTACCTGCTTCAAAAGTAATATCCAAGCCATTAAATACATTTTTCTTTTTGTATGAATAATGTAATTGTTGAATTTGAACCATGAAATTAAACTTAAAAACTGTTTTTGTTGAGAAAGAGGAAGTTTATAATTTTAAAACCTATCACTTACTATTGCTAATAAACGAAAAATAAACATTAAAACGTATGTCAACTTAACAAAAGTATATAAAAACAAAAAACCGCACTAAGTAAGTAACTTAATGCGGTCCGGACGGGACTCGAACCCGCGACCTCCGCCGTGACAGGGCGGCATTCTAACCAACTGAACTACCGAACCGTATGTCCCTTGATTGCTTTTGGGATTACAAAGGTACGACAATGTTTTACTTTTCCCAACAAAACGGGCTTTATTTTAAGTTATTTTTAAAATAATTTTCAGTAAAACTTATAACTACTTAAAAATCATATATTGTACTTCTTCTCCTTCTCAAAAATTTTCTTGTATCTAACAAGAATGCCATTGCCAAATAGATTATTATTGGCGAACCAAAGGTAAAAAACGACAAATAAATATAAAATAAACGAACGCTACTGGTGGCAATTCCTAATTTATCGGCCCAGTAATTACAAACACCAAATAGCTTATTCTCTAGTAATGATTGTATTTTTTTCGCTAACATATTATTTATTAAGGTTTTGAAACACTAATATACTATATTTTTATTATCAAATAATAAATTTTAGATGAATTTTAGTTGTTGAGAGTTAAGAGTAAAGAGTAAAGGGTTCAGAGTTTTTAGTGTTATTATATATTTAACGCATCAACTCTTGAACATTTACCCAACACTCAACACTAACATACTTTCAATATTAAAATACTTATTTGCTATCGTTTGAATTTTTTCGACTGAAATATTTTTTATTCCATTGAAATAATTCTCAAAATAACTATACTCCAACCCGTTGAAATAAAGCATTTTAAACTTATCCATTTGTTGAAAAGAAGTTGAAATATTATTCAAATAAGAACCTAGCATATAATTGCGAAGTATATTTAACTCCTCTTCCGAAACTGGTTCGTTCTTCAATTTTTCAAATTCAATCTCAATTTGAACTAATGTATCAGCTAAGGCTTCTTTCTTAATATCTGCACCTATCAACATGTAACTCGATTGATTTAAAAAATTTATTTGAGAGCTAATTCCATAAGTATATCCTTTATCCTCTCTAATATTTTTCATTAATCTTGAACCAAAAAAACCACCTAAAAGCTCATTTGTAATGATGAAATCAATATGGTCATCATCATGCCTCGACATTACGTGACGTCCAATTCTGATAGATGTTTGCAATGCTTCATCTTTACTTAAATGAATAGTTTTATGTGATAAATTTTTAACTATAAAACTCTGTTTTTCTAACTTATTATATAAAACTCCACCAAAATATTTATTTAACAAAGCAACAACCTCACTTTCATTAAATGAACCAGCAACCATAATAGATGCGCCATTAAGTTTTTGAATAAATTGCTGATAATAATCAAATACCTGTGATCTTGTTAAGTTTTTTAAATCATCAGTTGATAATGAATATCCATAAGGATGTCCATTTTCATATAAATTTGCTTTAAAAGCTTTTGTAGCTAAATAGGATGTTTTTTCCTCGTTAACTTTCAAACTCTGGGTACTTATATTAATAAGTTTTTCAAATTCTTTTTCAGGAAAAATTGAATTAAAAATTATATCAGCTAATGTAGGTAACAAAATAGATAAGAAATCATTCAAACAGTACAATGTTATGTTTATTCTGTCAATACCATGATGTAACTCTAAAAATGCACCTTTTGAAGCTACTTCTTCTGCAATTTGGTTTGCTGATAATTTAGATGTTCCTTCATTTAACATTTTTAATGCTATCTGAGAAACTCCAGGCACAGTATCAAATCGTGTTCCTGCCTCAATAATCCATTCAATTCTTACAATTTTTTGACTACCACTACTTAAAGTATATACTGGCATTCCGTTATTCAATAAATATTTTGTTGTTTGAGGCAAAGCAAAATATGTTATTTCTTTTGATTGTGGAATTTGGGTTCTATCTAATGTCATTATTATTATTGAAATAAAATTATTATTTAATTGATTTACTTTTTTCAAGAATGAATAAAGTAAAAAAGCGGACGGTATAATATACCGACCGCTTTAAATATCCTAAAACTCTGTTAATTATTGAGTTACAGATTTTGATTCTTTATCAAAATTAAATCCAAGTGTAAATCTTAATGTATTTGCTAGTGGATTATTTTGCTGAAATGATGTTAAATATGCAATATCAAGATTAAATACTTGGTATTTAAATCCAAAACCTATTGTCATGTATTTTCTATTCCCCTTTAACTTACTTTCATTAAAATAACCTCCTCTTATTGCAAAAACGTTATTGTAAAGATACTCAACCCCTCCTGCTAAAGTAAACTCTTTCATTTCTTCTGAAAAACCACCTGGAGCATCATTAAATGAACCAAAAATACTGCTAAATAATGGTCTATCAGGATTTTTACCATAAGCTATTACTTTATTACCATTCAATACAGAGTCAGCATTTTGAGTAGATGAGTTTACACTTTTAAAATATACTGGCTGAGATGGTACCATCAATTTGTTGGCATCTAACGAAAAGGTAACTTTATTATAAAGATCTATTTCATGTGTAAACGAAGTACCTAATCTTAAATTGGCAGGTAAATAATCTCTCTGTGAATCATTACTGTAAGAAATCCTTGCTCCAACATTAGAAATATTTAAACCAAACGACAATTTATCTTTTGCTCCTTGCACATTAATTGGCATGGTATAATAAGCGCCAACATCGGCAGCTGCCGACTGACCAGGTTTGCCTGGCTCATTACTTCCTGATGTAGTAATACTACCAACCAAATTTGAATAAATATATTTTATAGAAACCCCAATTCCCAAATTATCGGATAATTTACGGCTATAAGAAGGTGCTATTGCAAATTCATTTGGAGAAAATTTGTTCAAATTATTA
Source organism: Bacteroidota bacterium (assembly GCA_041191405.1). Classification (GTDB taxonomy): domain Bacteria; phylum Bacteroidota; class Bacteroidia; order Cytophagales; family UBA9547; genus JBEEOW01. The sequence goes on from JBEEOW010000027.1 coordinate 13,840, forward strand.
CCTGAATTATCAGTAAATTGAATACTTCCCATGTCAAAATATTGCATAGAAAGCGAAATAACCTCTTGTTTACTTAATTTATAATATCCTGACACATTTGAAAGTGCCATATCATTTACTAATGTCCTTAACCAAGGATTATAAGAAATTGATGCACCATAACCTTTATCGATAAATGACAAGGCTCCAATATTCCAGTGAGCCGAATTTGCATCTGGAGTAGTAGCAACACCTACATCTGCCATTGCACCATGTCGAGCATCTGGAGTTATATTTAAAAATGGAACTGCTGTTGAAATTGGTCTTGCTTCAGCTAATTGTTGACCTGCTAACTCTGATGGGTCTGTAATTTGGCCAAAAGCAATTGTTGAAAAAGAAAACAATGAAAGTACAAATCCTTTGCTAACGAAACTATTCATATTATTAATTAAGAATTACCAATTTTTCGTAAGTATGCGTTTCTGAATTATCTCTTTTTGAGCGAACACTTACCTTATAAACGTAAACACCTTTACCTATATTGTCTCCGTAATCGTCTTTACCGTCCCAATTTAATTCAGAAAAATGAGATTTACTAATTATTGCTTCTGTTTGCAATGTTTTAATAAGTTTGCCAGAAGTTGTAAATACCTGAACTTGAACACTTAAATCTTCTCCTGCTCTATTATGATCAAAATGAAAATTTGTATTTGAAGTAAATGGATTTGGATAATTTAAAACATGACTTAATGCCAATTTTTCATCACTGGCAACTACAAAATCAAGAGATGCTTCGCTTGAATTATTATAAGTATCCCATGCTTTTACTCTAATAGTTTGTTGACCAGGTTTTTCTAAATTCAATTGATAATCTACTCTTCCAGAAGTATAATCATCTTTTTTAGAAGAAAAGTATTTATTTAATACTATAACGTCTTTATCGTTATTATTTAAAACGCCCGACAATTCATGACCTATACCTGAACCTGTAATATTTATACCATTACTATCTGATATTAATGCTATAAGTTTTGGAGTATAGTTGGTAATTCCTCCGTTTACAAAACTTTCATCATTCATAAAAAGTTTAATTACAGGAGGTATATTGTCACTCTTAGCATTTTTTGAAGAACCCCCAATTAATATTTGGTTATTATAACCAGATGCATCGGTTGTTAAATTTGTTTCTTTGGCATATAAACTAATTTTACCATAATCAATTTGGTAAGAAATATCTTTAGGAACCACAAAAGAAAAATTAAAATCGCCATTTGCAACTGAAGCTTGCCCAGAGTAAATTATACTATTCAATGCTTTTACATTAGTTGCAATTGAACCATCTTGTCCTAAAGTTTTTATATTACTTTTTTTATCATAAACGGTAATATATAATGTTCCATTAAATGAGGATAATTTAACATTACTATTATCATTTATTTGCCCTTTAAAATTTACCTTTTCTAAAGCATTTAAAGTATCACTAGCTATTGGAGCATTATTAATACTTGTTAAGCTAATATTATTTTCAGCGTAAGCTAATTTCATTGATGGGTCACCTAATAATGCGTAATTTCTATTTACAACATCATACAATGCATTGTTTTTTGTATAAACAACTGCATTCCCTAAACGAGGATATTTGCCATTTACTTTAGTAAAAATTACACTATAAAAAGCATTATTTAATGCAAAATTACTGTTACTATAAACAGGTCTTGTAGTTGTTACAAGTCCAACACCAGCTCCATTTGGTGTTAATAAAATTTGTTCTCCTGCAGATTCAAATCCTGGATCATCATAAGTACCAAACTCACAAGTAGCAGTTACAAACAATGCTAGTTTATCAGTATTTTTCCAGGAAGTAATTTGTGGTATAGTTATTACCCTTTTAACAGATAACTGAGCAGTACCACCATGCCCTGTATAATTGATTAATAAAGAACCGTTTTCAACTGCTTCATTTATTGCTTTATTACAATCAGGAGCCGAAACACCGTCAGGAGCTGTTTTAAAAGGAAAAGCATCAAGATAGATTTTATTAATATTGATACTTGGATTGATAGATTCTAAATTAGCTGCCAACTGATCAGCTTGACTTAAATGCAAATTAGAATCACCTGCATCTGCAATAAAAGCAATGTTATTTTTCCAAGGATTATATGATACAGATTTGTTTGAATAATTAATTAATTTAGCAACTACTGCCTCAGCTTGATCTACAGAATTACATGGAATTCGACCAATACCTAAATCTAAATAATAGTTTTCAGCTGGTGTTTCGCCCCATAAACCTTCATTTTCATCCATAAATCCAAAAAAATCATCACTAGAATAACTATTTACAGGATGTAAAGAATTTATTGATTCATAAACAGGTACATAATTTGTATTTCCAGAAATTCTATTTTTATAATCATATGAGCAATCTCCAAATAACAAAACATATTCTAATGAATCTGGGCCACTTGAATTTTTATCATATATCATTTTTATAAAATCACGTATTGCTGTTATATCTTGATTTCCTGATGAAAATTCATTGTAAATATCTGTAACTGAAACAACTTGTACTGATAAATTATCATTTGATTTTCTATGAGCTGCCAATTTATTTGCAGATGATAAAAATTTAGGGTGAGTTATGATTAATAAATTGCTTGGATTTAAGGCGTGCAAATTTTGATTTAGTATTTTAACTACTGATAATGGACCACTAAATGAACTGCCAGAGAATGCTACAAATTCACGTATTGAATTGCTTGTTAAATAGCCAAAAATTGCTGAATCATTTTTTAATTCATATTCTTGACCTATTGCTTCAAGTGGGTTAGTTACATCCCAAATTCTAAGCGTATTTTGTACCCCTAAAATTGCAAAACTAGATTCTATTTGATTACGAGAATCAATAGACCTAAATGATACTTGTCCATTGTAAAGCTTTAAATTCTTTTTGAAATTCAAATCAATGTAATTGATATAACCTGTTGCCGTAGGTTCAGAGGCTCTTTTGAATAAATAATTAAAGTTAAAAACTTCATTTCCTGGAATAGAAGCCACTATGTATTCAAAAGTATTTACTTTTTCGATTCCAATTGTAGTATAGGCAACCGAACCTGATTCATTCATAGTTTGGGTACCTAATGGTTTTGAATTCAAAGTAATATCAAAACTTATACTGCTTGAAGTAGGTCCTGTTGACTTACCTAAAACAGCAGAAGTAACATTTAAAATAGAATCTTTACATATACCATTTAAAGTAAATGACACATTTTGTTGGAAATTATTATATAAATTCAAAGGTGAGCCATACCATTGACGCCCCGATTTTAATAAATTTACTTCGTCTTTTTCAAACGCAATTCTTTCATCAAAAGTAGTTTTCGGTGTTGAAGTTACCGCAACAGAACTCTGATTTTGAACCCTTTGACCAGTTGTCCCACTTTTAATTGTTAAAAAATAATGACATGAATCAGTGTAAATATTATTTACATGTTTAAATAATTGATTATTTAAATCAAGATTCCATGTTGTAGGAGAGGAAACATAAAACAAAATATAATCTTGTGCATCAAACTTCCCGTCTTCTTCTCCAATTACAACAATGTTGTTTTCAATTAAATCTTTAGCTCTGTCTTCGGCATTTGCTTGAGGTAACATTTTAGCTCCATTTCCAAAAATTGCAATATTCTTAGGGTTAATATTATCAACATCAACCCCCCAACTTTTCAAAGTTGAATAATCTACTTTATAAATTCCCGAATTTATAAAAGCCATTTTGTACCAATCTCCTGTTGACAATACCGATGAAGTTGGATTGGGACTTGTATTTAATCTTGAAACTCTAGAACGGATATTGTTAGTACCTCTTGAAAATGAATATGAAAAACTTACAAGTCTTTCCCATTGTTGAGTATTACTGTTTTGACGAATGGCAGCTATAAATATTTTAGAAATAGTACTTTTTCTTTGACTTCCTGATTCAATATAAAAAGTTTTGTCAGAGTTCTCAATTTTAATATTTGCAGATGGTATTGATTCATATACTGCATCAATTATTTTAAAATCTGAAACATAAGAATTTTCTACAATTACAAATGAAGGTGCGAAGTTTAATTGACTAGGGTATACCGCATCCTTAAAATTAGGAAGAACAAATTCCTGACCTGAAGATACAGTAATAGTTTTATTTTCAAGCCATTGAATAGAAACCACTTTACTTTGAGCAAAGATACTCAAAGGTAAAAATAGAATCACGTAAAATATAAAGTTGATTTTTTTCGAATTCATAATCTTGAATAACACTAATTTAATTCAATAACATATTTAACATGAAAAATGTTAAATTATTGTATTCTCTATTTGTTATGTGCGAGTGTTTGTATTACAGATAACAGGATATACAAAACCAACACCATTGGAATTGCTAAATACTGAAATGCTATTCCTAACACTACTGCTCCTCCAATTAAAATATACCTATAAAGGTTTTCATTAATTGCAAATGTTTTAAATTTCAATGCTATAAGAGGCAATTCACTTATTAATAGATAAGACATTATTAAACAATACCCTATTAAAAAGTAATCATTTAAAAGGATATTTTCAATCATTTCAATACCTTCATAAGCATTCAAAATTGGGTAAAATGAAGCAACAAACATTGCATTTGTTGGTGTTGGGACCCCAATAAAACTATCACTTTGACGTGTATCAATATTAAACTTAGCAAGCCTATAAGCCGAAAATAATGGAATAAGTAAAGCGAAATAAGAAACAGAAAAATTAAAATTAGCAGACAAGTGTTCTATATCTTGCTCCAACAAATCGTATAAAATAAAACCCGGCAGTACACCAAACGAAACCATATCTGCCAATGAATCAAGTTCCTTCCCCAAAGGAGAAGTAACTTTTAATAATCTTGCTGCAAAGCCGTCAAAAAAATCGGCAACAGCTGCAAGGCCAATCATTAAAGAGGCTGTCATGCCATCGCCTTTAAAAATGGCTAAAATACCCAAACAACCACATAATAAGTTGATTAGTGTAATAATGTTGGGTATTTCTGCTTTTATTTTTTTCATAAATCAATTATGCTTTCCAAACTTCTTTGCTAGTACCACTATTGATTACCAACAATAAACGTACTGGCGAAGGAACAAAAACCAATCTAGTATCTTGATCTTCAAAACCTTGTATATCTACAGGAACGCCTTCTTCGTCAAGTGGTTTATAATCAACCCCTGATTCAATCTCAATTTTGTGGTATTCTTTAGCAATATAAGCAATAGGTAACATTACATCAGATTTTGGACTGATTTTTTTATACACTTTACTTATTACTTCTTCCAATTCATCGCCATAAGTGTCAATAAATGCATCTTCTATCTCGTGCAATTCATCTTCTACTTCGTCGTATTTTTCATTAGCATAATCAATTCCTGCTAATTCAATTTTCTTTTCAATAATTTGGATTAAGTCCGAGTTTAAGGCTTTTTTGTCCATGCTTGGGTAATAATTAAAGGAAGTTTTCGCAAAAGTGCTAACTCAAAACGCAACTTGCAAATATTGTCTGAATTATATTATATTTTTTTTTAATTGACAGATTAATTGAAAATATAAGGCTAAAAATTTGTCAGAAAATGAATAAATCAACATCTTTAGAAATTAAATATGTTTTTAATAAATATTACAATAATATGAGTGCACTAACTTTTGATTTAGCTTCTCTAGGAGAATCTATTAAAAACAAAGTAACTTCATGGTTAAATGGAAGTTACGACTCAAATACCAAAGAAGTTATCACAAATTGGATTAAAGAAGGTAATGCAGATGCAATTACTGAAGCGTTTTATAAAGATTTAGAATTTGGAACTGGTGGCTTAAGAGGTATCATGGGTGTTGGTTCAAACAGAATCAATCGTTACACCATTGGAACTGCTACGCAAGGTTTAGCAAATTATTTAATAAAAACATATCCAAACCAAGCTATTTCGGTTGCCATAGCACATGATAGCCGTAATGATAGCGATACTTTTGCGAAAGTTACTGCTGATGTATTTTCGGCTAATGGCATTAAAGTTTACTTTTTCTCAGCATTAAGACCAACACCTGAGTTGTCGTTTGCGATTCGTCATTTTGGTTGTCAAAGTGGTGTTGTACTAACAGCATCGCACAACCCTAAAGAATATAATGGATACAAAGCTTATTGGAATGATGGAGCACAAATGATTGCACCTCATGACGTAAATGTAATTACAGAAGTAAATGCAATTCAATCAATTAGCGAAGTAAAATTCACAGCAAACCCTGATTTAATTCACTATATTGGCGAAGAAGTTGATAATGCATATTTGAATAAAATTGTTGAATTATCTATTTCTAAAGAGGCAATTAAGCGTCAAAAAGACCTAAAAATTGTATTTACACCAATTCACGGAACAGGAATTACGGTTGTTCCTAAAGTATTAGAATTATTTGGTTTTGAAAATGTAACAATAGTTGAAGAGCAAAGTAATCCTGATGGAAACTTCCCAACAGTTGTGTATCCAAACCCAGAAGAAGCGGAAGCATTAAGTATAGCGATTAAAAAAGCACAAGAAATAGATGCAGATTTAGTACTTGCTACTGACCCTGATGCTGACCGTGTAGGAATTGCTATTAAAAATGACAAAAATGAATTCCAATTATTAAATGGTAATCAAACAGGTGCTTTATTGATTTACTATTTGGTAAATGCTTGGAAAGAGGCAAACAAAATTACAGGGAAACAATATGTTGTTAAAACAATAGTAACCACAGGTTTAATTGCAAAAATTGCAGAAAAATTTGAGGTAAAATGTTACGATACATTAACCGGATTTAAATTTATTGCAGCTTTAATTAAAGAACTTGAAGGCAAAGAAACCTTTATTGGTGGAGGCGAAGAAAGTTATGGTTATTTAATTGGAGATTCAGTTAGAGATAAAGACGCAGTAGCTTCATCGGCATTTATTGCAGAAATGGTAGCTTGGGCTAAAGACCAAAACAAATCATTATATGATTTATTGTTAGATATGTATGTAGAATTTGGTTTCTTTAAAGAGAAATTAATTTCAATTACTAAAAAAGGAAAATCTGGAGCTGAAGAAATCAAAGCAATGATGAAAGAACTAAGAGAAAATGCCCCTTCAACAATAGCAGGTTCTCAATTAGTTACAATTGCAGATTACGAAAATGGTATTGAACATGATATGGTAAACAAAACGCAAAAACCATTGACTTTACCTAAATCAGATGTGTTGCAATTTATTACTGCTGATGGTTCTATAATTTCAGCTCGTCCATCAGGCACAGAGCCAAAAATTAAGTTTTATTTCAGTGTAAACTTACCATTAACATCTAAAAACGAATATGTACAAGTATCTAAAGCATTAGACGAAAAAATCAATGCTGCAGTAGCTGACTTAAGATTGAACTAGTTTTGAAAGAGAAAAAAGAAAAAAAAGAAGATACTTTATTATCTCAATTGTTAAAATATGGTGTTGCAGGTGTCTTCAACACCATATTAGGATTTGTAATTTTATATGTACAGTTAGAATTATTGAATGTTAACTTTTACTTAGCCAATGTTATAAATTACGGTATAGGATTTTTCACTAATTTTTATCTGAATCGAAAATTCACTTTTAAAAGTGATGGTTCAGCTAAAAAAGAAATGAAAATATCAATACTTGTATATTTAGCTAGTTATGCTTTGCAATTTGCACTAATTACATATTTAAAAGATGAACAAATTTCTGCAATGATATTTTGTTCGGAACTTGGATATTCTTTAACACCAGAATTTGTAATTTCAATCATTGGTGAAGAAAGAATTATGAGAATTCTTGATACAAAAATGATTATTATGTATTGGGGAATTGTAGTTTTTGCCCTTTCAAACTTTATTTTGAATAAAACATTTACATTCAAAAAGAAAAAATAAATACCAAACGGATAAGCTGAAAAGTTTATCCGTTTTTTTATGAAATTAATATCAAAAAAATAGCCTCCAAAATTAGAGGCTATTTTTGATTAAACTATAATACCAAATGTATTTATTAAAGTATTCCAGAGAAAACTTTCACTTCGACAAGCTCAGTGACCATTTTCGAGTAATAAGTTACTCAAAAAATTATCTTTACGGTTGCTGAGCCTGTCGAAGCATTAGTAAAGATAATTTTTCGCTAAAAACATTTTATACTGTTCTCAAATCTATTTTTTACTTCGGTAACACAAAATGAACAGAAATGTCAGCATCTACAGCCCAACCTGGTGATTTAGTAAATTTAATTAACTTAACCACTCTAACAGCTTCGTCAGAGCATGTACCACCAACAGCTTTTAATACTCTTGCGCTTGTAACATTTCCCTTTTCATCAATTTTAATAGAAAGTAAACATTCACCTTGAATACGATTTTTCTTAGCCATTACAGGATATTGAATATTTCTATTGATGAATGCATACAAAGAATCTTGTCCACCTTCATAATACTGAGAAACAATTAGTTGCTTGGTAGGTTTTTGAGCAAATGCTTGATTTGTTAACAGCAATGCAAACATTGCCCCAATGAGTAAGCCAATTTTTTTCATAGAAATGGTGTTTTAATTATCGTAAAGATAGATTTTATTTTCTTCTTCTCAATTGAATTAGCTAAATTTTTCTAATTTAAATCTAATATTTTCTTTTATTAATCCTAAACTAATTTTAAGTTGTCAGTAATCAGTTTTCATTTATCAGATTTTTTAGTAATTCAATAAAGTATTTTAAGGTTATTTTTCTTAAAATGTTAACATTCAATATTAGATATTAAAGCAATCAACAAATTTCCATACTTAATTTTTTATACTCTTAATATATATTGCTAAATTGCAGGCTGAAAATTAATGAAGTATTGTTACATCTTTTGTACATATCAATATTGCAGGTGTATTCACCAATAATGAGGTTTTTTAACCCCAGGCTATAAGCCTGTTCTATTTTGTGGTAACCTATGTGGTTATCGGGGTTTCCCTCTTGCAATATGTAATTAATTTATTCAATTCCTCCCTCCTTAATTTGTAATGGACGAAATTATAGTACAAGTTGCCTCAGAAGAACATATTCGTTTTGCTGAAGATATTTGTAAAGAAATAGAAGAAAGTGCTAAAGCTCGTGGCACTGGCATTGCCAAACGTGACCCTGAATATATCAAACGTAAAATGATTGAAGGCAAAGCAATTATTGCGCTTGCTGGAGACCAATTTGCAGGTTTTTGCTATATAGAATCATGGGGACATGACAGATTTGTAGCTAATTCAGGATTAATAGTTGCACCACAATTTAGGAAAGATGGCTTAGCAACTCGAATTAAAGAAAAAGCATTTGAACTTTCGTTGATAAAATTCCCTGGAGCTAAACTATTTGGTTTAACTACAAGTTTAGCTGTAATGAAGATAAATAAACAACTAGGCTACGAAGCGGTTAATTTTGAGCAACTAACTGATGATGAGCAATTTTGGAAAGGTTGTTCAAGTTGTGTAAATTACGACATTCTTACCTTTACCGACAAAAAACATTGTTTGTGTACAGGTATGATTTATGATCCAAACAAAGTTTAGAGTTAACAGTTTAGAGTTTAGAGTTGAATTAATTCTAAATTCTAAGATTTTAAAACTCTGAACTCTAAACCCTTAACTCTAAACTAATTTAAAATATGAATAACAAAGTTGTACTTGCATTTAGTGGTGGATTAGACACAACCTATTGTGTTAAATATCTAGCTGAAGATAAAGGTTTTGAAGTTTATACAGCCATTGTAAATACTGGTGGTTTTTCGAAAGAAGAATTAGCTGATATTGAGAAAAAAGCTTACGAATTAGGTGTAATCAAACACGTTACGCTTGATTTAACTGACAAATATTACCAAGAATGTGTACGCTTTTTAGTATATGGTAATATATTGAAAAACAATACTTATCCACTTTCTGTAAGTGCTGAAAGAGTATTCCAAGCAATGGCAATTGCTCAATATGCTAAAGAAGTTGGCGCTGATTATGTAGCACATGGTTCAACTGGTGCTGGTAACGACCAAGTTCGTTTTGATATGATTTTTAACATTATTTTCCCTTCTGCAGGAATTATTACTCCTATCAGAGATATGAAATTATCTCGAGAAGAAGAAATTGAATACCTTAAAGCTAAAGGTGTAGTTCGTGATTGGACTAAAGCTGCATATTCAATCAATGTTGGTATTTGGGGAACTTCTGTGGGTGGTAAAGAAACTTTAACATCTGACAAAACCTTGCCAGAATCTGCATTCCCAACGCAAGTTACCAAAACTGGCGAAGAAGAATTAACCATTGATTTCGTTAAAGGTCAAATTGCAGCTGTAAATGGTGTAAAATATGCTAATCCAGTTGAAGCAATTCAAAAAGTACAAGAAATTGCTGCACCTTACGGAGTTGGAAGAGATATTCACGTTGGAGATACAATTATTGGTATCAAAGGTAGAGTTGGATTTGAAGCTGCTGCGCCAATGGTAATTATCAAAGCGCATCATACCCTTGAAAAACATACACTTACCAAATGGCAAATGTATTGGAAAGAACAACTTGCAGGTTGGTATGGAAACTTTGTTCACGAAGGTCAATTCCTTGACCCAGTGATGAGAAACATTGAAAAATTCTTAGAAGAAACCCAAGAAAACGTAACAGGAACAGTTACTGTATTCCTTGCACCTTACAGATTCCATGTAGTTGGTATTACCTCAGATTATGATTTAATGTCATCTAAATTTGGAACTTATGGCGAAATGAACAATGCTTGGAGTGGCGAAGATGTAAAAGGATTCTCTAAAATATTTGGTAATCAAACTATGATTTACCACAAAGTTCAGGAGTATAATAAGTAGTTGTTAGTTCAGAGTTTAGAGTTAAGAGTTTTCTTTGATTAATCCTTAACTCTAAACCCTTAACTCTAAACCAATAACAAAAGAAATGATTAAAGTAGGAATAGCAGGTGGTGCTGGATACACTGGAGGCGAATTATTAAGAATATTAATTAACCACCCAAATGTTGAAATAACTTATGTACACAGTAAATCAAATGCTGGAAACCCTGTGTATGATGTACATAATGATTTGTTTGGAGATACTGACTTAGTTTTTGCTTCGGAATTACATTACAATATTGATGTACTTTTCCTTTGCATGGGTCATGGTGATTCTGTAAAGTTTTTAGCAGATCAAAATGTGCCAGAGCATGTTAAAATTGTAGATTTAAGTCAAGATTTCAGACCAGAAACGAATGGATTTGTGTATGGTTTACCAGAGTTAAAACGTGATGCAATTAAATCGGCTACCAAAATTGCTAACCCTGGTTGTTTTGCAACTTCTATTCAATTAGCTTTATTGCCGTTAGCAAAAGCACAATTATTAACCTCAGAAGTACATATTAGTGCAACTACTGGCTCAACAGGTGCTGGTCAAAATCCTTCTCAAACGTCACACTTTAGCTGGAGAAACAATAACCTTTCGGTATATAAAGCATTCGGACATCAGCATTTAAAAGAAATAGGTCAATCGCTAAAACAATTAATGCCTAGTTTTGCAACTGATATTAATTTTATTCCATATCGTGGTGCATTTGCAAGAGGTATATTAGCAACACTTTATACTGAAACTAATTTAAGTTTAGAAGAAGCTTACAAGTTGTACAATGATTACTATGCAAATCATCCATTTACACATGTAACCACTTCAAACCCTGATTTAAAACAAGTAGTTAATACCAATAAATGTATTATTTACTTAGAAAAACATGGCAATAAATTAATGATTATCAGCATGATTGATAACCTTACAAAAGGTGCATCTGGGCAAGCTGTTCAAAATATGAACCTAATTTTTGGCTTAGAAGAAACAGCAGGATTAAAATTAAAATCTGTAGGGTTTTAATTTCTATTCAATAAAAAAACTAAAAATGGCTCATGTTGAAATTTTAACATGAGCTATTTTTATTGCATTTTTATATCATAAATAACTTTTAATAGTGATTTTGGTCCAAATACATCTTGACTTAATTCCCAAATCATTATACCACCCGCATTTTGCTTAGCAAATTGTGCTTTCTTTTTAATTGTTACAGCTCCATTGTATTCAATACTATTAAAAATATCTTTATCATAAGCTGTTGGGTCGGCAGATAAAATTTCATTGTAACCCATATATGCAGTTTCATGTCTGCCATAAAAAGGTACACCAATTACAATTTTATCAGATGACATTCCTCTTATTTTCCAATAGTTAAATGATTCAACAGCATATTCATAAGATGAATGTGGTGTACCTCCATCGTAAGCCATGATGTTTAAAAAATCTAAATATTGGAGAGAACTTGATAAAATATGTTTTCCATGATAATCACTTGGTACTACTGCAACTGTTAAAAGTTTATTTTTTGGTGCTAATTCATTGTTCAATTCTCGCATTAAAGAATCAAAATAAATTCCACTTTGTTCTTGGTCAGGGAATTCCCAATCAATATCAGCACCATCTAGCGAATAACTATCTAAAAATGAAGACAATTGCTTTACAAATCGCTTTCTAGATTTTGATTTACTAGCCATGATTTCAAAAGCATCATCTACGCCTCCACCATCACCAAGTTCCCAACCGCCAACAGAAATTAATACTTTTACTCCTTTTGCATGTGCTTTTTTTACTACTTGTTCCAATTCATAATTTTTCTCAAATGGGCGTAAACTTCCATCTGGATAAAGTGATAAAAAAGCAAAATTGATATGCGTTAATTGTTCATAAGGCAAAGTTTCAATTAATTCAGGTTTCCATGAAGGGAAATAACCTATTACCCTCATCTGAGCATTGGATTCAAGGCTTATTAAAATAATCAAGAATATTAACAATTTAAATTTCAAATAATTCATCGCTTTTCATGTTTAGTATTACAATATTGGTAACATTTAGTAAAAAATTCAAATTTTAAATAAAAATATTAAAATTAAAATACTGAAAATCAATTGCTAAAATAAAATATTAAAAAAAAATATATTTTTAAGTAAACCTTTTTGTTTAAATACGAATAATATATATTTACAGAGCAAAAATATAAATTAAGCAATATATTTTTGTACAATTCCAAACAAACCCCCAAAATCCCCTTTAAAAATGAAAAAAGGTATACTATCAATTGGTTTAATATTCCTCTTTGGACTAAACCAATTATTTGCACAAAACAATTTATTTGAATTGATGCAAGATGAAAAAGCGAATTATTTTGAAGTTCAAAAAGTAGCAAAAAAATATTTTGATTCAGTAGGTACAGGCAAAGGAACTGGATACAAAATTTACAAACGTTGGGAATATGATGTTTCTCTTCAAATTGATGAAAAAGGTTTCAGAAAAACAACTGCTGAAATAGAAAGAGAATGCCAAAGAGCTAGTGCTCATTTCAGAAAATCAAATGCTCGTACAGCTGCTGTAACTAATTGGACAGAACTTGGTCCAGATAAAATTACCCCAACAAGTGGCTGGAACCCTGGAGTTGGAAGAATTAAAGCAATTGCTGTTTCATTAAAAACTCCAACTTTAATTTTTGCAGGTGCAGAAACTGGTGGTGTGTGGAAATCGACAAATGGAGGTTCAACATGGATGCCTTTAATGCATGCACAAAATAATCAAAATATTAGAAGTTTAGCTATTGACCCTAAAGATGATAATATTGTATATGCAGGTACAACTTCTGGTTACTATAAATCAACTGATGGAGGTACAACTTGGGTTTTAAGTACATCAGTTCCTAACACAATAAGTAAAATTATTTTTCACCCAACTAATAGTAACATCATTTTAACTGCAGGTTCATCAGGTATTTATAAAACTACAAACGGAGGTACAACATGGGTAAGAGAATCAACTTCATCAGTAGAAGATATTGAATTTAAACCTGGAGATCCAACAGTTGTATATAGTGTTGGTAATGGAGTTTATTTAAAATCTACTGATTCTGGTGATAGTTTTTCAACTATTTCAGCAATAACAGGTACTGGAAGAAGTTTTGTTGCTGTATCCGCAGCTAACTCTTCGGTTGTTTATATAATTCAAGCATCAGGAAGTATGTTTGGAAAATTATTTAAATCAACTGATAGCGGAGTAAATTTTACAGTTGTAAGTTCGGGTAGTTCAGGTAGTAATAATATTTTTGGTTATGAACCAGATGGGTCAGGTACAAGCGGACAAGCATGGCATGATTTAGATTTTGACGTATCTCCAACAGATGCAAACTTAGTTCAAGTTGGGGCAATAATTTGCTTCAAATCTACCAATGGTGGTTCAACTTGGACAGCAACTACAGATTGGACTTGGGGAAATAATATTGGATATAATCATGCTGATGTACATGTGGTTAAATATTTTGGTAATGTATTGTATTCAGGTTCTGATGGAGGGATTTATAAATCAACAAATAATGGTGACGATTGGACTGAATTGACAACAGGAATGGGTATTCGTCAGTTTTATAGATTTGGATTATGTAAAGCAAACCCAGAAGTAATGAGTGGAGGAGCACAGGATAATGGTACAAGTGTTCGCCGTGCAGATGGTATTTGGTACGATTGGTTAGGTGGAGATGGTATGGAAAGCTTTGTTGACCATAACAGTACAAGTATTTTATATGGAACGTCTCAAAATGGTTCATTATATAAATCAACCAATGGAGGAACTTCTAGAACATCACTTACCAATCCTTCTGGAGGAGATGGAAACTGGGTAACTCCTTTCAGAATGGACCCAACATCAAATACTACTCTTTATGTAGGCTACACAAATGTTTACAAATCAACTAATTCAGGTAGTACTTGGACAGATATTTCAACTTATACTGCATCATCAAACTGCGATGAAATTGAAATAGCACCATCAAATTCAAATTATATAATTACTCGTCATAGTCAAACAATCTATAAAACCACAGATGGAGGTACAACTTGGACAACCATTACAAAACCAACAGGTACAGTAAATACAATTGCCATTCATCCAACTAAACCTACACATGTAATAATGGCTACCAGCAGTGGTACAGTATTTTACTCAACTGATTTTGGAGCTACATTTACACAAGTTACTGGGGCTAGCTTACCTGCAATATCAATAAATAAAGTAGTTTTTGATGATGGTGCAAAAGATGGCTATTATATTGGAAACACTAGAGGTGTATTTTATAGAGATAACACCATGACCGATTTCTTGCCATTTACTGAAAACTTACCAACACAATCAGTTTATGATATGGAATACCATGTTGCTACAAAAAGAATTTATGTTGCAACTTATGGTAGAGGTGTTTGGTGGGCAAGTGCTTACAATGCTGGACCTGTAAATACAAACCCAACAGTTTCAATTACTGCACCAGCAAATAATACTACTTTAACTGACCCAACATCAGTAACTGTTTCAGCAACTGCTACAGATCCTGATGCTAATGGAAGTATTAAAAGAGTACAATTTTATGCAAACTCAACTTTAATTGGTACTGATTCAATTTCTCCATATTCAATTGCGTGGACTACAAACCTTAAAATTGGTACTTATTCATTAACAGCAGTAGCAACTGATAATCTTGGTGGACAAACAACTTCGTCTGTAGTTACATTGATTATTAAATCAGCAATCAATCAAAAACCAAGTATAGATATTACATCTCCAACTAATAATCAATTATTGGATGAACCTGCTTCAACAAATTTTGCAGTAACTACAAGTGATATTGATGGCACTGTGGCGAATGTAAAATATTATTTAAATGGTGCACTAAAATCAACCGTTACTGCAACGCCATTTGGTTTTACAGCTAATAATCTAGCGCCAGGAACTTATAAATTAATAGCAACTGCAACTGATAATCAAGGAGCAACAGCTTCTGATTCAATTACATTTGTGGTAAGAAAAGCGATTCAAGGTACAGGTTGTAATGTTGCCGCTTGGGTGAGCACAAAACAATATTGTATAGGTGAACAAGCTTCTTATAACAATTCATTATGGGAATCAAAATGGTGTGTAACAGGTGAAATTCCTGGTTCGACACAATGGGGAGCATGGGTAAATAAAGGTTCATGTATTAGCACAACTTACACACAAGTTCCAGTTGTAACCATTACATCTCCAAGTAATAATGCAAACTTTAATGCTCCAGCAAATATTACTATTACCGCAACAGCAACTGATGCTGATGGAACAATTGCGAAAGTTGAGTTTTATAATGGCACTACCAAATTAGGCCAATCAACAACATCTCCTTTCAGTTTTTCTTGGAACAATGTACAAGTTGGTACTTACAATATTACTGCAATAGCAACAGACAATTCAGGAGCAATTGATACATCATCTGCAGTAATTGTCAATGTTATTACTTTAACATCTGTAAATGAGGCATTACAAGGAAATGAAACTTATATTTACCCTAACCCAGCAAGTGATATCTTATATTTACGTTCACCAGAAATGTTAAATAAAGACTACGATGTACAAGTTACTGATAGCAAAGGAAATATAGTTTTCAATCAAAATATAAACTTATTGAATACTTATGGTTTAGATTTAAAACCATTCAGTAACGGGTTGTATTTTATCAAAATTAAAAATGGAGTAAATTCCCGCACCTTTAAATTTGAGGTGAAAAGATAGGTTTTGACTAGACTTAAGATAAAAGACTTAAGAGTTAAGAGTTTTGTAGTCGTTTAAATAATTAGTAAAAAAACTGTTACAAGTAAAATTGTAGCAGTTTTTTTATTTTTAAATAATCATCATCATTGACACAACAATAAACCAAAAATTGAAGAACGTTATTATTAAAAATAGGTAATACATCTTTTTTAGTACATATAATGCTGAAATTGAAAGTATTAATACAAAACTACTAAATCCTAAAATGTAAATTCCTATCGTAATAACATTTAAATTAGCTGGCTGAATTGTAGCATTTCTTGAAAAATTACCGATATAGGATTGATTAATTTCAACTTTTAATTGGTGTGCAGGATAATTTTTAATTGATTTCGGCGAATTTACTATTCCCAAAAATACATGGTTTTGGGTATGCAAAATATGTTTTTTAGATTCGTAAAACTTGAAGCTTTCAACTACTTTTTTGGTAAATATTACACCAATACTTGTATATAGAAATAACAAAATACCAAAATAAGCAATTGATTTCCCGATTTTAGTCCAAAGAGGTTTATCGGTATAAACCAATGGTGGTTCAGAAGGAATATGCTTTTTTACTTTTTTGTTTCCTTTTACTTGCTCCTCTCCTACCTGATAATCTACATTTTGATTAATTTCATCGGTTAAAGTTTTTACATAATTTAAATCAATGATAAAATCATGTTCAGCCCTAGATTTTGGGTCAGTTAAAGTAGTATATGCTGTATGAATTATTCTAAAAATCTCTTCTGCATCAGCCTCTTTGTATTTATCTGGATGATAAATGAGAGCTAATTTTCGATAAGCTTTTTTAATTTCTTCCTCAGAAGCTTGTCGAGAAACTTGTAATATGTCGTAATAATTATTGATACAAAATAGTATTAATCAAGCTGATAAGTTACACCCTTTTGTGGAATTTCTACTCTTTCAAAACCTTCGGCATTCAATTTTGAAGCGAAATCTTCCATACTTTCCAAGTTACCATGTACCAAAAATATTTGTTTTAATGTTTTTGGATTTTGAGATTTCACAAATTCAATCAAATCATTTTGTCCGGCATGCCCGCTTAAAATATCAGTTGACACAATATTAGCCTGCACTTTCATTAATTTGCCAGCTAAATTAATGTTCGATTTACGTTGCAATAGCTCATGTCCTGGAGTATTCTCAGCAGCATAGCCAATCATTAAAATGGTACAATACGGATTAGAAATATTTTTTTGAAGATGAAAATTAATTCTACCTCCAGTTAACATTCCTGATGAAGAAAGAATTATACAAGGTTCGTGGTAATTCGCAATCTGGCGACTTTGCTTGAAATTTTCAACATAAATCAAATTATCTTGGTCAAACAAATTACCATATTGTTGTTTAAAATCCTTGGCTTCTTGGTTTAATAAATCGTCGAATTTTTCGTAAGCATAAGTACTTTGCAAAGCCATAGGGCTATCTGCAAAAATCTTAATAGGTTTCATGCCCTTTTTCTTAAAAATCTTATTCAAAACAAACAATACTGCTTGTGTTCTACCTACACTAAATGCTGGAATAATCAGTCTTCCTCTAATTTCAACGCAAGTTTTAACAATTATATCTTCCAAAATTTGCTCAGCAGTGTCGGTTGCAGTGTGATTTCTACTTCCGTACGTACTTTCGCAAACCAAATAATCAACTTCTGGAAGTTTTTGAGGGTCAGTTAATAATGGATAATTTTTTCGACCAACATCTCCGGAAAAAGCAATGGTTTTCGTTTTGCCATTTTCATTTACAGTAAAAATAGCATTGGCAGCACCAAGTAAATGCCCCGTTGGAATAAATGTAAGAGAAACTTCATTTGTTATTTCAAAACTCGAATTAAACGGAATTGTAACAATGTTCTGCAAGGTTTCGCTTACATGCTTTTCAAAGAAAATACCACTTGGCTTATATTTTACTTTATTAGGAGCTAATTTTTTAAGTTTATTATAATTTTCAAGCTTACGAACATTAATATCTGCCGAATCAAAAAGTATAATTTCGGTAAGTAATGAAGTTGGTTTTGTGCATAAAATTTGTCCTTCAAAACCATTTAAATATAAATTTGGTAACATACCCGAATGATCGAGATGGGCGTGTGTAAGTACAACCAAATCAATACTTACTGGGTCAAATGGAAACGGACCCCATTTTTCAGATTTATCCTCAGGGCGATTATGTTCCATATCAACCCCACAATCAACCAAAATAGTAAAACCACTATCTAACTTTAAAATATGCATGCTACCTGTAACCTGCCTAGCTGCTCCCCAAAAGGTAATATTCATATTAAATAAGTGTTAGTTTTTTGTTGAAAATAAAAACGATTAACAAAAGTAAGCTTTTTTGTTATTTTAATTTGAATCAATACACAATATTTAAATAAACACGATTTTGAAAGTAAAAATTAATATTTAAAAATTTCACCACATAGGTACATAGATTTGATAATCAATATTTTAAAATTAAATTTAGTATAACAATTTTGATTTATAGAATACATAGTTTTTATTGATAACATTTAATTTTTAAAATGAAAACCTATGTTTTCTTTTCCTAAATTCATCTAATAATCTATACTTTTTTTCAAATTCAAATTAAAACTATGTTTCTATGTGGTTAAAGAATATACCAACCTATTTTATTGCTAACAAAATATCTTTTACATCAATTTTTTCCATACAATCAAAGTGACCTTTAGGGCATTTGGCGTAACCAAGTTTAGAACATGGTCTGCATGAAACGTTATTTGCTTCAATAGCTGTAAAAGGAACTTTATAAGGAGTAAAACCTAAAGCTGGCACTGTGTTTCCCCAGATACTAATTATATTTTTGCGTAATGCAGAAGCTATGTGCATTAAACCAGTGTCGTGTGTAATTACTTGTCTGGCTTGTTGTAATAATGATGCACTTTGATTTAAATTATATTTACCACAAGCATTGTAAATCAACACTTTGTTTTCGCAAGATGCAATTATTTTTTCGGCATTATCAAAATCTTCTTTACCACCCAAAAGTATAATTGGTCTTGTAACTTGACTACAAAATTCAATCATTTTATGAACAGGCATTTGCTTTGTTCCATGCTGACCACCAATTGCATACGTCAAAAATCCTTGTTGAAAAATTGGAGGTAATGTATCAATGTTTACTATATCTTTTTCAGGTATAAAATAATCTAACCCTTCGCCATCATCAACAATACCTAATTTTGAAGTTGTAGCTAAATACCTTTCAGTTACATGTGAAATAGCACTTGGTTTGTACTTGAATTTTACCAAAAGCCATTTCAAAAAATTTTCCTTTTTAAAACTACTACTTTCAACTCCTAAACGAGTTTTGATAATAAAACTTCGCAGATTATTATGTAAATCAATAACATAATCAAAGTTTTCCTTTTTCAAATCTGAAATTAAATCATTCAATTTTCCATCTAAAATATGTACTTTGTTTACATAAGGATTATTTTGAACAATACTCGCAAATGATTTTTTGGTACAATAATGAATTTCAGCTTTCGGTAATTGCTTTGCCAAAACCCTAACAACAGGAGTTGTTAATACTATATCTCCAATAGATGAAAAACGAATAACAAGAATTTTCAAGATTTAATAAATTACAGGTAAATGCTTTATTTTTTGCAAAGATAAATCAAACTCTTGCAATAATTGATTGATTAGCTCTCTTGCTGATAAAATTTTATTGATTTTAGTCGTAATCTGACCTATTTCTAACTCTCCGTCAATTAAGTCACCTTCAAAAATCCCTTTCTTTGCCCTACCTTTTCCTAAAATCTCCTTTAATTCTTCAATTGTTTTACCTTCTGATTCAGCTTTGTCAATTTGCTCAAAAAAAGCATTTTTCAATAAACGAACAGGAGTTATTTGTTTCATAACCAATTTCGTATCTCCTTCTTTAGCATGAATCAAAGCTTGTTTAAAATTATCATTTGCGGATGATTCCTCACAAGCAGCAAAAAGTGTCCCGATTTGTACAGCTTCAGCACCTAAAGACAATGCTGCTAAAATGGCATTTCCAGAGCCAATTCCACCAGCAGCTATGACAGGAATATTTACAGCATTTACAACTTCTTGCAGTAAACACAAAGTTGTAGTTTCGTCTCTTCCATTATGCCCACCGGCTTCAAAACCTTCTGCAACTATGGCATCAACACCAGCAGCTTGCGCTTTTAAGGCAAATTTGGTACTCGATACCACATGAATAACTGTAATTCCAGCTTCTTTGAAAATGGAAGTGTATGTACTAGGATTTCCTGCAGATGTAATTACCACAGGAACTTTGTGTTTAATTATTAAATCAATTTGTTGGTCGATATGCTTGTACAATAAAGGTAAATTGACAGCAAATGGTTTATTGGTAGCTGATTTACATTTAATTATATGTTCTTCTAAAATATCAACAGACATTGAACCGGCACCAATAACACCTAATCCACCAGCATTACTTACAGCTGATGCCAATTTCCAACCCGAACACCAAACCATTCCTGCTTGAATAATTGGCAAATCTATGTTTAATAGTTCGGTTATTTTAGTTTGAATTTTCATGTTTTAATAGATGTTAGACTTAAGACACAAGACCTAAGACGTTTTTTTTGAATTTATAACAATTGTATTTATTAGATTGTCCAGCGAAAACTCACACTTCGACAGCCTCAGTGACCGTTTTCGAGTTCCATTTACTCGAAAAATAGCGTTTACGGAGGTTGAGCGTAGTCGAAACCATAGCAAATGCTATTTTTCGCTGTAACATTATTGGACTAACTTCATTCTATAATTGGTATTAACAATTTGTTTAAAATATAAAAATTAACAAGAAAAATCCCAACATCAATATGAAATTCACATTAATGTTGGGATTTGAAATATTTAAATTGATAATTAACACACAATTATCAATTGTAAATTATAAAACTATGCTTTAATTGGCACCAAAGCTCCAGCTACAATAGCATCAACCACAGATGGGTCAAGTAAAGTAGAAGTATCGCCTAAGTTTGAAACATCGCCTTCGGCAACTTTTCTTAGGATTCTTCTCATAATTTTACCTGAACGTGTTTTTGGTAAACCTGGTACAATTTGAATTTTATCAGGTTTTGCAATTGGGCCGATAATTTTAGTTACAATATCTAAAATTTCTTTTCTTAATTTATCTTCACTTTCTGGCGCATGCTCTACAATTACGTAAGCATAAATACCTTGTCCTTTAATATCATGAGGATAACCAACAATTGCTGACTCGATTACATTTGCATGTTCGTTGATAGCGTTTTCAACCTCTGCAGTTCCCATACGGTGACCTGAAACGTTGATAACATCATCTACACGACCAGTAATTCTGTAATATCCATCTTCATCTCTTCTACAACCATCACCAGTGAAATAATAACCTGGGTAAGTTGAGAAATAAGTTTGACGGCATCTTTCATGGTCGCCATAAGTAGTTCTAATCATTGAAGGCCAAGGGAATTTAACAGCTAAATTTCCTTCAACATCATTACCTAATAACTCTTTCCCTTCTGCATCAAGAATTGCTAATTGTACACCTGGAAGTGGTAATGTTGCATAAGCTGGTTTGGTTGGTGTAATTCCTGCCAATGGCGTAATCATAAATGCACCAGTTTCAGTTTGCCAGTAAGTATCAACTATTGGGCATTTACCTCCACCAATGTTTTCGTTATACCAGTTCCAAGCTTCAACGTTAATTGGCTCACCTACTGAACCTAAAGCTCTTAATGATGATAAATCATATTTTTTCACATAATCTAAACCGAATGCTTCTAATGCACGGATTGCAGTAGGCGCTGTATAGAAAATGTTAACTTTTAATTTTTCAACAATTTGCCAGAATCTTCCTGCATCAGGATAAGTAGGAACACCTTCAAATAATACAGATGATGCACCAGCTAATAATGGACCATACATTAAGTATGAGTGACCAGTAATCCAACCAATATCTGCAGTACAGAAATACAACTCACCTTCATTGTATTGGAATGCATTTAAGAAAGTGTAATATGTACTAACCATATAACCAGCTGTAGTATGCACTACACCTTTTGGTTGGCCAGTTGAACCTGATGTATAAAGAATAAACAATGGATCTTCAGCATCAACAGCTACTGCTTCACACTCTGATGAAACTTTTGCCACTTCATCATGCCACCATAAATCTCTACCTTCAACCATTGTTACAGGCGTATTTGTTCTTTTATAAACAATACTTGTACGTACAGTTGGGGTTGATTTAATAGCCTCATCAACAATTGCTTTTACAGCTATGTCTTTATTCCCTCTAAAGTTTCCGTCAGATGTTACCACTACCTCAACTTTAGCATCATTAATTCTATCAGCTAAAGCTTGCGCAGAGAAACCAGCAAAAACTACTGAGTGAATTGCACCAATACGTGCCGAAGCCAAACAAGCAATTGCTAACTCAGGAACCATTGGCATGTATAAACAAACTCTATCGCCTTTTTTTACACCTTGCGCTTTTAATACGTTTGCAAATTTACAAACCTCCTCATGCAATTGTTTGTAAGTGAAAGTTCTATTAGGCTCATTTACATCGTTTGATTCCCAAACGTATGCAATAGAATCACCTTTTGTAGCTAAATGACGATCTAAACAATTTTCGGTAATATTTAATTGAGCACCTTTGAACCATTCAACTTTAGGTTCAGTAAAGTTCCACTCAAGTACTTTATCCCATTTCTTTTTCCATGTAAAAGTGTCGGCTACGCCAGCCCAAAAAGCCTCTGGGTTTTCTACACTAAGCTTGTAATCCTCTTTGTATTGTTCGAAAGAATTTATTCTTACTGCCATAAATATATTTTGTTACTGTGTTTTCGGAATTCAACCTTACAATTTGATAAAAAAAAAAGATTTAAACAAATTTTGATAATAATGGATAGGAAATCTTTAATACAAAAGGCTGATTAAAAAGGATTTTGATTAAATTAATTTTTGATTAAAAAAGAGAAAAGTCCAAAAGAATGAAATAAATATTGATTTTAGAATCTTGAGAAATAATAATTCAATTCAATTTAATTTACATTGATATTGATAATTACACCCTATTTTACATTTTCTTAATACTTTAACCCCTACTCTCTGTACCCAATACTCTGTACTCTCTACTTGTAGGTTAACTGTATTATTTTTTTCCCTTTTACAATTACCCTTTTAAAAGAAATATTTCTCACTCTTAACCAATATAAAGCATAAGCTAGTACTAAACCAAAAATCCATAAAGTACGAGATAGTATATAAGTAATATTATGAAAAAGTAAAGCTTTAGGGGCCGGAAATGCATTCACTGGTCCAAGTTTCGGTGATTTAAAAACGTTTTTAATACTTTCATCGCTCATTCCTGTTTTTTTATAAATACGTTTCAAAAAATCAATATTAATAAACCTATGGTCAAATTTACGTTCATCAATACCAATTATAGGCTCCATGTTAGGGTCATAATAATGCCAACCATTTTCTACATAAGCACATAATGTGAAATGATGATTTAAAGAGACCTTCCTAAATGGAATACCCTTTAAATCAAGCACTCTCATCATTACAATTGATTGCTGACTACAAGCCGCATTGGGAAATTTCATTAAATCTTCAGGCTTTACAATGGCAGATAAATCTCTCCAAAAAAGATATCCTGACAATGCAGCAATCCAATTTTGATTTAAATAATAATGTGAGTATCCGTGTCTAAAACGACGTTTTATAGTTTTAGTAATAATTTCATTATATTCTAAAGAATGTGGAGAGCACCTTTCTTTATATGCAATATTATCAATATGATCTATCAATTTGAGCATTGAATTTATATGCCCTAAAGATTCATCAAATTCTTCATAATGATGATATCCCTCTTCGTTAATCAACCTATAAGGTAAAAAATTAAGCAATAATGCTATTAATGAAAGAACTATTATAGAATAAATTTTCTTCAATTATATCTTATTTTTAACTAACCACCAATGCAATACTATCAGATGCCAAATTCTATTATACAAATATGACTCTCCATTATTAAATCTATCTTGTAATGATTTAACGATTTCATATTTCACATAACCAAATTGACTTATAACTTGTTTAGATAAATATTCATCTTGCAAAAAACGTAAATCTTCTTTTAGCCATTTCACAAGAGGTATTGAAAAACCTTTTTTAGGTCTGTCAAATAACTCTTTAGGGACTAATTCAAATAGCACTTTTTTCAATAAATATTTACTGATTCCATTCTGTTTTTTCAGTTTGGAGTCCAAATTTAATGAAAAATTTATTAAATCAATATCTAGTAAAGGCACTCTGGTTTCTAGAGAATAATGCATTGTTGCCCTGTCAACCTTTACCAATAAGTCATCTTTTAAGTAATGCTCTATATCCCAAAAAGATTGTAACTCTGATGCATTTAAATCTCTTTTTGATTTAATATTATTAAAACCAACAAAACTATTTTTAGGTATTAACAACAAACTTTTCAACTCATTTTCAGAAAACAAATATTGCTCCTGCGAAAAAATATGTGATTTTATATTTTCTTTCAATGAGTAATCAAAAACTTGTGCAGCTCTTTTATATCTATTTGGCAATAATTGACTTATTAATACAATTGGTTTTTTAGCTACTGGCGCCCAAGCTTTTGCTAATCTTTCAGCCCAAGTGTACATACCATATCCTAAAAATAATTCATCTCCACCATCTCCACCTAAGGTCACTGTAACATGTTGTTTTGCAAGTTTGGAAACTAACATGGTAGGAAATGCAGAACTATCTCCAAATGGTTCATCATAAATATCTAACAACTCTGTAACCAAAGGTAATATTTCTGTTTGACTAACCTTAAATGTATGATGCTTCGTACCCAAATGTGCAGCAATTTTTTCTGCATATTGCGATTCATCTAAATGGGCTTCATGAAAACCTATGCTGAATGTTTGGATAGGAATATTTGCATTTTTGGCTGCAATTGCTGTAACCAAACTTGAATCTATTCCTCCACTTAAAAATGTACCGATTGGTACATCACTAACAAGTTGCTTTGTAATGGCTTTATCTAAAATAGCTTTCAATTGAGCAAGTGCTTCATTTTCATCAGATAACACTTCCTTTTCAGTAGCGCTTTCAACAGACCAAAATTCAACAGGATTAAAATTGATATTTTTTGAATCAATAATAGCATAATGCCCAGCAGGAAACTTCTGAATTTCATTATAAATAGTGAATGGCTGAGGAATATAACCTACATGCAAAAAATAAGGTATTGCTTCATTATTAATACTTAATGGGAAATCAATAGCTTTAAATGACTTTAATTCTGAAGAAAAAGTAAATCCTTCAGCGTTTAAGCTATAAAACAATGGTTTTATTCCAATATGGTCTCTAGCGATAAAAGTAGTATCATTTTGTTTATCGTAAATGGCAAAAGCAAACATACCATTAAGTAATGCTGGTGTTTTTACACCTACTTTTACAAACAATTCTAAGATTACTTCAGTATCAGAAGTTGTACTACAAGTTAAATTATATTCTTGCTGAAGTTCTTTAAAATTATAAACTTCCCCATTAAAAACGATAACATAACGCCCACAAGCTGAAACCATAGGTTGATTTGCATGTGTTGACAAATCAAGGATACTCAAACGCCTATGACCTAATTGAACGGTTGATAATTCATTTAAATAAAATCCATCAGCATTAGGTCCACGATGTTTTATTGCATCTGTAAACTTTTGAAAATCAAAATTAGACTTACCAATTCGTCCTGTTATTCCGCACATGTTTAGTTATCAGTTGTCAGTTTTCTGTTATCAGTTATCAGTTTTCTGATTTCATTTTTCTGTTAAATAAGTCGAATTTCTTAAGTCTTAAGTCTAACATCTTAAGTCTATTACTATTGAAACAATAAAATTTTCACAAAAGCTAGAAAACGCCTCGACAATAATTCTTTGAAATTAATTTTAATGGCACTAATATACCATTTTATTCCTGCTTTTTTATTTTTTGAGAGAGCCAAATGCAATCCTCCATAAGATAGCATGTGAGCATAAATTAACCCTATTGTTTTTATCCCAAATTTTGTAACAAATACTGAGTCGTTTGATAAAATTTCTTTAAGCCCAATGGTTCTATCAAATAATTGTTTTTCAGAGAAAGACAATACACTTCTTTCTTCATGTTCAATCATTGATGCAGTAACAATATTTTGATATTTCAATTCAGTCCTTGCTAGAATTTGAAGCCACAATGCCCAATCTTCGGTACCTGAAAATGCTCTATTTTCAGAGAAATAAAGCTTATTTTCTTTAATAAAAATCAAATTAACAAATACACCTATACAACTCAAGAAATTACCTTTTAATAAAGATAATGTAGGGTTTGAAATATTTGAATGTGAAATTAATAAATTTCCATTAGCTGTTTTTGTTTCATAACCTTGTCCATAAAATTGAGTATGTGGGTTATTTTGCAAAAAATTATATGCAGTTTCTAAATGATTAGCATACATTAAATCATCTGAATCAATAAAAGTTACAAATTGCCCCTTTGCTTCATTTATACCAACATTTCTACTGGCTCCTCGTTCAGCATTTATTTTTTTAATATACCTAATTTGAGTTGAAATATAAGGTGCAATAATTTCTGAGGTTTTGTCTGTACTTCCATCATCAACAATAACAACTTCAAAATATTTAAAACTTTGATTCAATATTGAATCTAAAGTTTTAGCAATCAAGTTTGCTCTATTGTATGTAGGTATAATTATTGAAAAAAAAGGAAAATCAATTTTCATATTTTTATGCTTATTTAATTATTAACAGAAACAACAATAAATAAAATAATAATAAATTTAATTTAAATATAGATTTTCTAATTGAAAAATATATTTCTTTAAATCAAAAACTTGACTACTTTTTTTACCTTCTTCTATTAATTTATTTCGTAAAACCGGGTCATTTAGTAATCTAATTATTGCATTTTTAATTTCTTCTGAATTTTTATAATCAACTACCAATGCATTTTTATCATGAACAATAAATTCATTAGCAACTCCTGACAAAGTAAATATAGACGGCACTCCTGACGCCAATGCTTCAACATAAGTTTGCCCAAAAGCTTCGATAGTTTCATCAATAGGTACATGAATAAATGTATTCATCAATTTATACAAGGCTGGCAAATCTGATTCAAATTTTATTTCTACATAGGTGCTTTGAGGTAAAAAATCTTGCAGTAATTTATTTACTTCATTTTTATAATCTCCACTAGCATTTGATAAAATTAAAAAAGAATTAGGATTTTGCTTTAAAAAAGAAGCAAAAGCTGGAATAATATACTGTAAACCTTTCAATTCAACGTAACGAGAGATTACACCAACAATATATTTATTTTCTGGTATTTTATATTTTTCTCTTATCTGTACAATTCTAGAATTTTCAACTTCATTAAAAGCTTTTAAATCAAAACCATGATGAATCAAGTGTATTTTGTCTGGATTTACATTTTCTTTATTTATAAGCACTTTGCTTACATTTTTTGAAATTGAAACAATATCAGTGGCTAAGTAATTGATAAACTTATCATATTTCACCGCATTAGGGTAGTAATCATGGTGATTTGTTGAATAATGCCTAGTGAAAATCCTTTTTTTCATAAACAATAATTTTGATGCAATTAATCCAGCTATACATGCATCAAATAAATGACAATGAACTATTTTTGTTTTATTTTTTATAAAAAAAAGAATTAATTTAAATATTACAATCGGCAAATCAAATTTAGATGTATACAACATTCTTTCTACTTTTACATCAATTAATTTTAAATAAGTTTCTAATGCTGAATCTCCAGGATTTAATAATATGAATGATAAATTAAACTTTTCTTTATCGAGTTTATAAGCAATCCATTCAAAAGCCAAAGCTTTGTCAATGTTTGAAACTATATATGTGATGTTTGTTTTCATTTTGTATAGATTTAAGAATGAAGACTTAAGACGTAAGACTTAAGACTAGAAAAACACTTTTTCAATCAAACAATTAAACCATGAAGTTATAATAAAACATTTGACTTTGTAAATTTAAAGCAATAATAGTTTTTTTTATTAACTTTGGGAAATGTAGGTAAGTTTCTTTTGAAAGACATAAGGCAAGAAACTAAATACTAAAGACTAAAGACCATCAATTAAGCATAAAATAAATACAGTGATAAATTTTTTTTGTATAGTAATACTTGAATTAAAAGACCTTCTCATAACTCCATTGTATATAGCAATAGTTTATGGATTATTTGGCTTTTTCCTTAAAAGTTTCACTAAAAGAAAATCCCTTTTAAAATTAAAACCTAAAATTTTTACTATCAAAGTTTTATCGATGATAGCATTTTCTTTGATACACGAATTTATGTATAAAGGGGATACAGTAAACTATACAACCAGAGGTAGTAAAATCATTTATGATACTTTTATGGAAAACCCAAGTTTAGGTACAGCACTGATATTTAATTATGATAAATATAATCCAGAACATGTAAACAAAGCTAGACAAATTACATTTGGTTTAGAATCAAGAGAAAAATTAGTTATAAAATCATGTGCATTTTTATCCATTTTTTGCTTGCATACTTATACTACCATGGCTTTAATTTATGCCATTTTTGCATTAAGTGGATTATGGGCTCTGTATGTTATATTTGTAGAATATTACCCACATTTAGATAAAAAACTTGCAATTGCTTTTTTTTATTTACCATCTGTACTTTTTTGGAGTTCTGGTATTTTAAAAGATTCATTATGTATTGGTGCTATGGGATGGTTATTTTGGAGTATGCATGGCATATTCTTTTATGCTGTTAGGGCACCTATATATTTCATTGTTTTTGCTTTTAGTTTCTATATTATCCAAGAAGTGAAAATATATATTCTTTTATGCTTTGTACCAGCCTTGATTTTCTGGATATTCATACAATATACTGCTTCTGTTAAAAACATTGTAATTAAAAGTATTATTAGCCCAATTTTCTTTTCTTTGGGTATTTTAGGTGCTTTTTATGGTGCAACAGAAATCACTAAAAACGACAAACAATACTCCTTAGAAAAGATTGGAGAAACAACCAAAAGCACTGCTGAATGGATACATTATATAAGTACAAAAGAGAATGGTTCCACATATAGCTTAGGTGAATTAGATGGTACATTTGGTGGTATGATAAAATTGGCTCCACAAGCCATAAATGTATCATTGTTCAGGCCCTATTTATGGGAGGCAAAAAATATTACAATGCTAATCTCAGCATTTGAAAGTACAGCCATGTTATTATTTACACTCTATATTTTAATCAAAGTAGGTTTCTTAAGAACATTTACAATCATTGGTAGCACACCAATAGTATTATTTTGTTTTATTTTTGCATTAACATTTGCCTTTGCAGTAGGTATTAGTAGCTATAATTTTGGGACTTTAGTACGATATAAAATCCCTTTAATGCCATTTTATGTTGCAGGATTGTATATAATGGAAGGTTTTATTGAGAAGAAAGTTAAACGAAGAAAAAATTAATGCAAACAAAATTATCAATAGTTTCTCCGGTATATAGAGCAGAAAAAATAATTCCAGAATTAGTTTCTAGAATTATAAGTGCTACATCAAAAATAACAGATAATTTTGAGATAATTTTAGTTGAAGATTGTGGACCAGATAATTCATGGGAAGCAATTGAACTAGAATGTAAAAAAAACACAAAAATAAAAGGCATCAAACTTTCAAGAAATTTTGGTCAACATTATGCTATTACTGCTGGTTTAAATTATGCAAAAGGTGAATGGGTAGTGGTAATGGATTGTGACTTACAAGACATGCCAGAAGAAATACCCAATTTATTTGAAAAAACTAAAGAAGGATTTGACATTGTTCTAGCTCGTAGATATGAGAGACAAGATACTTTTTTAAAAAGATTGTCTTCTAAACTATTTTATTCAACTTTAAGCTACTTAACAGGTGTAAAACAAGATGCAACAGTTGCAAATTTTGGCATTTACAATCACAAAGTAATAAAAGCAATTATTACCATGAAAGAAAGTATTAAATACTTCCCTTCAATGGTTAAATGGGTTGGGTTTAAGTCAACAAAACTAAATGTACAACATGCAGAAAGAGCAGAGGGAAATAGTAGTTATAACCTTAAAAGACTTATAAATTTAGCTTTAGATATTATTCTTGCTTATTCTGATAAACCATTAAGATTAACTGTTAAAGCAGGACTTATAATTTCTTTTAGTTCTTTCATTTTTGCTATTTTCACATTTATTAGAGCTATATTTCATGACTTTAAAATTTCTGGATATGCAAGTACCATTATCTCTATTTGGTTATTTTCAGGTTTAATTATTTTTATTCTTGGAATAATTGGACTTTATTTAGGAAAGGTATTTGATGGTGTAAAAGGTAGGCCATCGTATATTGTAGATTTAACACAAAATACTAATGAACAATATTGAAAAAAAAATTACTTTGTATCTCTTAAGTAAAAAAGGACTAGATGTTTTAACATATTTAATTGAGTCAAAAAAATCATATTTAATTAAAAATATTGTTGTTGGAATTGATAAAAATGTACAAAACGATTATTCTTCAGATATAATTAATTTATGTAAAAATAATAATCTAGATTATTATTTCAAAAAAGACCAATTTGAAGAAGGCAATTTTGTCATAGCTATATCATGGAGATGGTTGATTCATACTAAAAACTATTTAATAGTTTTTCATGACTCTTTACTACCCAAATATAGAGGATTTGCACCACTCGTAAATGCATTAATTAATCAAGAAAAATTTGTAGGAGTTACCGCTTTAAAAGCTTCTGATAATTATGATGAAGGTGATATCATTTTACAAGAAAGTATACCAATTTTGTATCCAATTAAAATTGAAAATGCTATCGAAAAGATATCAGCACTTTATAAATCAATTTGTTTAAAAATTTTTAACTTAATAGAAACTTGTAAAGAATTTACATCTTATAAACAAGAGAATGAAAAAGCTAGTTATTCATTATGGAGAGATGAAGAAGATTATAAAATAAACTGGAATTTAGATTCACAAACAATTCAACAGTTCATATACTCTTTAGGCTATCCTTACAAAGGAGCATCAAGTTTAATGAATGGAAGTAAAGTCAGAATTATTGATTGTACTATAGAAACTGATGTAAATATTGAAAATCGAGATGTAGGAAAGGTTATTTTTATGAAAGATAAAATGCCTGTAGTTGTTTGTGGAAAAGGTTTATTACTTTTAACAAAAATATTAGATGACAACAATAATGAATTATATCTTAATTCATTTAGAACAAGATTTGAATAATGAATATACCTTTCAATAAACCATACCTCACGGGTAAAGAAACCCATTATATTTACCAAGCTGTAAACTCAGGTAAAATATCCGGTGATGGTATTTTTACAGAAAAATGTCATACATTTTTTGAACAAAAATATAGATTCAAAAAATGTTTATTAACAACATCTTGTACAGATGCACTAGAAATGGCTGCAATCCTACTAGATATTAAAGAAGGTGATGAAGTAATCGCACCATCCTTTACTTTTGTATCTACAGTAAATGCATTTGTATTAAGAGGAGCCAAAATTACTTTTGCAGATTCCGAGGAATCAAACCCGAATATAGATGCCAATAAAATTGAAGCATTCATTACCCCCAAAACAAAGGCTATCATTGTAGTACACTATGCTGGAGTAGCCTGTGACATGGATGCCATTTTGGCTATTGCGCAAAAACATAATCTATATGTTATTGAAGATGCAGCACAAGCGGTAGATTCATACTATAAAGGTAAAGCTTTAGGCTCTTTTGGTGACATGGCAACTTTTTCGTTCCACGAAACAAAAAATATTATTTCAGGAGAAGGTGGAATGTTAGTAATTAACAATGATAAATTTATTCACAGAGCAGAAATTATTAGAGAAAAAGGAACAAATCGTTCATCATTCTTTAGAGGAGAAGTAAATAAATATGGATGGGTGGATATTGGTTCATCATTTCTTCCTTCTGATATTATAGCAGCATTTTTATATGCACAATTAGAAAATTTAGACGATATACAAGCTAAAAGAAAATCTATCTGGGAGCAATATTACAATGAATTGAAACCATTAAAAGAAAAAGGTAAAATTACATTGCCCAATATTCCAAATTATGCAACCAATAATGCACATATGTTTTATTTAATATGCAATAGTTTGGAGGATAGAAGTGCATTAATCGGCTTTTTAAAAGAAAATGGAATTCATGCTGTATTTCATTATCTATCTTTACACAAATCACCGTATTATGAAAATAAATATAATGGTAAAGAACTAATTCAATGTGATAATTATGCTGATTGTTTGGTTAGATTACCAATGTATTATGAGTTAAATTCTAATGAAACAAATGAAATCACATCAATTATAAAGAAATTTTACCAAATATCTTAAAATATGATTTTTATACAATCAATAATAATCTCAGTTTTATATTTTGTAATTATATCAATTATGCCTCATTTAAAATTAAAGGGGGCTAAACCTACTATTGAAACATATTTATATAATGTTGTTGGTTATATTATATTAACTATTACTTTATATAGTTTAATACTGACAAAAGGAAATACAATTTTTGTTTTAATACTTCCATTTTCGTGTTTCTTATACTTTCAGTTAAAAAACAAACTATCATTTAGATATATAATCAATAAAATTGAAATAAAATTCATTTCAATTTTATTAATATTCTTTTCTATTATTTATGTAATTCAGTTTGGTTTATTATTTGAGTTCAACTCTGAATATATAAAATTACCTCATTCAGATTATTTATTTTATTCAAATGTTGCCAAAAATTTAAATAAATATCAAATAGAATCATTTCATTTTAGTCCATTAGCGCATAATATTCCTTATCACTATTTTGAACTATGGTTAAATGCATTTTTA
This sequence comes from Bacteroidota bacterium, assembly GCA_041191405.1. Lineage (GTDB taxonomy): Bacteria > Bacteroidota > Bacteroidia > Cytophagales > UBA9547 > JBEEOW01. The sequence goes on from JBEEOW010000027.1 coordinate 47,582, forward strand.
AATTTATTTGGATTAAAATCTTATATTACATTATTATTAATGGTATATCCAATTATACTCACGTTATCGTGTTTCACAACATTTGTATTACTTAATAAAAATACAATTTTTGAAATTAAAAACTTAATAATCAGCGTTTCAATAATATTCATGCAACTATCATCTTTACCTTTAATTTTTGATAACATTCCTTTCTTAACTGGAGATGCTAATGTATTTAATATTAGTGTTATAAGCTATCAAAAAATATCAATCATACTATTATTTTTCCTAATCAGTCTTTTAGTTTATAAAAATCATGGTATAAATTATTTTCTAATTTTCGTTTCAACAGGTATTGCAATTTATAGTCCATTAATTTTAGGATTAATTGGAATTTTATTTGGAGCAACTTTATTGAAAATATTCAATAAAAAATCCAAAATTTCATACTTATCAATATTTTATTTCACTTTTTTGATATTTACCTTTCAAATTTTCTACATGTTTAATGGGTATAAATCTAATTTTGATATAGAGTTTAATATTGAATTCATTAAAACAATAATTAATATAGTTGCAGGTACAATTATAAGATTAATTGCCTTTTCAATTGTATATATTATAATTGCAATATATATTAGAAAAATTATAATCTCCCAAATTCAAAATAACAT
>JBEEOW010000028.1:0-48221 GCA_041191405.1 Bacteroidota bacterium
TTTAAAACTATTGATGGTGCTAAAATATTTGTTGTTATGAGGTCTATCATTGATACGGCTATTAAAAATAATTTAAATATATTCGATACTCTTTTTTATATCGCTAACTTAAGGGCTGAGTAGTTACAACTAATTTATATTTAAAAATAATCTTCAACAACTTATTAATGACTATTTTCCCCCACCTAATTAAATTCAATTTTCATTAATCTAACTTTTTAAAATACAACACTTTGCTCTTAACTCTCAACTCTCAACTCTTAACTCATTTTAACTTATCAATTCTTTTATGCCAATATTTTCAAGGTTTTTAACTAAATTTAGGGTCTAATATTTACATAGCAATTTTATGGCTAAAGAATTTGTAGTTTATAATACTTTAACTCGCAAAAAAGAAGTTTTTACTCCTCTTCATGCTCCTTTTGTGGGTATGTATGTTTGCGGACCTACTGTTTATGGTGATGCACATTTAGGACACTCTCGTTCGGCTGTAACTTTTGATATTTTATATCGCTACTTAAAACACTTAGGCTATAAAGTTAGGTATGTTAGAAATATTACTGATGTTGGGCATCTTGAAAATGATGCTGATGTTGGGGAAGATAAAATTGCTAAACGTGCTCGTTTAGAACAACTTGAGCCAATGGAGGTTGCTCAGCAATATACTAATAGCTATCATTTAGATATGCAGGCTATGAATGTATTGAAACCTAATATTGAGCCTCTTGCTTCTGGTCACGTAATGGAACAAATTGAAATGGTTCAAAGCTTAATTGACAATGGTTTTGCTTATGAATCAGAAGGTTCTGTTTATTTTGATGTTAGAAAATATGCTGAATCGAATCCTTATGGCGAACTTTCAGGTAGAAAAATTGACGACCTTTTAAATACTACTCGTGAGCTAGATGGTCAAGAGGAAAAACGTTCGTCTCTTGACTTTGCACTTTGGAAAAAAGCTTCTCCTGAGCATATTATGCGTTGGAATTCGCCTTGGTCTGTGGGTTTCCCAGGTTGGCATATTGAATGTTCGGCAATGAGTAAAAAATACTTGGGCGATACTTTTGATATTCATGGTGGTGGTATGGATTTACTTTTCCCTCATCACGAAAGTGAAATTGCACAATCAAAAGGTTGTAATCATACTACGCCAGCTAAATACTGGATGCACAATAATATGATTACTATCAACGGACAAAAAATGGGCAAATCTCTAGGTAACTTTATTACTATGAGAGAGTTGTACGATGGTAATCACTATCTTTTAGAACGTGCTTACTCTCCAATGACAATCCGTTTTTTCATTCTTCAAGCACATTACAGAAGTACACTTGATTTTTCAAACGAAGCTTTACAAGCGGCAGGCAAAGGCTATCGTAAAATTATCAATGGTTCAAAAGTATTGTCAAAACTTACTTATCCTGAAACAGTTGGCGAACCAAACAATGATTTAATTCTTGAAATTGAAAAACTACTAGCCGACCTTTACACCGGAATTAATGATGATTTAAATACAGCAATTACTATTGCTAGCTTATTTAATTTATTGAAAAAAATAAATGGTTTTTATACCAACAAAGCTTCAATTGCTACTATTCCAGAAAAATTATTTGAGGAATTAAAAACTACATATTTTACTTTGGTTCACGAAGTTTTAGGTTTGGTTGAAGAGGAAAGTGCTGATATTACAGCTTTAATTGAAACAATGTTAGGGTTTTATGCAGAAGCGAAAGCACAAAAAGATTATGCAAAAATTGATGTGATTCGTGCTAAATTAAAAGAGCAAGGTATTGCAGTTAAAGATATGAAAGACGGTATAGACTGGGCATTTGATGAAAATTAATTTTAAATACATAGCCTTGCCATTGGTTGCGCTTGCTTTTGCAGCTTGTAACCAATCAGGAGAAAATAAAACTGGCGAAAGCAATCAGGAAGAATCGAAAAAAACAGTAAACGTACATGTTCCTGTATTTCAACCTGATAGTTCATATAGATTTGTAGCTGAGCAAGTTGCATTCGGACCTAGAGTTCCAAATACCAAAGCTCACGATAAATGTGCTGAATATTTGGTAGCAAAGTTAAAATCATGGGGTGCAGAAGTTACCATTCAAAAGTTTGATGCAACAGCTTACAATGGAACTGTGCTTAAAGCTCAAAATATAATTGCTTCAATCAACCCTGAAATTAGTAAAAGAATTGTGTTGGCTGCACACTGGGATACTCGTCCGTTTGCCGACCAAGATTCTATAAATCAGAAGAAACCAATTGATGGTGCAAATGATGGAGGAAGTGGTGTCGCTATTTTAATGGAGGTATTAAGAGCAATTCAAGCAGATAGTATAAAACCCAAAGTGGGTATTGATGTAGTATTTTTTGATGTGGAAGATTACGGTCAACCAGAAGATTATCACAGCGATAAAGACAGCAAAGATACTTGGTGCTTAGGCTCTCAGTATTGGTCTAAAAATCCACATAAGCCAAATTACACTGCATTTTATGGTATTTTATTGGATATGGCAGGTGCAAAAAATGCACGTTTTGCCAAAGATGGTACTTCAATGCATTTTGCTCCAGCGGTAACAAATAAAGTTTGGGCTATCGGACAAAGTATTGGTTATGGCAATTATTTTGTAAACGAAGAATCATCAGAAATTATTGATGATCACTTGTTTGTAAATCAAAATGCAAAAATTCCAATGATTGATATTATTGAATATGATCCATCAAACGGTTCATATTTCGGAAAATACTGGCACACTCATAACGATAACATGAGTGTAATTGATAAAAATACACTTCAAGCTGTTGGTAGAACAGTTTTGTGTGCTATTTATTCGGAATAGTTTGATTAATTTATAAATAGGAATTAATAATTAATACTCGAAAAATTTGCTTTACGGTCACTGAGCGTAGTAGAAGTGTAAGTAAAGGAAATTTTTCGCTGAAATAATAATTATCTCACGTTGACAACGGTTGCAAACCTTGTCAAACGTATAGTAAAAGTATAAATTACGCTTGTCAAGGTCGTTGACCCATGACAACGTAAGATTAAATAATTGTCTTAATTAAGATTTAAAGATAAACGGATTTAAAAATCCTAAAATTTTAGAATCCTAATAATCCTAGTTCAGACAATTCTAACAAATAAATTAATAACAATTCAACCATAAAAAGAAATACTTTGATTTATTAAAGTAATTTCTACACTTAAACAAGATGATTCTTTTCGCAAAAAACGCACAAGGAAGTATTTACGCAGTTGGTTACACCAACGAGCTATCTGTAGAAGACAAACAAAAATTAAATTGGTTGTTTGATGGTGAAGTACTTGCAGACACTCAATTAAAAGGATGGTTTGTTGGTCCACGTAAGGAAATGCTTACACCTTGGAGTACTAATGCTGTTGAAATTACCCAAAATATGGGCATCAGCGGAATTCTGAGAATAGAAGAATTTAAAGAAGTAAATGATGAAAATGCGGAATTTGACCGTATGTTGAATCATTTGTACAATGGTTTAGACCAAAAAATATTTACTATTGATGTTGAACCTCAACCTGTTGTTTACTTAGACGATATTGCAGCTTATAACAAAGCAGAAGGTTTGGCATTGAGCGATGATGAGGTAAATTATTTAGAATCAGTTGCTCAAAAATTAAATAGAAAATTAACAGATAGTGAAGTATTTGGGTTTTCGCAAGTAAACTCTGAGCACTGTCGCCATAAAATATTTAACGGTCAATTTATTATTGATGGTGTTGAAAAAGAACACTCTCTGTTTAAAATGATTCGTAAAACATCTGATGCACATCCTCAAGGATTAGTATCAGCTTACAAAGATAACGTAGCTTTTGTTGAAGGCCCTGAAGCTGAGCAATTTGCTCCTTCAAGTGCTGATAAACCTGATTTTTTCAAAACAGAAAACTATAAATCTGTACTTTCATTAAAAGCAGAAACACACAATTTCCCAACTACTGTTGAGCCATTTAATGGAGCTGCAACAGGTGCTGGTGGCGAAATTCGTGACCGTATGGCTGGTGGAACTGGTTCTATGCCATTGGCTGGAACTGCAGTTTACATGACTTCATACAGTCGTTTAGACGAAGATAGAGCTTGGGAAGAAGCTTTCCCTGCACGTAATTGGTTGTATCAAACGCCAATGGATATCTTAATTAAGGCTTCAAATGGAGCTAGTGATTTTGGTAACAAATTCGGACAACCACTAATTTCAGGTTCTGTAATCACATTTGAACATTCTGAGCAAGGCAAAAATTACGGATTTGATAAAGTAATTATGCTTGCAGGTGGTGTTGGAATGGGCAAACACGAACATGCTTTGAAAAAAGATGTTTCTGCAAATGATAAAATTGTTATCATGGGTGGCGACAATTACCGCATAGGTATGGGCGGAAGTGCTGTTTCGTCTGTAAATACAGGTGAGTTTTCTAACTCAATTGAGTTAAATGCGGTACAACGTTCAAACCCTGAAATGCAAAAACGTGTGTATAATGCAATTCGTGCAATGGTTGAGTCGGGTGAAAATCCAATTATATCTATCCATGACCACGGTGCAGGTGGACACTTAAACTGTTTATCTGAATTAGTTGAAAATACAGGTGGAGTAATTGATTTACAGTCATTACCAGTTGGCGACCCTACACTTTCTTCAAAAGAAATTATAGGTAATGAGAGTCAAGAACGAATGGGATTGGTAATCAAAGAAGAATCAATTGACAAACTTAAAAATGCTGCAAAACGTGAGCGTGCACCAATGTATGTAGTTGGTCACACCACTGGCGACATGAACTTTAAATTTGAGGATTCTAAAACTGGACATCATCCTGTAAATATTCCATTAGAGGATATGTTTGGAAAACCTCCACGTACTATTATGCGTGACGAAACAGTTAAAAATAACTGGAAGGCAATCACTTACGACGAATCTCTTTTAAATAAATACCTTGAAGCAGTACTTCAACTTGAAGCAGTTTCAAATAAAGATTGGTTAACGAATAAAGTTGACCGTTCGGTTACAGGTAGAGTTGCAAAACAACAAACTTGTGGCGAAGTACAAATTCCTTTGAATAACGTTGGTGTAATGGCAACGGATTACAGAGGTAAAAATGGTATGGCTACTTCAATTGGTCATGCTCCTGTGCAAGGCTTAGTTGACGAGCGTGCAGCTTCAAGAATTGCTATCACTGAGGCACTTGCAAATATTGTTTGGGCTCCAATTGAAGGCGGACTTGGTGCTGTATCATTAAGTGCTAACTGGATGTGGCCATGTAAAAACAAAGGCGAAGATGCTCGTTTGTATAATGCTGTAGAAGAAGTAAGTAATTTCTGTATTGAATTGGGAATCAATGTTCCAACAGGAAAAGATTCACTTTCAATGGCACAAAAATATCCAAATGGCGAGGTAGTTTACTCTCCAGGAACGGTGATAATTTCAGCAATTGCACCTGTAAATGATATTAAAAAAGTAGTTACTCCTGATTTAAAACCAATTGATGATTCAGTTTTATTATATCTTGATTTAAGTGCTGATAAATTATCTCTTGGTGGAACTTCATTTGCACAAGTAACCAACCAATTAGGAAGCGAAGTTGCAACTGTAAAAGATACAACATTGGTTAAAAATGTTTTTGCAGCGGTACAAGAATTAATAAAATCAGATTTAATTTTAGCTGGACATGATGTTTCATCTGGTGGTTTGATTACTACTTTGTTAGAAATGAATTTCCCTAATTTACAATGTGGATTAGAAGCTAACCTTGATGGATTTGGAGATACAAATATCATTGAAATCCTATTTGCTGAAAATCCTGCATTAGTAATTCAAGTTGAAAATGAAGTAGCTGTAAATGCAATTTTGGCAAAACATAATGTTAAAGCTTTAAAAATTGCTAATTTCATAGATGATAGATTGGTAATTGTAAATCACAATACGAAAAGTAATACCTTTATTATCAATAACTTACGTAGAATTTGGACAAAAACTTCTTTCCTTCTTGACAAAAAACAAAGTGGTAAAAAGGCCGCTGAAAGCAGATACGACAACTTAGGAAAACAACCAATTGTTTGGCAGTTTTTACCTCAATTCAATGGTAAATTATTGCAACATGGACTTGGTCATGGTTTAGCTCCACAAGGACCAGTAGCGGCAATTATCCGTGAAAAAGGTTCAAATGGTGATAGAGAAATGGCTTATTCACTGTATTTGGCTGGCTTTAAAGTGAAAGATGTGCACATGACTGACTTAATGGAAGGTCGTGAAACATTAGAAGATGTAAGCTTTGTAGTTTTTGTAGGTGGATTCTCAAATTCAGATGTTTTAGGTTCGGCAAAAGGTTGGGCTGGAGCATTTAAATACAACAATAAAGCCATGACAGCATTACAAAATTTCTTTGCTCGTGAAAATACCATGAGTTTGGGAGTTTGTAACGGTTGTCAGTTAATGGTTGAATTAGGATTAATTTACCCAGAGCATGCAGAAAAACCAAAAATGTTACATAACGATTCACATAAATTTGAATCAACATTTGTAACATTAGATGTGTTAAATACCGATTCTATCATGCTTAAATCATTAACAGGAAGCAGATTAGGTATTTGGGTTGCACATGGCGAAGGTAAATTCCACTTGCCATTAGCTGAAAACGAATATGCAATTCCATTGAAATATACTTATGATACTTATCCTGGAAATCCAAATGGTTCGGCTTACGGAGCAGCAGGAATTGTAAGTAAAGATGGTCGTCACTTAGCAATGATGCCACACTTAGAAAGAGCAATATTCCCATGGCAAACAGCATTCTATCCACACCACCGTGCAAACGATGAAGTTACACCTTGGATAGAAGCATTTGTTAATGCTAGACTTTGGTTAGAGAAAAAATAATCTCAAAATAATTTATTCAAAAACTCCACTTGATTAAAATTGAGTGGAGTTTTTTGTTTATTACTCAAAAATGAAACATTACAGTTTCTGAGCCTGTCGAAGCAAAAGTAATGGTTCATTTTTGCTAATTATTTCAATTTGTCTTATAAAAAATATTTGATATTTTCAGCGAAAAATCATCTTTACTAATGCTTCGACAAGCTCAGCAACCGTAAAGATAATTTTTCGCTAAAAAATATGGACTACCTTTAAGTTTTATATTTGAAAAAAATACTCAATAGAAAAAGACCAAATGCAAACCATAAAATTCTCAGAATCAATAATCATAAATTCAAAGCCTGAAATTGTTTTTGATTACACACAAGATTATAATAAAAGGCTTTCGTGGGATACTTTTCTGATTCGTGCTGAATTAATTGAGGGTGCAACCAATGCGGGCAAAGGTGTTAAAGCTTATTGTGTTGCCAAAAATGGCATTGGTATGGTTACAGAATATGTTTCATTTAATCGTCCACGAGTTACTGCTATAAAAATGACTTCTGGTCCGTATATGTTCAAATCTTTTCTTGGGTCATGGACATTTAAACAAACAGAAAACAATACTACAGAAGTAATATTTTTATACTCTTTTCAATTAAGTTTTCCATTTAACTTAGCATCCTTTTTTATTAAAAAAACACTTCAAAATAATGTAAAACAAAGACTTATTGATTTGAAAAATTGTATTGAAATTTAGTGTATTTTCAATTTTAGAGATTATTATTTTAAAGAGTCCTAGTGCATATTTTATGTCTAAATATTTTTATTATGAACTCAGCAACTACTATTTTCATGAGATTTTTACTCGATTTTAGTTAAATACAAACTTTCAAGATTTACACAATTTGATTTTATATCACTATAAAAACCATATTTTCCATTTGAATCTTCTGAAAATTGTATTTGATAATTATCTGCTGAAAACATAAATGCATCATAATCGGATGAATATTGCCAACTACCATTAATTTCTTTTTCCTTACAATTTTTTAATTTAATGGTGAATTTACGATTAGATTTTATTTCAAAAGTAAGTTTGTTGTCAAGTTCGTAAGTTCCTGTAATTGAGTTTGCAACAATAGAATCTTTTATATTTAAAACAATAAATATTAAAATTGGAATTAAGAATAATATTAAACTACCTATTAATGTATTTTTTTGAATTTCTTTTGACAAAAATATACTGATAATTGAAAGAATAATGGCTGGGAACCAACATATAAACAATAAAAATGAGCTAAACATTAATTCCATAAAAACTATCCCTTTTCAACCAATTTCCAACCTAACCAAATACAAACCAAACTTAATGCAGCTGCAAAGTAGCCAATGTAATTATAATTTATTAGTTCTCCGGTGGCAGTTTCAATTACTATCATGCCTGAAACATAAGCTGCCAAACCTGAAGAAAGTTGTTGTAAAGAGCTATTTACACTCATAAAACCGCCTCTAAATTCAGGCTTTACTACTGACGACATCAAGGCTTGCGAAGGAATAATCCTTCCTCCACTGATGATGAAAAATACAGATGAAAGTATTAATGCAAGGTATAACGGCGTATGTCCTAAATTGGTAATTATCAATACTGGAATAACTGCAATCGCTGCAAATACACTGAATACTTTGAATTTACCAAATTTATCAGCCATTTTACCAATTATTGGACCTGACACTAAACTTGCTAATCCTCCAAAGAAATATATGAATTTCATGTCTTCTTGTGAAAATCCAACATTGGTATGCATGTAAGTTGCCATAAATGATATTACCGAAAAATGGCTAAACATTAATACAAAGCTCATAGTTAAAGCCATTCGTTGGTTATTATCGGCTATAATTCGAGTAAATACATCAAAGGGATTGGCAGTTTTAGCTTTTTCAGTAATGTGTTTTGTCATACTTGGTACAAAACGTAAGGCTAATAGCAGAACTACTAAACTTAAACCTGATAATACTGTAAATGGCGTATGCCAACCATATTCAGCCAGTTTTAAAGCCATAGGTACACCCAAAACCGACGCTGCACCAAATGCACCCATCATTATGCCCATTGCTTGTCCACGGCGTTCCATAGGGAATGTATCTGCCACCATCGACATCACTTGAGCACCAATTAAACCTCCAAAGAATCCCGCCATAATTCTGGCAGCCATTAAAAGCACAAAACTATCAGCAATACCACAAGCAAATGTTGCCAATATAAAACCAGAGTAACCGAATAATAATACTTTTTTTCTGTCGAATCTATCTACGTAAGTGGCTGCTGAAAAACTACTTACAAATGCTGCAATAGCATAACTCGAAATAATAATTGAAAATGAATGAGGTGTTAATGCAAATTTTTCTTTCAACACTGGTCCCAATGGCATCATGATCATAAAATCAATGATGTGTGTAAAGTTTACACTGGCAAGTAGGAATATAATTAGTTTTTCTTTGTTAGACATGGGGTGTTTGGAGTTATCAGTAGTCGGTTATTGGTTGTCAGTTCTTAAGATTTGTACACATTATTGTAAAAAGTTGAATGAGTTAACAGCATTAACTGATTTCTGAAAACCGACAACTTATAACTAAAGAAACTACTTATTCACATATTTTACTTCAACAAAAACGCCATGTTTATAAATTTCAGATTTAATTAAAGTACCTGTTTCGTTGTAATACGATTTAACACCATTTATCTTACCGTTTACAAATTCGTTTTCAGTAGCTTTAATACCGTTTTCGTAGAAAGTTTTATTTGCACCATGTTTAATGTCAGCTTTGTAAGTAGTTGATTCTTTTATATTTCCATTTGGATAATATTCATAAGTCATACCATTCTTTTTGCCTGCTTGACTGTAATATTCTTTGTATTTTAATACTCCAAGAGAGTCATAAATTAGTTTTTGACCTACATTATTGTCTTTTGCAAAAAACTCTTTTGTATATATTTTTCCATTTTCACGGTACGAACTAGCTTCGCCATCTTTCATACCGTTGAGTAAACTAAATTTTTCATGCAATTTACCACTAGGGTAAAATGTTTTTACTTCAGCCTCAGTTTCGCCATTTGAGTAAATATACTTTTCTTTTATTTTTCCTGATTCATAGTAAAGTAAAGTTTTACCTTCACGTTTACCATTTTCATATTTTACAATATTTTTGATGTTTCCAGATTCATAAAATGATTTTGTTGTACCGTGTGGAACTCCATTTTTTAAGTTGCCAACTAAAATTAAAACACCTTTGTTGGTATAAGATTTATAAATGCCAGTTTTGCTTCCTTCTTTAACTTCTGATTCAGTATCTAATTGTCCGTTAGGGTAATATGTTTTGAAAAATCCATGAAGCACACCATTTTTATAATTTTCTTCTGATTTTTTTGTGCCGTCTTTATAGTAGGTAGTTGTTAAACCATCTTGTTTACCTTTTTTGTATAGTGCTTCTTTTTCAAGTTTTCCCGTATGGTAATAGTGTTTTAAACTACCTTCAATATTTCCTCTAACAAAATCGCAAGTTGATTTTACTTGTCCATCAGGGTAAAAATAGGAGAGAGGTCCATGCAATGAATCATTTTGATAAAATCCTTTTTGAAGAATTTTTCCATCTTCTTCCCAAGAAATAATTATACCATCTTTTTTATTAAATTTATAGTTTAACTGTAATTTTGGTTTGCCAGATTCATAAAATTCAGAATATAAGCTATCTGCAAAATCGTTTCTGTATAACATAATAGCCTGTAATTTTCCACTTTCATAAAATCTGCGATAAATACCATCTTTTTTACCAAGATTGTAATTTAACTGAATTTTTAATAAACCATTTTCATGAAATTCAGTGTATAAACTATCAGCTAATCCTTTTTTGTAAACTCTTAATAATTCAATTTTCCCACTAGGATAAAACTTTTTGTAAACTCCATTTTTGGTACTATCCTGTATGTTAGTTATAAAATATTCTTCTTTGATTTTGGTTTTCAAAGTATCATGAAAAGTTAAAACTCTTATTTGGGCATAGCTATTCACTACACCTAAAAGGCAAATTAAAAAGAGAATATGTTTAAATAAATGTTTTATCATGTTTAATAGTATAGGGTATGGAGTACTGAGTACAGAGTTAAGGATATTTTCGTAATTATGAATTACTCTGTACCCAGTACTCAGTACTCACTACCAACTTACAATAATTCAATTACAACGGCCGAAGCACCTCCGCCTCCATTACAAATAGCTGCAACCCCAATTTTACCTTTTTTACGTTGTAAAATATTGATAAGTGTTACAATAATTCTAGCTCCTGACGCTCCAAGTGGGTGACCTAATGCAACTGCACCTCCCCAAACGTTTACTTTTTCAGGATTTAGGTTTAACGCAATATTATTAGCAATTGCAACTGCTGAAAATGCCTCGTTTATTTCAAAATAATCAACATCATTGATGCTGATATTAGCTTTTTTGAGTGCTTTGGGAATAGCAATAGATGGGGCAGTAGTAAACAAAGCTGGTTCTTGGGCGGCATCTGCATAACCAATAATTCTAGCAATAGGAGTTAAGCCTTTTTTTGAAGCTATTTCAGTATTTGTTATTAATAAAGCTGCTGCTCCATCATTTAATGTTGAAGCATTGGCTGCGGTGATAGTACCTTGTTTATCAAAAACTGGTTTTAATAATGGTAACTTATCAAAATTAACGCTTTTATATTCTTCGTCTTCAGTGATATAATAGGAATCTTTGCCTTTTTGTGGGATTTCAACAGGTGTAATTTCTGATTTAAAAAATCCACTTTGCCAAGCCAATGCAGCTCTTTTATAGGAATTGATAGCGTAATTATCTTGCATTTCACGGGTTATTCCCATGTTTGATGCAGTAGCTTCGGCAGCATTGCCCATGTGATAGTCGTTATATACATCCCACAAACCATCTTTCAATAAACCATCAGTAAGTTGTGTATGACCAAGTTTGTTTCCAAATCTAACCTTTTCAGCATAAAATGGAACCGAACTCATGTTTTCCATTCCACCTGCAATTACAATATTTGTATCGCCACAGGCAATACTTTGTGCAGCTTGTATAACCGATTTTGTACCAGATGCACAAACTTTATTTATTGCTGAACAAACAGTTGAAAAACTCAATCCACCAAAAATTGCAGCTTGTCGGGCTGGTGCTTGACCTAAATTTGCTTGTAAAACATTTCCCAAAATAACTTCATCAATTTCATTAGCACTTAAACCAGATTGTTGAAGTATGCCTTTTATGACAGTTGCCCCCAAAAGCGGAGCAGGTATATTACTCAAACTTCCACCAAATGAACCAATAGGGGTTCGTGTTGCTGCTGCTATGATTACCTCTTTCATAAAATTATAATTTTGGGATTGATACGGGAATTGGAGTTGTTAGTTTTCTGTTTTCAGTAATCGGTTTTCAGTTTTTGGTTTTCAGGTAACTATTAATAACCCACCCCTAACCCCTCCTAGGAGGGGAATATCGAATGTGAACTTTACTTTTGAGAAATATTGTAGCGCAGAGCTCTGATAATCAATATTTTTTTAAATTGTTATTAAAAGTTCATTTTAATAATCAACTATCAATTTTCAACTAATAAAAACTGACAACTGACCACTGACAACCGATAACTTACAACTTATTTAAAATTAGCATACTTTCTTTTTCTCCAGAAAGCCTTAAGAATACCAAGTAAGATAATTACTACAACAGGTATAACAATATTCCTTGTTTGGATAGTTTTTTTCTGTGCTTCAATTCTGTATTTATCAAGCGGACGTAGTTTGATTTCTTTCAAACGAACATTTAATAAACCTTCCTCATCAAGAACATAGTTTATTGCATTCATTACCAAATCCTTATTTGCAAATTTACGACGCATAAATGGATCGTAACCCATAGGATAAACTTGCCCAGTTTGTACATTGAATGAGTTGCTCAATACATCTCCATCTGAACAAATAAATATTTTACTTAGATTACCTTGTTTAATGATGCCAGGATATTTTTCCTCGTAAAATGGCAATCCTGCAAATGCAGAAGTAAATCTACCTTCAAGTAATAATGCTGAAATCAAGAAACTGTTTTTAAACTGATCTGGTTTAGGCTCTATTCGTATTTCATTAAACGAAACTTGACGCATACCGCCAAATTTTTGGCTGTATTTTGAGCTCATCATTATTGGCGTTTTCTTGATTTTGGGATTGTAAATTGTATCAATTGATGAAACAAATTTGGTATAAACTGCATCCATATTTTTAACAATTGGATGTTTTGCAAAATTGTTCATCAAAGGATAATATCTCCAAGGAAGTAACTTAATTTGTGGTTGATTCCCCATCATGCCAACATTTACAGGCACATATCCGCTTTGAATATCTTGAATTAAATCATTATTTACCCTAAATCCATAATTGAAAAACAACTCATCTAAACCCAAATTATAAGGTAATGGAATTGCTCCAACCGAACGCAAACTATCAATACTAATATTTAATGGATCAATGAAAAATAATGCTTTACCACCAGTAACAATAAATTGGTCAATTTTTACTTTTTCATCTTCAGTGAAAGTAATAGTTGGTTTAGCCATTATAATTGCGTCATAACCAGCTAGATTTGGTATTTTATTTAAATTAACCGGACGTACTTCATAAAACTGGTTTAAAGTACCCACTAAATCAGCGATATATAGTGAATCCAACTGACCATTTCCTCTTAAATAAGCAATCTTTTTACGATTGGTATTTGTTAATGATCTAATGGTGTTAATTAATTCATATTCAAGTCCTTCAATAGATTGATTTAAACCTTCTTCTGGAGACTCAGTTTGACTTCCTTTTAACAATAAAACACCAGCTTCTTTACCTTTATGGCGAACTACTGCCCCAGGGAAAAGTAGTTTTTCTGTTTTTTTGCCATCTTTTTCATCATAAAGGTTAGTTGGTTGAATACCTTTTTGAACCAATGAATAATAAAATTCGGTACGAACTTTACCTTCAGGTTTGGTTGATGGATCTAAAAAGCGATATACAATTTTGTTGTTTGCATACACATTAAATTCGTCAAGTTGTTCTTTAATGCTTGTTTGTAAGCGTTTAAAACCAGCTGGCAAATCTCCTTCAAGGTATATTTCAATAAATACATCTTCCTTGATTTTTCCCAATTCTTTTTTTGAAGCTTCGGAAATACTGTATCGTTTTTCTTCTGTTAAATCAATTCTAAAAAACTCTTTAGAAGAGATAATATTTACCAAAATAACTACTGCTATTAAAATAAAGTAGTTTAGTAAATCTTTTGATTTTGTACTTTTTACCATTTTCTACTACTTAAAACAAGCTTAGTTGAATACACAAATACCACAATTACAGTCAAGAAATAACATAAATCTCTTGAATCAATCAAGCCTTTACTCATTGCTTTGTAATGATAATCAATGCCTAATGAAGAAATAAATGTTGATGCACTACCCCAAAATGATAAACCAGCTATGTAATCAAAACCTACATAACTTAAATATGATAGAAATACTGAGCTAATAAAAGCAACAATTTGATTATCAGTAAGTGAAGAACAAAATATACCTATTGATGTAAAACTCGCACCTAATAAAAGCAATCCTATATACGAACCTGCTACACCTGCTGAATCAATATTTCCTAATGGCATACCAAGTTGGTAAATTGTGTAATAAAATATCAGTGTTGGTAATAAACTAATGATAAGTAACAGAATATCAGCTAAATATTTTCCCATTACAATTCCAAAATCACTTACTGGTTGAGTAAATAACAACTCAATAGTTCCGTTCCTCTTTTCTTCGGCAAATGAACGCATGGTGATTGCAGGAATTAAAAACAAGAATACAAATGGCGCCATATTGAACAAAGTACTCATGTCGGCAAAGCCAAATTCGAGTACACTTGTTTGTGGAAATACCCACATAAATAAGCCAATGGTAATAATAAAAACACCTATTACTATATAGGCTATGAGCGAGTTAAGGAATGCGTTAAATTCACGTACTAATATAGGCCACATACTTTTACACGTTTTGGGTTAATTGACGGAATACTTTTTCAAGAGAGTCTTCTTCTTGCTTCAATTCTAATATGGCAACACCTTGATGTGAAATTAGATTGAATATCTCTGTTCTTATGTCGTGGTCAGGTTTGCAAGAGATAACATACTTTAAGTCACCTGCGCTATCTACTTGAAATACACCGTTTATTTGTTTGAAA
Source organism: Bacteroidota bacterium (assembly GCA_041191405.1). Lineage (GTDB taxonomy): Bacteria > Bacteroidota > Bacteroidia > Cytophagales > UBA9547 > JBEEOW01. The sequence goes on from JBEEOW010000028.1 coordinate 15,164, forward strand.
ATTTCAGGGTCGAGATACTTATCAAGTTGAACTGCAATTTTAATATATGCTCCTCTGAATTGTTGAAGGTTTTTCACTTCATCGTCGGTAACAATTTCGCCTTGATTAATGATTACAACTCTACTACAAATTTGCTCTACTTCTTGCATAATATGTGTTGAAAAAATAACTGTTTTTTGTTTTCCTATTTCTTTGATAAGATTTCGGATTTCAATTAACTGATTAGGATCCAGACCAGTAGTTGGTTCATCTAAAATTAATACTTTAGGATTATGAACCATTGCTTGCGCCAAACCAACTCTCTGACGGTAGCCTTTTGAAAGTTGACCAATCTTTTTGTTTTGTTCTTTCTCCAAACCACACAATCCAATCATTTCTTTAACACTATTATTGCGTTTTGATGAAGGTACGCCTTGAATACTTGCTATAAATTGCAGGTATTCATGTACATACATATCTAAATATAAAGGATTGTGTTCAGGTAAATAGCCAACCAGTTTTTTTACATCCATGGCTTGTGTAAGCACATCATAACCACAAACTTTTACCGAACCCGAAGTAGGAGGTAGGAAGCAAGTTGCAATTTTCATGGTGGTAGATTTACCAGCACCATTTGGACCTAAAAAACCAAGAATTTCGCCTTCTTTTACCGAAAATGAAATATTTTTAATGGCTTTTTGTTTGCCGTATATTTTAGTGAGATTTTCTACAATGACTGACATGTTTTTTGAGTTTTCGGTTCTCAGTTTTCGGTTTTCAGTTTTTTCTCAGTTTTTTATTTTCTTAATTATTAATTACTAATTTAAGAAAACTGACTACTGACCACTGAAAACTGACAACTTAAATTACTTCATATTAATAAACTGCAAAGGAATTTCAAGGTTTGATTGTCTTAATACTGCGATAACAGCTTGAAGTTCATCGATTTTTTTGCTTGAAACACGTACTTGTTCATCTTGAATAACTGCATCAACTTTAGCTTTGCTATCTTTAATTATTTTGATAATTTTTTTAGCAATTTCTTTGTCAATACCTTGACGAACTTTAACTTCTTTTTTAATCAAAGCACCATTTGGAGTTTCTTCTTTACTGAAATCAAAAACCTTTGGGTCAACTTGTTGTTTTAAAGCTCTACTGATAAGTACATCTTCAATAGAACCAAGTTTCATTGTATTTTCAGTTAAAATCTGAATTAAAAGATTTTTTTTATCCAGTTCGATAGTTGTTTTACTATCTTTAAAATCATATCTCGAAGTAATTTCTTTGCGCACTACGTTAACTACGTTATCAACCAACTGTGCATCTACTTTGTTAACAATATCAAATGAAGCCATTCTAATCAAATTCTAATTATTCTGCAAAATAATACAATATTTTGCAGGAATTAAACAATTTGGTAATTATTGTATGAACTAGGGTTTATACAATATCTGATTTCCAAATTTATACATTAAGCAAATATTTCAAGTAAACATTAAAATGTTTTCATTTTTAATGTTTGCTACGATTTTGACCTTAAAATGAATCTAGTTTTGTGTAGCAAACATTAATTATTGTTATTTTAATGTTTGTCTTTTTGAGTTTGTGATTTGTTCGAATGAAGGGGAATTGAAAAATAGAGTTTTTTAAATAATAATTTGTAATCTACCCAATTAATTCAGGTTTTAACAAAGTAATTTGTACATGAAGTTCATGGTCAAGTTTAGCATTGAATAAAGATTTTGACTCTAATAATTGATCAACTGTTAAGCCGACTGCTCCTTTAAGGTTAGCTTTTGATAAATTTGCATTTTTGAAATTTGTACCAATTAAACATGCACCTTCAAAATTTGTTTCCATTAAAAGTGCATCTTCTAGGTTGGTTTTTATCATGTTTGCATTTTTGAAGCTGGCTCTAATTGGAGAGGAACCTTTCATATCAGCTCCACTTAAATGAGCACTTTCTAAATCAGCAAAATCCATTCGAGCGTTTTCAAGTTTAGCTTGATTAAATCGTACATTTCGAAGTTTTGCAGAAATCAATGAACAGTTAGTTAGATCTGATGAGTTTAAATTTGAATTATCTAAGATAACTTTATTAAGTGTTGTGTGTTGTAGGTAACAATGTGATAAATTTAGTTTTTGTATATTTTCACGATTTAACCTTTTTATATTACCTACATTTCTAAAAGCTGCTTCTTGAGAATTCCAGTAACGTAAATCGTCAATATCGTCAAGGTATCGTTTTATATTTAGCTTACGTTCAGCATTTTGATTTAACCAAAATATAATAATACCCATAAAGAAAATGTCAAAAAGCATTCCATGGGCTTCAGCAAGAATATTGCTGTAAAAAGCGTCAAAGTTTTGAGAATAAAGAGGTAAACTTAAATTAATTACAACAATAGATGCAAAAAATAACACTATCATTGAAGTTGCAATAGGAGTTTCTGGGATTTTTTTCAGAAAACTTGCAATAGAGAGTAATGTTTTTTTCATAGAAAATGATTTACTTGCCTATCAACGGAATTGTACAAAAATAGGTTTTGATAATTTTATTGAAAAATGACTTAATTTAGTCAATGAAATGCCTAAATTCGCATTCCGTTTCATTACAAAACGATTAAAACAACATTATATAAATGTCTTTTCTTACGCTGATTATTGTATTGCCCTTATTTGCAGCACTTTTGATGCTTGCAATACCAAGTGCACAGCGAAAATTTTTGAAATACATCACCCTTGGAGTTTCACTTATTGAACTTGTTTTGGCTGTGGTACTGTATCCAAAAATTAGTTTTAATACACATTCGCTTCAATTAACCGAACAATTTGACTGGATAAATCTCCAAGCGGGCAATTTAGGAAGCATTTTAGTTAAATATGTTGTAGCTGTTGATGGATTGAGTTATAGCTTGGTTTTACTAACTGCCATTGTTTTATTACTAGCGTCTATTTGTTCGTGGAATATTGATTTTAAAGAAAAAGGTTATTTTACACTCTTTTTAATATTATCATCAAGTATTTATGGTTGCTTTTTAGCACAAGATTTCTTCTTGTTTTTTGTGTTTTTTGAATTTATGCTCCTTCCAATGTTCTTTTTAATAGGTATTTGGGGAGGTAAAAATAGAGAATATGCTTCTGTTAAATTCTTTATTTATACCTTGTTAGGTTCCGTATTTGTGTTGTTGGTAATGGTTGGTTTGGCAGTTTCAGTTATCGACCCGTATGCAACCTCTGTAAGTTTAGGTTTGGTTAAAGATGCAAGCTTAATAGATGGAGAAACTTTTGAAAAACTATATCAATTAATACAAAGTGGCGCATTAAAAGATGAAGGCAGATTTTTAGTGCACACAACAGATATGCGTTACGCAACTGATATTAGAAATTATTTACCTCATTCATTGTTTGGTTTACAGTCTGGCATAGAGTTGTTTAGCTTGCCAATTCGTTTAATTGGATTTGCGGCTTTGATGTTAGGTTTCTTAATTAAATTACCAAGTGTACCATTTCATACATGGTTACCAGATGCTCACGTAGAAGCGCCAACACCAATTTCTGTAATCTTAGCTGGTATTTTATTGAAAATAGGAGGGTATGCTTGTATTCGTTTGGCTTACATGATATTCCCTGAAGGAGCCATTTATTTTGCATTGCCAATTGCGGTGATGGGAGTAATTTCTATCATTTATGCAGCAATGAATGCATTGGCAATGAGAGATTTGAAAAAAATGATTGCTTATTCTTCTGTATCGCATATGGGTTTTGTGTTGTTAGGTTTGGCAGCCTTAACCATGGAAGGAGTTTCTGGTGCATTGATGCAACAATTTAGTCATGGATTAATATCGCCAATGCTATTTATTTTGGTTGGTGTATTGTACGATAGAACACACGACAGAAATATTGAAAATTACAGAGGATTGGCAAGTAAAATGCCTCAGTTTACTACTTTAACTGTTGTTGCATTTTTTGCTTCACTAGGTTTGCCAGGTTTTTCAGGGTTTATTGCTGAGATATTTGTTTTTTTAGGTTCATTCAATGCTGCATCAACTAATCAGTTATTACCTTATTGGGTAAGTCTATTAGCCGCTTTGGGGGTATTTGTTGGTGCTGCATATTATTTATGGACATTACAACGAATGTTTTTTGGCAAATATTGGTTAAAAGGTGGAGCTGAATGGAATGAACATTTAAAAGATGTAAGTACAAGAGAGTTACTGATGTTAGTTCCATTGGCAATATTAATTGTGTTATTTGGCGTTTACCCAAGTTTGTTTTTTGATACAACTTCTTCATTTACAGAAAATTTTGTAAACGAAACATTGCATCAAGGCAAAATTAATCTTGAAATTATCACTAAATCATTTGCTGTCAAGCACTAATTATGAATCCAAATTATTCACAATTAACTAATTTAATTGCAGAGATTTCGGAGCTCAGGGCTGAGTGGGTACTTGGTGGTGGATTTTTGTTATTGATTCTTGCTGACTTAATTTTTCATTTTCAAAAAAATAAAAATGCAACTTCTTATTTAACAATAATTAGTACAATTGTTTTATTAATTGCATTATTTTTTAACATTGATGATTTACAAAATCCTGTAAACAAGCGATTAATGTACGATATGCTAGTGTCAACTAGTCCGAGTGCATTAATTAAAATAATGATAATAACTTGTGCAGGTTTTACATTGGCATTTACTTCAATTGGTAAATACAAAGTGCCAAATGAGTTTTTTAGTTTGTTAATGGCGTCAACATTTGGTTTATCAATTACCATTATGTCGTCGAATTGGTTAACCTTATTGCTTGGTTTAGAGATAGTTTCATTGTCGTTTTACACAATGGTTGGTTTTAAATTTACCAAACAATCAGCTGAGGCAGCTTTGAAATATATTTTAACTGGAGCATTAGCAACTGCATTAATGTTGTATGGAATTTCGTTTTTATATGGTTTCACGGGAGAATTAAATTTTACAAATCCAGCTTATCCATATTTATTAGCCGAAATAAAATCACATTTAGCAATATTTGCTTTATTATTAGCTACTTGTGCTTTGTTATTTAAATTGAGTGTTGTGCCTTTACATATTTGGGCACCAGATGTTTACCAAGCTACACCACTTCCAATTTTAAGTTTTATTATTACTGCAACTAAAATTACAGCTATTTCGGTTTTGCTATTTTATTGGAATAGATATTCAAATGTTTCATTTTACATTAATGAAAATTTAAAAGTTAATTGGAGTGCAATCATTGCTGTTGTTGCAATTTTGAGTTTGATTGTGGGTAATTTTTCAGCGGTATCTCAGCAAAATTTAAAGCGATTTGTAGCCTATACTTCCATTGCTCAAATTGGTTTTGTGTTACTTGCTCTTTTACCTAATAACCGATTTGGGGCTGAAGCTACCTTGTTTTATATTGGAACTTATGCATTAAGTACATTTGCATTGTTGTGGTTAATTCACTGTTTTAAAGCTGAAACATTTACCGAATTAGCTATTAATGCTCGAAAAAATATTGTGTTGGCATTATTCCTTTGTGTAACATTGATTTCATTGGCTGGTTTACCACCAACATTTGGTTTTACAACCAAGTTTATGGTGTTTACAGCTTTGTTTGAAGCATATTCAAGTTTAAGTTCTGTTGATCCAATATTGGCAAATATCTATCTATCAGCATTTTTGGTAGCATTAGCAACAAGCTTAATTTCTTTTTATTATTATCTAAAAATTCCTTATCTGATTTTTATCAAAAAAATTGAATCAGATATAGAAAATCAAGCGTACAAAATGAACGAAACATCAATGAATGAAGTTATCTTTGCTTCAATATTGGTGTTACCATTGATAATTGCATTCTTCATTAATTTCCCAAATTTAATCAGATAAATACATCCAACAGTATGAGTGATGAAATAAAACATGAATGTGGCGTAGCTCTCATCCGACTAAGAAAGCCTTTGGCATATTATATGGAAAAATACGGAACGCCTTTTTATGGCTTGCGCAAGCTCTATGTAATGATGGAAAAGCAAAAAAACAGAGGGCAGGATGGTGCAGGAGTTGGGGTAATTAAAATCAATGTGCGTCCTGGTCACCGTTATATTAGTAGATACCGTTCTATTGATTCAAATGCAGTACCAAGCATTTTTGATAAAATTTTTAAAAAATACCGCAAAGCAATTAAAGGCAATAAAGACAAAGCCAAAGACCCAGAATGGTTAATGGAAAATGTTGCTTTTATGGGTGAGGTATTGTTAGGGCATTTACGCTATGGTACGCATGGAGTAAATAGTGTTGAAAACTGTCACCCAATGTTACGTCAAAATAACTGGCGTAGTAGAAACTTGGTGATGGCTGGTAACTTTAACATGACCAATAACGATGATTTATTTAATAAATTAATTGATTTAGGTCAACACCCAAAAGAGCGTACAGACACAGTAACTGTAATGGAAAAAATTGGACACTTTTTGGACGAAGAAAACCAAAATATGTTCAACAAATATAAAGATACACACTCAAATAGTCAGATTTCTGAATTGATTGAGAACGGATTGGATTTGAAGAGAATTTTAAGACGTTCGTGCAAGGATTTTGATGGTGGTTATGTAATGTGTGGAATGACAGGTTATGGCGCTTCATTCGTAGCTCGTGACCCTGCTGGTATTCGTCCAGCGTTTTATTATGCTGATGATGAGGTTGTGGTTGTAGCATCTGAGCGTCCAGCAATTAAAATAGCTTTTGATTTGCCAGATTATTCTCAAATTAAAGAAGTTGAACCTGGTCATGCCTTGATAATCAACAAAGATGGTTCTTATGGCGAACATCAATTTATTGAGCCAATTGAGAAAAAACCATGTTCATTTGAGCGTATTTATTTTTCAAGAGGAACTGATGCAGATATTTACAAAGAACGTAAGCATTTAGGTAGTTTATTAACTCCTCAAATTTTAAATGCTATCAACGGTGATGTAAAAAATGCAGTATTCTCATACATTCCAAATACAGCTGAAAGTTCGTACATTGGTATGATTGAAGGTTTGGAAGACCATTTATTACAATACAAAAAAGATAGAATTGCAAATGCTATTACCAACGATTCAGACTTAAACGACTTGTTATCAATTCGTGTAAGAACAGAAAAATTGGTAATTAAAGATGCTAAAAACCGTACATTTATCGCAAGTGATGATAGTAGAGATGAAATGGTTTCTACTGTCTATGATACTACTGCAGATGTAATTAAAAAAGGAGTAGATAGTGTTGTAATTATTGATGATTCAATTGTTAGAGGTACAACATTAGAGAAAAGTATTTTAAAAATTGTTGACAGATTAGAACCTAAGAAAATAGTAATAGTTTCATCATGTCCGCAAATTAGATACCCTGATTGTTACGGAATTGATATGTCGAAAATTAAGGATTTTGTAGCATTTAGAGCTATGTTAGCCTTATTAAAAGAACATCATTTAGAAAGTAAATTGGAAGAAGTTTACCAAAAATGTAAAACAGCTATTGCAAACAATCTTTCAGATAAAGTAAATTATGTGCAAGAATTGTATGCGCCATTTACGCATCAACAAATATCTGATAAGGTTGCTGAAATTATAAAACCAATTAATTTAAAAGCTGATTTAGAAGTAGTATTCCAAACTGTTGAAAACTTACATGTAGCTTGCCCTAACCACAAAGGTGATTGGTACTTTACAGGAAATTATCCAACCCCAGGTGGAAACAAAGTTGTAAATAAGGCTTTTGTTAACTTTATGGAAGGTAAGCTTGTAAGAGCGTATTAATATTTAAGAATAGATATAACAAAAAAGCGAGTAGTGATTTAGTTCATTACTCGCTTTTTTATTATATGTATATCATATTTTTTACTGAACATATAAAACATATAATTATCAATAATCCAAAAATATATCAAGGTAGCCAAGTATTAAATAATTCTTTTTCATCTTTTCGTTTTTTGTGTTATTAGCAAGGTTAAAGATATTTTTAACATCTCTAATATGTGATGAAAACCATTTTACTTCATATCCATTATTTTTTAATAATGATTTGATTATGTAGGCATTAATGATTGCTACAATAAATAGTATTAAAAATAACTTTTGATAAATTTCATTATATATCATTTTATATTATTTTATTAAAAAAATAACCTGCAATCTCTTCAATTACAGGTTATTTAAAATCTTAAAGAATTAAACCTTACTTTCGTACCAATTTTTGATTCTATTGTAAGCTTCTTCCATTTTTTGGTCTGTAACACAAAGCGAAGCTCTTAAAAAGTTACTTCCATTGCTACCAAATATAAATCCTGGGGTGATGAATACATTTGCTTCGTATAGGATTTTGTCTGAAAGTGCAGGTACATCTTCAATTGTTGATGGTGCTTTTGCCCAAACAAACAAGCCTACTTGATTTGGGTCGTATTCAAAACCTAGTAAGTCAAATATTTTGAAAACCCAATTTCTGCGATTACCATAAATTGCGTTTCTATCTGCATGCCATTGTTCCGAATTATTTAGCGCAGCTACTGCAGCATGTTGCACAGGCAATAACATTCCTGAATCAATATTGCTCTTAACTCTTAATGCTGCATTTAAATAATCAGCTTTACCAAGCATCATACCAACTCTCCAGCCTGCCATGTTGAACGACTTACTTAATGAGTTTAACTCAACAGAAACTTCTTTTGCTCCATCAATACTCAATAAACTCACTGGTGCAGTTTGATTTAATACCAAACTGTAAGGATTATCAAAACACAATAATATTTTTTTGTCGTGCGCAAGTTTTACCAGTTGCTCTAACTTTTTTACATCGGCAGGAGCACCTGTTGGCATGTGTGGGTAATTTAACCACATCAATTTTACTTTACTTAAATCAGCATTTTGTAATGCTTCTAAATCAGGTTGCCAATTATTTGCAAATGTTAAATCATAATATTTGATTTCAGCACCTACTAAATTTGCATTTGAAGTATAAGTTGGATAACCAGGATTAGGAACTAATACTTGGTCACTAGCATTTAAAAACGCCATTGAAAGATGTAATATACCTTCTTTTGAACCCATCAAAGGTAAAATTTCTGTTGCTGGGTCAAGCGTTACATTGTACGTTTTTTGGTAAAACTGTGCAATGGCATTTCTTATCTCAACACTACCTTTATATGCTTGATAACCGTGGTTAGTTGGTTTTGAGGCAGAAGTGGTCAAAGCCTGAATAGTTTCCTCAGAAGGAGCCATATCAGGATTACCAATTCCAAAATTGATTATATTTTTACCTTCAGCATCAAGTTTTCTTATTTCTTCTAATTTTTTAGCGAAATAATATTCTTCTACTTGTTTTAATCTATCGGCTACTTGAATTACCATAAAATACGTCTCCTTTTTTATACACACCCAACACTTGTAAGTCGGATACCATTGTTTTTATTTTTTTAATACTTTCTTTAAAGTCATTGTATTCTTTCCAATCGCAATCAACATAAAAAGTATATTCATCAGGGAAACCTAAACGTGGTAACGACTGAATTTTGGTCATGTTGATGTCAAATTCATTAAATAAACTTAGCACTTTACTCAATGAACCAACCTCATTGTGCAATTGAAAGCTTAATGTTGCTTTTTCTAACTCTTCTGAATCTTCATTGGGCGTTTTGCCAATAATCATAAAGCGAGTATAGTTTTGTTTAAAAGTTTCTATACTTTCGGCAAGAACCTCTAAATCATATAATTCAGCTGCATACATACCAGCAATAGCTCCAACACCAACTTGGTTTTCAGCTCTAATATCTCTGGCACTGTCGGCAGTGTCAACTCCTTCTTCGATTTTTATGTGAGGGTATTTTTCTAAAAATTCAGCACATTGCATCAATGCCATGTAGTGCGAACGAACTATTTTTAAGTCTTCAATTTTCTGACCTGGCAACGCCATTAAGTTCATTATGATTTTTAGTTTTATTTCTCCAATAATTGGGAAACCATAATCTTTCATCAAGGTGTAGTTTCCTAAAATACTTCCAGCGATAGCATTTTCAATAGCAAGTACCGCTACATCGGCTTTGTCATTTTTGAGACACTCAAAAACTTCTTTAAATGTATCGCAATTAATTACTTTACTTATTTTCGGAAAGTAATTTCTTGCCGCAATATCGTGAAACGATGCATTTCCTCCTTGAATAGCTACCCTCATATTTTTTAGTTGAGAGTTGAGAGTTGAGAGTTGAGAGTTAAAATATTTTTATTCCCAAAATCTAAACTATAAACTCACTTTCTATTTTTAATCTTAAGTCTTAAATCTTATGTCTTAAGTCTATTGAATATAAACAAAAAAGCCCCTTAATTAGGAGCTCTTAGATTATTATATTAATATCAACCAAGTGCTCTCAGAATCAGCTACTGAAACTAAAGTAATATGCACTATTTGGTTGAAACTTTTCCATAATTATCGATTTGTTATGCAAAGATAACAAAAATCCCAAAAACCTAAGCTAGATTTTTGGGATAACATTTTTTTTAGATGATTGGCATGGCTAAGTTTTTTAAATTGTTTCAGGTGTTTTGGTTATGGCAATTATCTTGCCAATTGTGAAATTATAATTATTTTATTTTAAAACAAAACAATTTCAAGATTTTATTTAAAATATTTCTTGAATTTCTGTTTTTAAATTTTGCAAAGCAATTTCTATAGGTAACTCTTGCTTAGATACATACAATTCAATTATTTTTCTGCTCAACTCAATTCCTCTAGAATTTTCATTTAAACCCGATGCCGCAATGTTTACAAGGCTCACTGTATCTTCAACAGCATTTTTTACCATAGTCCACACTTTGTGGCTCATGTAAAGTTGTTGAGATAAATTGTGGTTTAATTCAGCTCTGATTTCACTTACTAGCATAAACTGTAATTGAAATGCAGTTAATTCACTTTGCGGTAAACGAGCAATGTGATTCGCTGGAGTTATTCTCTCAAGTAACAAGCACATTCTTTCGTAAGCTTGTAACCTGATAGGAGTAATTTGTTCGTTGCTTTTCATTCTTAACTCAACTAATTTCTTTTCGTAATCTTTGTTAAGGAAAGAACGAACAGTTAAAAACACACCATACAATACAATGACTGCTGGTACGGTAATTTTGAGTAAATCTGCAATAATTTCCATAGTATAAATAATTATTAGTTTAAGTTCTACTACAAAAATAGTCATTATCTTTGTATCATTATAATATTTTCAAGGATGAATCTAAAATTAACGCCACCAATTGTAATTACCGACTTGGCAAAACAAGAAATTCAATCAATTATTGAAAGAAAAAAAGTGCCCGAAGGTTATTATTTACGAATAGGAGTGAAGGGAAGTGGCTGTGCTGGTGTAGGTTTTATTTTAGGTTTTGATGAAATTAAACCAACTGATTTACAGTATGAATTAGATGGTTTTAAACTCTTGGTTGACAGAAAAGATACAATGCATTTACTAGGTAAAAAAGTAGATTATTTGAGTAATAGCGAGACTCAAGGCTTTGTGTTTTTGGATGAGTAGATTTGTCTAAGACTGAAGACATAAGATGTAAGACTTAAGATTTTTATTTAATACCCTGTACCCCGTACTCAGTACTCTCCACTTCTCTTTCCCAAGCCAATATTTTAGATTTTCTAGCAATTCCCCACATATAACCACCCAAGCTACCAGAATTTTGTATCACTCTGTGACATGGAATAATATATGCAATTGGGTTCTTGCCAATTGCTGTTCCAACTGCTCTTGATGCTTTAGGTTGATTGATTTTCTGAGCAATATTTCCATAAGTAGTTGTTTTACCAAATGGGATATCTAGTAAAATATTCCAAATATTGATTTGAAAATCAGAACCTTTAATGTGTAGATTTAATTCAAGTTCAGTTTTTGGATTGCATAAATACTCTAAAGCAATCTTGTGAAAATTATCTGTTTGGTTTTGAAAATTTGCATTAGGAAATTTATTTTTAAGAGAATCAAATGCTGTATTTTCATTTTCAATGTACATTAAGTAACAGATTCCTTTTGAAGTAGATGCAATGATTATTTCTCCAAATTTTGAATCATAAAATTGGTAGTTGATTGTTGATGAATATTCTTTTTCGTTTATTTTTTCTATTGTAATGTCTTTATTAGTTGAGTTTATAATTGAATTGTTGTTTTCGAATTGAATAGTTTGTTGATTCATTTTTTTAGATTTTATATTGTTTATTCAAAACCCACCCCTAACCCCTCCAAAGGAGGGGAATATCCTACCATTAACATACTTTTGTGATAATTTCGAGATTTGTTGATAATGTTAACAATGTAAAATATAATTTCTTGAGTTTGTTTATGGACGAATTCCCCTCCATGGGAGGGGTAGGGGTGGGTTCTCTTAACTCTTAACTCTTAACTCCTCCGACCAATTAATTTCCTTTGGTAATTCCAAGTTAGAAAATTCAATATGAATAACTCTTCGTCTTTGATTGTTTGTAGTTTTGCTTGAGCTATGTAGTAACAGTGGTCTCATAATCATAATTCCACCTTTGTTTACACTACATGAAACTTCAATTTCTTTATTCCAATCAATTGTTTCTGGTCTGTAAATTTGTTTGTTATGCGAGCCTGGAATTACTTTTAGTGCTCCATTTTCTTCATTCGTATCATCAAGGTGAATTCGGATAGTGTAAATATTTTCAAGAATTTGTAGTGGAGGTTGAACCGCAAATTGATTTTGTTTTATACTCCATGGACCGAAATTTTCTAAATCTACTTTATTATCTACAGAAATGGTTAAATCTTGATGATATGAAACAAACCAATTTGATGTTTCAGGTTTATCGAAATAGATTGATTTTACTACAAAATAATCTTTACCAAAGTATTGTTGAATAACTTCATTGAGCTTGTTATTGAAAATATGTGGTATAATAGAAGGTATTTCTTTTAAAAACTGTCGAATTGCAAATACTTCTTTAGATTTTCTAAATGTTTCATTATCAGAATTTACATTTTCTATGATATTGATTAATTCTTGAATCTCTTTGTTAGAGTAAATATTATTTAAGCACAGGAAGCCATTTTTGGTAAGAATATCTTTGTTATTCATAATTTATATATTTTTATCTAACATTTAAAAAACCACCCCAACCCATCCGAGGAGGGGAATATCGTATCGTTGACTTAGATTTGAAGTAAATATTGAGATTTGTTTATTAGTTTAGTACCTTAAATTTTTATTTTTCAGTCAGTAAGAAGACAAATTCACCTCCTCGGAGGGGCAGGTTTTCTCAACACTCAACACTCAACTCTCAACTCCTAACTCTACTCTTCACAAATTTCGCAATAGCTTTTTTTCAAGTAAAAATCCCCAAGAAGCTGGAAACTGATTGCCCCTTCTTCTGAATGGATTCTTTTGAACATGGTACAAAATCGTTTTTTGTTGCTATTTGAGGCATTTAATAGAATTGTTCTAAAACTCGGTTTTCCAGTAATTTTTGAATCAAATAAAGTTAAATTGATATAGTAAAATAACAAATCTTCGCTTACATCTACTTTTAAAACCTTATCAGCAAGTAACATAGCCGACCAATCAAATTTACTATACCTCGCAAAAAAACGAGACAAAGCTAAGTAGTCTTCTTCACTTGTAATGGTTTGTTTATAAGTATTGTAGATGTAATTTAGAGCTTTATCTTTTTCACTGTACAAACGTTTAGCAAGTAGTTTTTCAGAAAGAATAAAATGAAAATTCAGTAATAATCTTTTAACTTTTATTTGCTCAATACCTAGTTTTGATAAGTTTTCAATTTCTTTTCTTAATGCTCCATTTTCAATAATTTGGGATTCAGAAAGCCATTTTTTTATTTTTAAAACTGTTAAATTATAATTGATTTTTGGGTCAGTTGGTTTTAAAGCTTGCAATTTGTTAAATGCTGTAAGCACTGTTTGTAAATCTTGTGTAAATGTTTCATATTTAAATACATAACTGTTATTTAATAAAGTACCATATTCTATTTTTTCAGGAATAATAATTGAATTGGCACTTGTAACAGGCAAAGTTTTGTTTACAATACTCGCATAGATATAAGATTGTAATTGAACAGCTTCTGTAAGTTTTTTGGCTGAAACCAATTTGTTAAATTCTGCTTGTAAAAGTTCGGGATTTGAACCGAAATTGGTTCTTTTTTCTAGTTCAAAAACAAGAATTGCTTTTCTATGTTTGCTTAAAATTTTCTCAAGTGCTTGATTATCTTTTAACTCAACTAAGTTTTCTTTGATTTCTATTTTTGACTGAGATTTGAATTTTGAGTAAGGTGTATTTTCTATATCCTGAAAAAACTCAACCCAGTTTTCAGAAACTGAAACTTCTTGTTTTATGGTTTCTTTTTGGTAAGCTTGTAATGCAGCAACTATACTTTCTGCACGTTTTTGTTGTAATAAAATATTACGTTGTTCTGTACCCTCAACAGAAGCAAACGCATTGATTTTTATTGACTTAATGGTATAATCTGTAAGTTTTAATGAATCATACAATGGTTTTATGTCTTCTGATTTGTAAGTGAATTTATCCTTTTCAAAAGGAATGGTAAATTTCATTTTTTTATTCAACCAAGTATCTTCTGGGTTTTGAGCCTCAGGCAAATCTGCCAAAAGTGGCATTGGTAACAAATCCCATTTATCGTTTGGTAAATCGTAAAAAACGGTGTTGTGACAAGTATAATTATTTGATAACCATACAAAATTAAACTCAATTTCTTTGTCTCTTAAATCAATAGGAACTGTACCTGCTTTAATTTTAACCCTATGATTTTCATCAATTTGAGCTGTTTTTTTTATGTCTTTTAAATAAATAGGGGGTAGCAACACACCTTTATACAAACCACCAACTACCACATTTTCTGCACCACAGATATATTGGTCACGTTGAATGATATCAACTGCAAAACCATCTTTTTCATTGACAAACATTTTATCTAACCAGTCTGCATCCGTCATCATAAAATAAATGTCATCCCCAATTCTATGGAAACCATATTGAACATCAGCTGGTTTACTTTGATAAAAATCAATACATTGTTTGCAATTGGTAAAATAATCTTGTCCTGGAGATTTAATTCCATACACATTATTAGGCACTTTTACAGATTTTGATAACTCAAGTTCGGGCGTACCAAATACTTGAACAGCATAAAATCTGTTTTTAGCTTTGTCATAAAATACCGAAACAGCTGTTTCTTTAAGGTTTTTATTTGAAAGATTTTTAAAATGCCCTAGCGATTTATTCCAGTTGTTAACAAACTGTTTAGCAAGACTTTCCTCTGTGAAATTATCCTTTGAGCTAGGTTCAATAAAAGCCACATTTTCGGCAGTCATCATGTATTTTCCACCAAAGGCAACAATTCTTGTATTTGGGTCTTTGTATTTTTTATCTGTTTGACCGTGAGATAGTTTGCCCGATTTAGCCAAATATTCAGCATGATTATCTGCTGCTTTTTTTAGGGATTTAGATTTTGAAACCAATGCTTTAACTTGCAATGAATCCCTTGTTTTATTTATATTTTCAAGAATTAATTGTTCAAGTTTTTTAGTGTCAAATTTCTTATAATCAATATTTTGTGCTTGAATATTGATACAATAAACAAAAAAATATAATATTATTACATGGATGTAAAGTTTGCTATTCATTTTTTTGAATTTGATAAAGAATTTTTGATAATTTTTTATGAATAGTATTGATATTCAAAGTATCAACTACATATTTATTTGCATTTTCAATATTTTGTTGCTTCAGATTTTCATTTATTAATAATTCATAAATACCATCAGCAAGTAATTTTGGATTTTTTTTCTCAACAACAATACCTCTATTTTGCACTAGTTCATACAAACCGCCAGCATTAGTGCTCACAACAGGAACTTTATATAGAAAAGCATCAAGTACACTACTTCCCATCCCTTCTTCTTCTGATGACATAACGAAAACATCAAGCACCGAAAATATATCTTCAACATTTTTAACAAATCCCATTAAAAAATAATGATTCTCTAAATCTAATTTTTGAATCAAAGTTTTCATTTCAACATCTAATTTACCTTCTCCAAAATGAACAAAAACGATGTTTTCATCCCGTTTTCTTAATTCATTTATTGCGTAAATCATAGTAATTGGGTCTTTGTGATTTACTAATGCTGCTGTTGTGCCTATGATTTTTTTATTTTTAATTGGCACATTTTCTATCAGTTTTTCTGCTCTTTTTTTATTAATATTTTGTGGTGTAATACAATCTGGAATCACAATTGTATTGTTAATATTTATATTGTTGAGTATAACTTGCACAGCTTCACTTACACAAAATATTTTTTTGCAACTTTTATACTTAAGCTTTGTAAACCAACCTTTTGGAACAAAATCTAGTCTTCTGAAAAGTAAAAGCTTAGCATTATGAAAAAAACTAGAAAAAAATGCTGGTGTTAATGATTTTGAAGTTTGACAAAGAATAAAGTCAACGTTCTTGGTATTTTTAATTAAAAAAATAAATAAATGGAAGTATGAATTTACAGTTGAAATTTTAATATTATTTTCAAGTAGTTTTTTTTCTAAATCAGAATTTCTCCTACAAATAACTTCAATATCAATATTTTGATTAGCTAAGCCTTTGGCATTAAAAAGCGTTTGTCTTTCACCGCCTCTCCAGCCTTTTTCTAAATTAATAATTAAAACTTTCATACTTAATCTTTCTCAAAAATAATATTAAAAGTGCTTATTCTCGAATAAATTGTAATTAATAATTTTTTACATAATCCATTTTCGAATAAGTCATTAAAATCACTCCCAATAACTTATTTCTCGCTTATAGATTTTAACCAGTTTTTTATCTGCATAAAGTTTTGATATAATCCAGTTTCCTTTGGAATCGTAGTCAAATGTTTGGGTAATAATGATTTTTTGGTCATAATTATGTCCATTATAATTATCGAAAAAAACATCATAAATTTCTTGTGTATGATACTGAATACTTAATTCACCTTTGTGTAAATATACTAATGCACCGAAATGTGGTTTGCAATCAACTGATTTTAAATTAATTAACTTGTTTTTTGTATTATACCAGAGTGTATCAATTCTTGACGTCATTATTCCTGTTCTATGATAAATCTCAATTTTACCTTTTGAACTGTAAATGTTTTTTCGATACTTGTTTATAAAACCTGAATCAATATCTGCTGTATCTTTTTCATCATCAATAAATTTAAAAAGTGTAATTCTTTCCAAAGTATCATAATAAGTAACTACACCTGAATCTTTACCAACTATGTATAATAATTGATTTTTAGAGTTATAAACTTTCTTTTCTTTCAACTCAAATGATTTAAAACTTTCATATTTTGAATAATAATATTCAGCATTCCCTTTTTTTATGATATTTTCAATAGTTGAGTTTGGGTAGAGTTTAAGTAAAGAATCTAAATTTGATACATTATTGAAAAATTTATTCTTCAGGCTAATTTTTTTGTTCGAATTGATTTCAAAAGTATCAGTATATTCTACTATATTTTTGAAAAATGATTTTTCTATTCTATTATTATTGATTTTATCGTAATAGATTAATAATGAATCTGTTTTATGGTATATTTTGTTATTTACTTTGTCAATTTTATCAATCAACGTACGTTTTATTAAAGTTGGTCTATCAAGAGAATCAAATTTTATAAATATATATTTTTCATCTAAATCCTTGTTTGAATTCCAATAAATGTTTTCAATTAAATAACCTTGTTTATTGAATTGAAGCTTGTATTTAAATTTTGATTTTTGAGTTTTTGCATCAATTTCATTTTCAGTTACTGTTTTCACTTTGCCTGAATAAAAATAACTTTCTCGTGTAGCAAATTCCTCATTAATTGGCTGTATTTGAGCAAATAATGTTTCATTTAAACAACAAAGTAGGAATATGAATAATAGGTTTTTCATTTTAAATATGAGTTCAATTTTCAATAACAAAATTATGTGATAATTTTTAACACAATTTCATAATTCAATTTATAAATTAAAACCTCATTTATTACAAAAAACGAAAGAAATAAATTATTTTTGCTTAATGAGCGAAGAGCTAAATATAAGTCCAGAGCAGAAAAAGCTACGAGATGCCGAGTTTGAGCAGTTGTTTATGCCATTGTTGCGTTCGCTGTACAACTTTGCGTTTAGGTTAACTTTTGATGAAGATGATGCAAGAGATTTAGTACAAGATACTTACTTTAAAGCATATCGTTTTTTTGATTCCTTTGAAAAAGGAACTAATGCCAAAGCATGGATGTTCCGTATCCTGAAAAATACCTTTATTAACGAATATCGACGCAAATCGAAAGAACCTAATAAAGTTGATTATCAGGAAGTAGAACAATATTACAATTCTGATGATATTGATGAGCCTATAACCAATGATTTACGTGTAGAATCTATGCGTGAAATGATTGGAGATGAGGTTGCTAGAGCATTAAATGCTATTGATGTTGATTTTAGAGCAATCATCATTTTGTGCGATTTAGAAGGGTTTTCTTACGAGGAAATGTCTAAAATACTAAATATTCCTATAGGAACTGTTCGTTCACGTTTGCACCGTGCTCGACAATTATTAAAAGTAAAACTTGCTGATTATGCCAGAACAATGGGCTATAACAAAGAGTTAAATACTGACGAAGACGAAGCATAATTATTTTCATAAACATTACTAACACAATATTGTATGTCGCAAGATAACGTAAGCAATTCTGCACCGATTAATTCACAAGAAGGTAAACAAAAATGCTTAGAAGTAGTACAGTTAATCATTGATGGTGAGGCTTGTGAGAAGGATTTAGCCTATTTTAAAAATAATATTGAATGCTGTTCTAAATCAATGGAACAGTACAATTTACATAAAGAGTTAAAGGAATGTTTGAAACGAGTAAGCGATGTTTGTCCACCTGATAACCTAGCTGATTGTATCAAAAAAGATTTAAATTTATAGAAAGTATTAAGTACAAGGTATTAAGTATTAGGTACAGAGAATTAAATATCTAGTAATTCAATTAATACTTATTACTTAATACATAATACTTAGTACCTAATACCTAATACCAAAAAATGACAGGCGGTAAACTAATTATATTTTCAGCACCTTCAGGTTCAGGAAAAACCACAATTGTAAAACATTTATTACACCAACACGAAAGAGAATTAGGTTTCTCAGTGTCGGCATGTACTCGTGAACAACGTTCAGCAGGAGAGAGTAATGGAAATGATTACTATTTTTTAACCCCAGAAGAATTTAGAAGCAAAGTAGAAACCAATGAATTTGCTGAGTGGGAGGAAGTGTACCCAAATATGTTTTATGGTACATTAAAAGCTGAAATTGAGCGTATTTGGAAAATGGGCAAACATGTAATTTTTGATGTTGACGTTAAAGGGGGCATGAAATTAAAGGAATGTTATGGCGAAAAAGCTTTGTCTATTTTTGTGAAAATACCTTCAATGGATGAACTTGAACGCAGATTAAGATATAGAAATACCGAAACTGAAGAGAAAATTCAAGAACGTTTACGTAAAGCAAATTTGGAGATGTCGTACAGCGAGAAATTTGATAAAGTTCTTGTAAATGAGAATCTTGAAACGGCTTTAGTTGAAGCAGAAGAACTGGTTGGTAGTTTTTTAGGATTTGCTAAATAGATTTAAGATAAAAGACTTAAGACATAAGATTTTAGATTAAAGACAAAAGACTTAAGATAGTTAAGGATTTTTTATTTAAATAATAGAAATAATAATTAAACCCAAAAGCGTGAGTAAAAAACAAGAATCAGAATTTCAACTTTACACCCTTCCTAACGGGATAAAAATTGTTCATAAACAGGTGTTACATACAAAATTAGCACACTGTGGTCTGATGCTTGATGTTGGCAGTAGAGATGAAGAAAAACATCAATACGGCATCGCACATTTTTGGGAACACATGGCTTTTAAGGGTACTAAAACCCGAAAATCTATTGATATTATTAATAGTTTGGAAACAGTTGGTGGTGAATTAAATGCCTACACAACCAAAGAAAAAATCTGTTTTCACGCCACTATTTTAGAGCAATTTACCGAACGTGCAGTTGATATTTTAGCTGATATTACCTTCAATTCTACATTTCCTGAGAAAGAAATTGAAAAGGAGAGAGGCGTAATTTTGGAAGAAATGGCAATGTATCAAGATGACCCAGAGGATAGTATACAAGATGAGTTTGACGAGATAATTTTTGCAAATCATAGTTTAGGTGTAAATATTTTAGGCACAGAAGAAAGAGTTAAAGCATTCCAAAAACAAGATTTCCTTGATTTTATCGAAGAAAATCTTGATACAAATAAAATTATTTTCTCATCTGTTTCTAATTGGGATTTTGAAAAAGTAATAGCACTAGCAACAAAATATTTAGGTGTAATCCCTTCAAAATCAAGTAAAAGGAATAGAAGTATTTTTACGATAAATAAACCCAAAATAGTTGAACGTAAGCGAAATATCACCCAAGCACATTGTGTAATGGGTAGAGAATCGTTTTCAATTCATCATCAAGATAGAGTTCCATTTTTTATGTTGAACAATATACTTGGTGGTCCGGGAATGAATTCTCGTTTGAATTTGGCACTCCGTGAAAAATACGGATTTGTATATGGTATTGATTCTGGATTTACATCTTACACCGACACCGGAATATTTAATATTTATTTCGCAACAGAAGTAAAGCAATTAGAAAAAAGTGTAAGTTTAGTTAAAGCCGAATTGGTAAAATTGCAAGAAAAAGCCTTGACTCCTTTGCAATTAAGTAATGCTAAAGCCCAATTAAAAGGTCAGCTAGCTATTGCTGAAGAAAATAACAATAGTTTTATGTTGATGATGGCTCGTTCAATTTTAGATATAAATAAAATTGATACAATGGATGTTATTTTTGAGCAAATTGACGAAGTTACTTCAACTAAATTACAAGAATTAGCTAACGAAATATTTGATATTGATAAGTTTAGCTTTTTGAAGTATATACCAAAGTGAGTATTTGGTACAGAGTACAAAGTACTGTGTACTGAAAACCGATTACTGACAACTGATTACTGAAAACTGATAACTAAAAATATGGTTAAAATAAATAATTCACCTGAATTTGATTTATTAGGTAATGATTTATATCTAATAGTTGAAACCCATGAGGAACTAATTAATAGTATACTCGGACTATACAGTAGATTAATCAGTAATGAAGAAAAAAAAGAAGTTTCAGATTTAAATAAAATAGAAAGTTTTTCCGAAAGTATAATTTCATTAAGAAAGTTAAAGTTGGAGTTGGCACTGAAAAAAAATGATATTGATTTTAAAAAACGAACTATTGTTCTGTTGAAAAATCAATTGAATGACTTGAAAATATTAGATAACTCACTTTAATTTATTTAGATATAGTTTATAAATGGATTTAAATAAAGAAAAATATATTTTATCTCAATCAGAACATGATTTGATTTTCAATAGAATAAAATCTTATTATTTTTTTAATGAAGTTTCAAATATAAATAGTAAAAAAACAGCTTATTATCTTGGCGGTCAACCTGGAAGTGGTAAAACTACCGTTCGTGAACAAATTATTTATTCAAGTGAAAATCCTCAAAATATTATTGTATTAAATACAGATGAATTAAGGGAATTTCACCCAGAATATACCAAACTGATGTCAAATGCTGATACAGTTAATGTTGCTTCTCAATTAGTTAATCATGATGCCTCAATTTGGTTTAAAAAACTTAAAGATGAGGCAATTGCAAGAGGGTATGACATTTTGTTTGATTCTACTTTAGGAACAGCAAATATACAAGATTTTGAGGTTGGGATTAATGAACTTAAAGATGCAGGTTATTTTATAGAATTACATGTTTTAGCAGTTCCAAAAGAAATTAGTAAACTTGGAATTTATCTAAGATATGAAATTCAATTTGAAGAAAATGGATACGGTAGATTTGTAAATATGCATTCTCACAATATCAATTATGTTAATTTACCCAAAAATGTTGAAAAACTAATTGATAATAATTTTTTTAATGCTGTTTTTGTTCATAAAAAGAGAATCTATGTAAATGAAAATGGGAAAATATTAAATAATACTTTTGAGTTAACTTTTCATACAAATCAACCTAAAAGTTGTGAAATTTTGGATTTTATTAATTTCGGAAGAGAATCCAAATTTAATGAGATTGAAATGAAATTCATTTCAGAAAGAATAGATTTGGTTGAATTTTTAATTAATAAAAGAAATGGAAATCTTGAGACATTTAATAATGATTTAATCGAATTGAAAAATTTGATTTATTAAAAAATAATTATTTCCACGATAACAACGGTCAAAGACCTTGTTAACCGTAAAGCTATCAACTATCAACTATCAACTATCAACTATCAAAATGGAATTCATCTCAGAAGCACTAGCCACATACTGCGAAAACCATACCTCTCCTGAAAGCGATTTATTGAAATTAGTTTCAAGAGAAACACACCTAAAGGTTTTAAGAGCCAGAATGTTATCTGGTCATTTACAAGGTAGAACTTTAAGCTTGTTTTCAAAAATGATTAATCCTAAATATGTACTTGAAATTGGGACATATACTGGTTATTCAGCATTATGTATGGCGGAAGGTTTACAAGCTGATGGCAAATTAATTACCATTGACATTAATGAGGAATTAGAAGATTTTGTACAAGATTTTTTTAATCAATCTCCCTATAAAAATCAAATTGAATACAAAATTGCTGATGCCATTGAGTTAATTCCAACTTTAAAATATGATTGGGATTTAGTTTTTATAGATGCAGATAAAATTAATTATATAAATTACTATAATTTGTTGATAGATAATTTAAAATCAGGAGCTTATATAATTGCAGATAATGTACTTTGGTCGGGAAAAGTCGTTGAACCAGTTTCAGCAAAAGATAAAGATACTCAGTTACTTTTAGATTTTAATAAGCTCATTCAAAACGACGAACGTGTTGAAAATCTGTTACTTCCTATACGAGATGGATTAATGATTTTAAGAAAAAAATAATTTTATTGCAAAATTTTCACTTTTATAGGTAAATTGCATTCGTAAATCAATGATTTATAAGTAAGTGACTGTGCTTATTTATAGTATTGCTTTAAATGAATTCAATGGCTAAAAAATATTTTGCATTTATAATATCAATCTTTTTGTGCTTTATGGTGAAAGCACAAACTCCCGCTTCTGTAAAAAATATGCCTGTAACCGCAGTTACAGTTCCTGATTATATTGATTTTGCAGGAATGCGACTTGAACTCGACGAAGCAGCTAAAGCAGAAGTGCAAAAAAGTGTAAGTTCATTGTTGCGTTACCCTGATTTTTTTAATGCAAAAGTGGATAGGGCAAACATGTATTTCCCAATTGTGGAACGAATTTTTAAAGAAGAAGGCTTACCTGACGATTTTAAATATTTGGTTTTGCAAGAAAGTGCCTTGGTTTCTGATGCCGTTTCTACTTCAAATGCAATTGGATATTGGCAGTTTAAAGTAGATGCTGCACTTGAAGTTGGTTTACGTATCGACAATACCATGGATGAGCGTAAAAACATAGTTGCAAGTACAAGAGGAGCAGCCAAATACCTCAAAAAGAATAATTTTTATTTGAATAACTGGGTTTATGCCTTGTTATCATATAATTTAGGTTTGGGAGGTACAAAAACTACAGCACTAAAACAACAATATGTAGGTGTAAGCACTATGCCAATTGATAAATCTATGCATTGGTATGTACTTAAATTTTTAGCACATAAGCTAGCGTTTGGTCCACACGTTGGTAAGCACGTACCCCAACTGAACTTAGTTGAATATACCCAATGTAAAAACAAAAAACTGGAAGATATTGCTGATCATTTTAGAATTTCGGCTGATACCCTGAAGCTTTACAATAAATGGTTAAAATCAGATATTATTCCAGCAGACAAAAGTTACACTGTTTTGTTACCTGTAAGGGCCGAAGTTCGTGAAGAAGTTGCTTTAATTGCAGCTCAAGGAGATGATGAGTCTGTAATTAAAATCAATAATAAAGGACAATATAAAAGTGTTGAAGGTGAGAAAGTTCCTATCTTTTTAACTTGGAATGGCTTGGATGCCATACAAGCGCAAGGCGGAGAAACACCTACTAAATTAGCATTGCAAGGCGGAGTGAGATTACGTAAATTTTTAAGAATAAATGATTTAGAAAAATTTGATGTCATTATTCCAAATCAAATATATTATTTAGAATCAAAAAATAACGATGCTTTGGTATTGTTTCACACCGTACAACCTGGAGAGTCTGTTTGGGACGTTTCGCAAATGTATGGGATAAAACTTGAATCTATTTTAGCAAAAAATAGAATGAAACCCGAGGAGGCTTTACAACCTGGAAGGGTATTGTATTTGAAAAGTAAACGTCCGGAAAATGAACCAATCAAGTTTGAAACTTTGTCTGAAAAATTAGCTCTAGCAAAAACTGATACTTCAAAAGTGTATCATAAAGTAGAGTTAAAACAAACTTTGTATGGTATTTCAACAAAATATGGCACACCTGTAGATTCAATTAAAAAATGGAATAATATTGGAAATACACCATTAGAAGTTGGACAGTTATTGATTGTAAAAATCAATAAAAATATAACTCAAAATAATACAGGAACAAAAGAAAATCAACAAGTTGTAGTAACTAAAACAATTCCGGAAGGTTTTATTATTCACACAGTAGCCAAAGGCGAAACTATTTATAAAATTTCAAAATTATACCCAAATACCACAGTTCAAAACATTTTACAATGGAATAAAAAAATCAATAACTCAGTCTATGTAGGAGAGGAGTTGTTGATTAAGAAGTAGATTTTGATGTGTTTTTTTATTTAGAAAATTACTTTTACTTTGTTAAATTAAAATTTAACTAAATATATATATAATTTTTAGTTATCTCTGTCATTCCTAGGTATGAGAAATCTTATAATAATGTATAATTTAATAAGATTTGATATTTTATAATCTTGTGTAAAATTGTCTCGGATGATAAAATTTTTATTTATATATATAATTGAAATAGAGTTACTTATGATGTTTGTAGATTAATTGATATTTAATGTTATAAAGATTTATGAAATTATTGGAAATTAAAATAATAATATTTTTTCTTTTAGGATTGGTTTCTTGTAAACATAATTTGTATTTATCTAAATATCCTGAAGGTAATATTGTTAATTTCGTGGAGAAAGAAAAAAGTTCCACACTTTTTATAACTAAAAAAAATATTGTTGAATCTATTGATAATCGTATTAATAATAAAACAATTGATTACTTAAGTTTTCCCCAAAATTTTAGTCATTATAATATAATTATTAAACAAGCTAGTTTTGACACATTAGATACTCTAAAAGTTTTAAATTTAACAATAAATGATTATGGTGCAGGAGATTCATATATTATGCCTGTATTAGTATACAATAAAGTTTTTTTTTATGTATTTGATAGAATTAGTGGAGTTTTATTAATTCAGGGGCAACTTAATAAAAATGGTAAATCTGGGATGTGGAGATTTTATAATGAAGATGGAACTCTTTTAAAAAATCACAATTTTGATAACGATTCAATTCTTTCTCCTGATTTAATTACACAAAAAGGTTTTGTTTTTGATAAATAGAATTTAATATTTGATTTCTATTAAACTATGAAAATTTTTCAAAATGAAAATCTTCATAAAAATAAATTAACATAGTTATAAAAAAATAATGGGCTACCTTTTTAGGGTAACCCATTATAATTAATATTAGTTTGTTTGTAATTTATTTAATAACTGTAAGTTTAATATTACTTACGTTACTACCATTAGTTAAACGAACTATATATAAACCACTTGTAAGTTGAGAAGCATTTACTACAACATTGTAGTTGTTTCCTGCAATTACATCATCATTAAACGAAGTCATTACTTTGTTACCACTCAAATCAAATACTTCAATTGTAGCATTTTCATTTGATAAAGCATTAAAGTTAATGTTTGTTTCATTTGATAATGGATTAGGGAATGCAATCAAGTTAAGATTTGCAACTGTTTGATTTGCAGAATTATCTTCTCTTGTATTAATAGCATTTGTACATCCATTGCATAAGCTATTTGATGTAAATGTTACATAAGAATCGCCTTTAACAACGTTTGCAATTACTAAACCTGTTATAGTTGTTGTATTTGAAATATTTCCATAAGCTGCAAAAGCACCTTTAGCCCATACTGTTGATGTTACATTTGAACCAGTTCCAATAGAAATAGCTCCACCGATATACATTGCTAAAGTTTTCTTATTGTTGTTAATAGTAACGTTGTTACCAATATTTATACTACCAGCAACTCGTAAATTTGCACATGGAGAAGCAAATTCAACAGTAGTTCCATTTCCAATATTTAAGTGTGCTAAAGAAATGTTTTTAGCTTTAAATATAATTCTTGAATTTGAACCTACATTGATAGCGTTAAATATCGAATCTGTAATTGTAATTACAGTTCCGTTAGCATAATTATTACTTGGACCATAAATTCCATTATGAGTCAAGAATGTTGGTAAAGTAACTGTTGCTGTACCATTGATAATTGTACTCACAGTTCCTCCCGTTGTGTTTACATTCGGACCTTTAACAAATGTTTTTGGACCTAAAACTGTACTTCCAGAGTTAATTTTTGCAATTCCTGAATGCATAATTCCAACACCACCATTTTCAACTTTACTATTTCCGGTTAAAGAGAAATGATTTTCAGCTAATACATTGTATGATGATAATAAATTAGACGCTACATAATTTACTGTTGTTGTAGTGCTTGCTTTACAACCATACATGTTTGTTGCTGTTACATTGAAATTACTTGAATTGTAAACATTAATTGGATTGGTTGTTTCTCCAGTAGACCATAAATAGGTTACATTTTCATTTGAACTTGCAGTTAAAATGATTGCTCCACCTTGACAAAACTCAGGTTGTAGTGATTGTTTAATGCTTACTGTAGGTATTGTTCCTATAATTGAAGCGGTTACATTTCCTGTTGAAATATTTCCATTTACATCAGTAATAGTTACAGTAACTGTATTTAATCCAATGTTCGTACAGTTAAATGTATTTGGATTTACAGTAACATTTGCAATACCACAAGCATCAGTTGAACCATTATTGAAGTCATTTCCAGAAACGTTTACAATGCCATTTACTAGTGTAAATGTGTTGTTTTTTAGTTTTATTACAGGAGCAACAGAATCAATTACAGTTACAATTGCAGTAGCTGAATTAGTGTTGCCATTTTTGTCGACCACAGTTAACACAACATTGTTAGCACCTACATTTGAACAGTCAAAATTGTATTTACTTAATGTAATTGAATCGATACCACAAGCATCAGATGAACCATTATTCAAATCTTCAACAGAAATACTTGCATTTCCAGAAGCATTTAAATACAACGTTTTGTTTTGAACTTTTGCTACTGGAGCAATAGAATCAATTACAGTTACAATTGCAGTTGCTGAATTAGTGTTGCCATTTTTGTCAACCACAGTTAAAACAACATTGTTAGCACCAACATTTGAACAGTCAAAATTTGATTTGCTGATTGAAATTGAATCA
Organism: Bacteroidota bacterium; assembly: GCA_041191405.1. Taxonomy (GTDB): domain Bacteria; phylum Bacteroidota; class Bacteroidia; order Cytophagales; family UBA9547; genus JBEEOW01. The sequence continues at coordinate 42,847 of JBEEOW010000028.1, forward strand.
ATACCACATGCATCGTTCGAACCATTGTTTACATCAGATACAGAAATAGAAGTATTTCCTGATTCATTTAAGTAAACAGTTAAGTTGTTTGCTAATACATTTGGAACAATTGTATCAATTACATTTACAATTGCAATAGCTGAATTCGTGTTGCCATTTTTGTCAACCACAGTTAACACAACATTATTAGTACCTACATTTGAACAGTCAAAATTTGATTTGCTGATTGAAATTGAATCAATACCACATGCATCGTTCGAACCATTGTTTACATCAGATACAGAAATAGAAGCATTACCTGATTCATTTAAGAATAAAGTTAAGTTGTTTGCTAATACATTTGGAACAATTGTATCAATTACAGTTACAATTGCAGTAGCTGAATTAGTGTTGCCGTTTTTGTCAAACGCAGTTAATACAACATTGTTAGCACCTACATTTGAACAGTCAAAATTGTATTTACTTAATGTAATTGAATCGATACCACATGCATCAGATGAACCATTATTCAAATCTTCAACAGAAATACTTGCATTTCCAGAAGCATTTAAATACAACGTTTTGTTTTGAACTTTTGCTACTGGAGCAACAGAATCAATTACAGTTACAATTGCAGTAGCTGAATTAGTGTTGCCGTTTTTGTCAACCACAGTTAACACAACATTATTAGCACCTACATTTGAACAATCAAAATGGTATTTACTTAATGTAATTGAATCGATACCACAAGCATCAGATGAACCATTATTCAAATCTTCAACAGAAATACTTGCATTTCCAGAAGCATTTAAATACAACGTTTTGTTTTGAACTTTTGCTACTGGAGCAATAGAATCAATTACATTTACAATTGCAGTAGCTGAATTCGTGTTGCCATTTTTGTCAACCACAGTTAACACAACATTGTTTGCACCTACATTTGAACAGTCAAAAGTTGATTTGCTGATTGAAATTGAATCAATACCGCATGCATCGTTCGAACCATTGTTTACATCAGAAACAGTTAAAATAGCATTTCCATTTGCATCAAGTGGTAAAGTAACGTTTTTAACAATTACTACGGGTTTAATGTTATCCACTACAGTAACATTAAATGAGCAAGAATTTGTATTTCCAGATGCATCGGTTGCAACATAAGTATTTGTAGTTACACCTACTGGATATTCTACATTATTTCCAAGTCCTGATGTTTGAGTCAATGTAACACCTGAACAATTATCATTTGCTGTGTGGTTTCCAAAATTTACAATTGCACCACATTTATTAGCATCTACATTTTTTGTAATATCTGAAGCACAAATATTATTTGTACTACCTTTTACTACAACAACTGCAATTGCTAAATTTGGATCATTGCTAGTTGCTGGTACACCAAATTGGTTGCATGAATACCACCAAGTTGCAGTTTGAGTAATGTAGTAAACACCTGGTACTGTTGGAGCAGTGAAAGTAGTATTTACATTTCCCGAACCGCCACCTGCACTATGACATAATGAGAATACGTTATTAATTCCAATATAATGTTGAGTGATACAACCATTGCAGCCTGCTCCACCATCAAATGATGCAGAATAATTACCTGTTAAAGCAATTGATGCTCCTGGATTAACTTCAATAAAGTTGCTACCACCATTTAATTTAACATTTGAATAAATAGATTTTCTACCTAATTGGCTAATAGTTTTAGGTAAAGTAGGAATTGAATAATTAACAATACTTGGTTTAGTAGTGTCTTTTACTACTACGTTTATTGTATCAAAGCTTACATTTCCTGAAATATCAGTTACCTTGTAAATTACAGAGTTGATTCCATTGTTTTCACAAGCAAAAACTGAGTTTGAAAGTTCTTTACTTAAAATAGAACAATTATCACTAGAACCATTTTCAATATCATTTACTGAAATATTTGCAACACCATTCGCATTTAGGTAAACAATAATATCTTTGCCTGATGCTAAAGGTAATTGATTATCATTTACTTGTACTTCAAATTTGCAAGTATCAACACCACATGCGTTTGTTGCTACTACTGTTACAAATGTTTTTCCAGTGTTAAATGATAAACTATCAGATGATACATTGCCATTTCCTAAAGTAGTTCCACTTAATGAATATGAATAGTTGATAGGAGATGTTCCTAATGAATTAGTGTTAAATTTAATTTTAGCATTACATGAATTTAAATCAGTATTTGCTAAAATATTATTATTGCAAACATTGAAATCTACTGGCAAACAAGTGATTTCAGCTGTTAAAGGAATTGTAATTTGACCTTCATCACAGTCATTTGAATTTAAGCTTAAGCTGGCATTATATGTACCAATTGCATTTCCTGTAAAATTGATAGTTATAGGAGTTGATGTACCTGCTGCTAAGCTATAATTATTTTGATTAACTGTAAATTTAAAGTTACTTGCTTGTGGGCCAGTGATAATTAAATTATTTAAGTTCAATGTTCCATTACCAGTATTTGAGATAACAAAAGTTGAGGCGGTAGTAGTGTTTGGAAACACTTGTCCAAATGAACCTGAACCACTTATGTTAATTTCAGGAGCTAAGTTTGTTACAACAATAGGAGATGAAGTCGCTGAACATCCAAATAAATCCACAACTTTAACTTGATAATTTCCAACTGTAGTTGCATTGAAAGTTTGTTGAGTAGCATTTGGAATATTAGCACCGTTTAACATCCATTGATAAATACTTGATTCACTTGCTGAAAGCAATACATTGTTACCTGGAGCACATAAAAAGGTACTACCTGTTGGAGTAGTATTTACTACAGGGTTATTGTTTACAGTTACTAAAGTGTTCGAAGAAATACCAGAACATCCGCCTGAATTTGATACTTCTACTTGATAGTTTCCTGTTGTAGTAGCAATATAAGTTTGAGATGTTGCACCATCAATAGCAGTTCCATTTTTAAACCACTGATATGAATCACCTAGGTTTGCTGACATTGGTACTGTTTGACCTTGACATACTGTAGTTTGACCAGCTACAATAATAGCAGCAGGTGAAACTGTTACAACTGCATTACAAGTTGATACATTTCCTGAACGGTCAGTTACTTTTAATGTAACATTATTATCACCAATATTTGCACAAGTAAATGTTATTGATTCTTGATTGTTGATTTCTAAAGAACCAATTCCACATGCATCACTACTACCATTGTCAATCATAGCAGCAGTTACAACTACTGTACCGTTTGGACTTAAAGCAACTGTTATATTTTTACAAATAGCAGTTGGTAACGAATTATCTACTTGTGAGCTTGTATTTCTATGAAAACGAATAGTGTTACTTGAAATACCACTTGTAGCAAGATCTGGTACAAAGTCGCCATCTAAATCACCAATAACAATACCACTCACTTCAGCTTGTCGTGAAGAAGTATAGTCAATTCTACTACCGAACGAAATTACACCTGCACCAGTACTTGTATTAGGATAAACTGAGAATACGTTTACACCCAAAGATTTAGTTACTATATCAGGATATCCGTCACCATTCACATCACCAACTTGAATACGATAATTACTTACAGGGGCTACAAGGTTTACAGTTGTAGCAAATGAAATATTTCCAACAGTTGAAGTATTTCTATAGATTGCAGTATTTGTAGCGCCGTTAAAGTTACAAGTTGTTAAATCAACTTTTCCATCTTTATCAAAATCTGCAATTTGGCATCTATATGGGTATGTACCTCCTGAATTCCAATATTCTGGAGCTTCAAATGCAAAAGTATTGCTTAATGAATTAGTAATGTTTCTCAAAGATACTGCTCTGTTTCCATCGCCTTGTGTAGCCAAAATATCTGTTTTGCCATCACCATCAACATCTGCACATTGTAATCCTGTTGATCTGTAACCAACACCTATTGCAATGTTGTTTGTGAATGAAATAACACCAGTACCAGAGCTGGTATTTAACATGGTAACAATGCTTGAATTGCTTCCTACTGCAATATCAATTTTTCCATCATTGTTAAAATCACCTGTTGCAATTTGATAAGTTCCACCAACTGTGAAGTTAATTGCAGGAGCAAATGTGAAATTTCCAGGCGTACTTGTGTTTCGTACTACAGCTACATTTCCATTGCTTGCTACAACAATGTCACGTTTTCCGTCACCATCCATATCTGCTACAGCAACACTGCTTGAAGCAACTAAAATGTTTTGTCCAGAAAAACTGATATTACCAGGTGTACTATTGTTTTTGGCAATTGTAATACCACTAGTTGTTGCAGAAATCACATCAGGCTTTCCATCAAGATCTAAATCTTGTGAAAGCATATTGTAAGCTCCGTACACCCCTGCAAGTTCTTGAGCTACATTTTGATATGTAGTTGAAGTAAGAGGAGTAGGGCAAAATATTCCATTAAATGGAACTTGAGAATATGCAGTTTTATTACAATTGTTTTTTACAGAAATTAATGAAGTAGTTGCCCCTACTGGTGCAATAACAGTCAGTTTTCCAAACGATGCACTAATTACTTGTGCTTTTGTAGCACCAAAGAATACTTGGTTGTTTGAAGGGATTGGGTCAAAGTTGGCTCCTGTAATTGTAACAGTACTACCAATAAAGCCAGTATTTGGTGCAAAACTATTTATTGTTGGTGCATCACATTGGCTATATCCTGCAAATGAGGTTATAGATAACCCTAAAACTAGGAGTGATTTTTTTATAAACGACATGGAATTTTGAGAATTTAATTAAGTTGAAGTTTGATGTCTAAATTCTCAGCATTATAATCCGAAGGGATTTCAATTTTCAAGTTACTATTTTCACTTGAATCACAAGCAGCATTAATCATTGCAGCTACACCTAATGTCAAAGTAATTGTTTTTTCAATACTCTTACCAGTTGTTTTGTCTAAAATTGTAACCTTGAAATTTACATTTTTCTCTTCTGCATTTTCATTGAAGATTTTTAAATGTAATTGATGGTTTTCGTTTTCATCGCATTTAATTACTCTGCCCGAAAACTCAATGTGGGTTTTGGTTTCTTCCAATAGAAACCATTCTTTGGTTACCTTCGGGTAACTTTCACTGGAGCCTGCAAACGAATAAGTTGCAACTCCACATGATAAGGAAATATAAATAATTATATTCCTTAATAGTTTTGTTCGTTTTTCCATTTAAATGGGGATTAAATATATTTTATTTTTATACTTGTAACAAAAGTATCTTTAACTTTTAATTTTTCAAAGTATATATAATTATTTTTATATTAATTATTTTTTATTTAGGTATTTATAATTACTTGATTTTGGATTAAAATTGGTTTTATTTTTTGTTTATAGTAGTTAATATTGATTAAATTGAGATTTTAGTTGTATATACGTGTATTTAAGTGTTTATTTTTGAATG
>JBEEOW010000029.1:0-46016 GCA_041191405.1 Bacteroidota bacterium
ATATTTTTCTCTTCCTCTTTTCTAAACCAAGAAAGCAAAATACTATGTGTTTGTTTTTTACCCACGTTTTGGGTCTGCAAAGGTACGAAGCATTTTTAAATAAACAAGCGTTTTAAAACTTATTTTTTGAGCTTGTTTCAATCTTTAACACCTCATCCTTTCGATTTGGGATTACAAACGTACGACATTTTTTTATATTAGCCTAACATTGTGATAACATAATTTGAAACTTTTTTGTAGCTATCTGAGAATTAGTCCATTTATTTTTAATAACAAAAGCTATTAAATTTTCACCAAAAACAAACAAAACAGTATAGTTATATTTAATCTAAATATATTTCAATTAAAATAAAGTGATATAAATAAGTAAATAGATAAAAGTGGTAGAATAGTAGGGAATAAATATGTATTGTTAAAGATTTATGACCTCAATTTGTCTTTTGGATAATTTAGTAATATTAAAACCGTGATGGTTTGATTATGTTTTAATGATTTGAAGAATTGAGATTTGAGGCGAGCTTTATCCACCTCTTAGATATTTCGCACTTTCAGGGCTCCATAGATTGATAATAGGAATTTAGAGGCAAGATATCTTATAACATTAAAAAGATAATTGAAATAAATAAAAATAATTACAGACTTTAGAATGAATCACCTTTTAAATTCTTTCTTAATAATATAAAAAAGATTTTTCAATGATTTAATACTATATTAATACTATAGATACCAATATCAATTAATAAAACATGATTATTAGATAGAGAATAATAAATCTAACCTTCTATCAAACCTCGGGCACTTTGTAAGTCGGCTTCTGATGGAGTGTTGCCACCAATCATTTGTGCAATTTCAAATACTCGTTCTTTGGGTTCAAGTAAACGGATATTACTAACTGTTCGGGCTGTTGTGTTATCCTTATATACATAAAAGTGTGCATCGGCTTTTGCTGCCATTTGTGGCATGTGGGTTATGCACATAACTTGGTGACGTGTTGACATTTTTTTAATCAATGCACCCACTTTTTTAGCGATTTCTCCTGAAATACCTGTATCTATTTCATCAAAAATAATACTTGGAAGAGATGTTTTTCCTGCTAACACATATTTTACTGCTAACATCAATCGAGAAAATTCACCACCTGATGCTGCATTTTTAAGTTCTTGTGGTGCAATGCCTTTATTAGCAGAAAACAAAAATGACACTTTATCTATTCCGGTATTTGTTGGGTCAATTTGTTGTACTGTAACTTCCATTACAGCATTGGTCATTCCTAAATAACCTAAAATTGTTTGAATTTCATTTTGGATTGTTGGTGCAGCTGCTTGTCGTTTGTTGGAAAGAACTTGCGCTTTCGCTAACATTTCGTTTTGGGCAGCATGTAAATCGGTTTCAGCTTTTTGTAAAACTTCGTCTAATTGTTGTACTTGCTGTATTTTAAGATCCAACTCATTGTAAATAGCAATTAACTCTTCAACGGTGTTTACAGCATGTTTCTTTTGTAAACGATAAATTGCACTTAATCTATTTTGAATCAATTCTATACGTGCAGGTGAATATTCAACTGTTTCTCCAATTACTTCAATTTCATCTGCAATATCTTTAATTTCAATAAAGGCACTTTTTAACCTTGCAGCAAAAGGAATAGATTCTGGATGAATTTTAGATAAGCTTTCAAGTTGTTGTAAACTTGTTTTTAATTGACTTGTTATTGCATATTCGCCATCATTTAATAAATAAAAGGCTTGTGCATATTTGCTTTTTATTTCTTCGGCATTTTCAAGCGTTTTTAGTTCGGCTTCTTGTTCCTCTTGTTCGCCAAGTTGTAGTTTTAATTCATCTAATTCGTTGAATAAAAACAAATTAAAGTCGTATTCTTTTTGGTTTTGTGCAGATTGTTCTTTTATAGTTAAAAACGTTTTTTCGGCTTTTTTCCAATTGCTGTAAGCTGATTTATAATCTAGCAAATAAGTTTGATTACTAGCATAAGCATCAAGTAAACCTATTTGGTAAGCATTGCTTCCAAGTAAAAATGTATCGTGCTGAGAGTGAACGTCAAGTAATTGTTCAACAATTTTCTTAAGCGATTCAAGTTTTACAGGTGTATCGTTGATGAATGCCCTTGATTTACCTCCTGGAGCAATTTCACGACGGATAATACACTCTTTTTCAAAAGTTATATCCTCTTCCTCAAAAACAGCTTCGAGCGCATAGTTTGACACATCAAATGTACCTTCAACAATACATTTTTGCTCCTCGTTAAAAAGCACTTTCGCATCAGCTCTATTACCAAGCATTAAACCAATTGCACCTAATAAAATAGATTTACCAGCACCTGTCTCCCCTGTGATAATATTTAAACCTTTATTGGGCTCAAGTTCAAGAGATTCAATTAAGGCGTAATTGCGAATGTGTAGTTGTTTTAACATAAAGGATAAATTTATTGTTTAAATAATTAAAAATCAGATTTTTCGTCTCTAACAATTTCAGAAATAGTTGATAACTTGAATGAATGAGACTTTTGTTTTTTATCAACTAGAATAATAGTTTCATTGTTTTTAAGCGAACCGAAACCAAACATTACTTCACCCGAAGCAAAAACCAAATTTAGTTCAGTATTTTGCCATGATGATTGTTTTGTAACAATATCTTTTTGCTTAATTCGAATCAAACGTTTTCCCATAAAGAGTAATGAAAATTATTTATCCCGAAAATTAATCAGAAATTAGCAAGCAAACATCTTTTAGATGATATTTTATTCTATAAAGTGTAATCAAGATTTATAATTTCGGAGTAATTAACCCACATATTTACTAAACAACCCTTCATTTTCAATTACAAATTCATGGTTTAATATAGCTAAATCTGCATTTGGTTTAAGTTCAAAATTTAAAAGCTTTTTGTTTCTAATAATTTGAAATACAGCTATTTCTTTATTAAACAAATGTTTTTCAAGATTGGCTTCAACTAAATAATTGTTTATTGCAAAAATTTCATCCCCGATACAAAGTTGTTCACCAGCTAGCGTATGAGGAGTGGTTTGGTCAACAATGGTTTTACCAGCTTGAATAAATGTTTTGATTCCCCAGCTTTGAAGTAAGTTTGGTTCGAAAGTATGTAATTTTAAACCAATTGAAGGTAGTATCAAATCTAAAATTGGTATTAGATTCACTCTTTCAAAAACTAATTTTGAAATTAATTGTCGAATTTCAGCATTTCCTAGTTTTTCAACTAAATCAAAATAATCATTGGCGGTGTATCCAATTTTAGTTTTCCCGAAATGATTCCAAAATTCTTGCATTAAAGCATTTAAACTTGCTCCTTTTTGCTTCAATAAAATATCGGTAATAAAAGCAATTAAACAGCCTCTTTGGTATATTGAAACTTTTCGATGTTGCACTCCTTTAGTGTAACCGTCAAGCCAAAGTTCCATTGAAGCATCTGTAAGAGATAAATTTTTCCAGCCTTCTTGGTCAATTTCTTTGGTTAATATTCCGTTTAACTCAGCTATATAGGTTTGCAAATCAATTACCTTACTTTGAGCCAACAAATAATCTCCCATAAAAGTGGTAACTCCCTCAATTACAAAACCTGTATTGAAATATGTTTCATGATTAAAGTTGTATGGACTTAACTCTTTAGGACGAATACTTAAGGCATTCCAAGCGTGATATAATTCGTGGCTTGCCAAACCTAACACCTCGAGTTCGAAAGCTGGTTTATGAAAATCCATACTTGGCCCCATAACCATAACGGTACTCGACTGATGTTCAACGCCATGATAATAAAAATAAGGCAATAGCAATACTAAAAAATGGTATTCTTGAAATGGAAATTCATTGAATACCGCAAATTGTTGTTTGGTAAAAAGTTCAAATTTAGGTATTAACAATTCAGGATTTACATCATTTTTCTCAGAATAAAGCCAAATATTGAATGTTGTATTTTGAACTTGATAACTTGCTAAGGCTATATTTGGAGAAATAATAATTGGAGAATCGGCCAATTCATGGAAATTTTGAGCCGATAAAACTACTTGATTATTTTCAATTGAATAATTCAGAGACGTTGCAATTTTGTCGTCGTGAGTATATGGTAACAATAGCTTGTAATCAGCTTGTTGTAAATGTTCAAAATAACCAACACTATTGATAAAATTGATATACAATAGGTTATCGTCTACAACACTTCCACCAGCATCGTATTGCCATGCGTAATATTCATAAGAAATATTTACAAACTCAGCATTATCAACATTAATTTGCCAAGTGTTTTTAGTTATTTTTTGAAACGATAAATGTTGGTTTTGTGGATTGGTTACATTAAAATTTCTAATGTTTTTTGCATAGTTTTGAGTTTCATATCTGCCTGGTCGCCAGTTTGGAATTGTATATAGAATAGTAGATTCATTATTACAAGGAATACAAATTTCAATGTTTAAAAATTGTTTTTGCGACTTCAACTTACTGATTTTTAACTCAATCATGGTACAGTATTAACTAGAAATAAAACTTATTTTGATTATTTATTGAGATAAGGTTGTTATTTACAAAACTGTTTCTTAGTTTTGCAGGCTCAAATCTATTAAAGATATCCTATCCCTGCAAGGGGATTCTTAAATAAATAACTATGAAAAGGACATTCCAACCATCGACTAGAAAAAGAAGAAACAAACACGGATTCCGTGAAAGAATGAGTTCAGCAAATGGACGTAGAGTTCTTGCAGCACGTCGTGCTAAAGGTAGAGCTAGTTTAACTGTTTCTGACGAGAAAAGACACAAAGGGTGATTTGAAAACTAACTCGGAAATTAAAAAAGGATTTTCTTTTCAAAAATCCGAGCGTTTATGTTCACACGAAAATATAAAAGAGCTGTTTAAAAGCAGCTCTTCTTTATTTTCATACCCTTTTAAAGTAGTTTATATTTTTCAAGATGTTGAATGTGAAACATCTAATTTTCAGATATTAATTTCTGTTCCCAAAAGAAATTTCAAAAAAGCCGTTGATAGAAATTTAATCAAAAGGCGTACTCGTGAAGCATTTCGTTTGCAAGCTTACAAATTACGAGAATCATTAGCTCAAAAACCAAATAAAAATTTAGCCATCGGCTTGGTTTACACTTCAAAAAACATTGAAAACTTTAAAGTTTTTGAAAAAGCTATGAATAAAATGATTGCTAAGATTGGGTAATAAATACAATTAGTTTTTCGCAAAACCTTTCTCCCACCCCAACAAAATCGCAATAATTCCACATTATTCAAATTTTTCGTATTATATTTCGTTTTGATTCAACGCCATGTTCAAATACATAAATTAGGGCGGCATTTATCTATTCTATGAAAAAATATATTAAGTCTAAACTCGGATTATTTTCGATTGCAATTGTTGCAATGTTTGTTTTTGTAGCTGCAAGTAAAGGTGATAAGTTTTTTGAAATTGCACGAAATCTGGACACGTTTGCAACTATTTACAAAGAACTTAACGCTTATTATGTTGATGATATCAACCCAAATAAATTAATGAAAGATGGGATTGATGAAATGTTGGCGACCCTTGACCCTTACACAAATTATATCCCTGAAGATAATATTGAGGATTACAGAACCATGACTACTGGTCAATACGACGGAATAGGTTGCATAATCGGTATTCAAAACAAACGCCCTACCGTGTTGATGTTGTACCAAAATGCACCAGCTGTACAGGCAGGTTTAAAAATAGCTGACGAACTTGTGAGTGTTGATGGCATTGTGGTTTCAGACAAACAAGTGGACGATGTATCGAAATTACTTAAAGGGCAAGGCGGTACAAGTGTAAAAGTTAAAGTTAAACGTCAAGGCTCGCCGTCAGAAATTGAGTTAACTATTACTCGTAAACATATTACCATTGACAATGTGCCCTATTATGGTTTTGTTGAACCACAAATTGGTTATATTCAATTAACTGAATTTACAAACAATGCAGCAAAAGATGTAAGTTTTGCATTGAGTGACTTAAAAAAACAGGGTGCAACTTCAGTAATTTTAGATTTACGTGGCAACCCAGGTGGTTTATTAAATGAGGCGGTTGATTTGTCAAACTTATTTATTCCTCGTGGTAAAAATGTAGTGAGTACCAAAGGTAAAATTACGGAATGGAATAAAACTTACACTGCGCTTAATTCGCCAATTGACACTGAAATTCCAATTGCTGTACTTATTAATGGTAGAAGCGCTTCGGCTTCGGAGATTGTTTCGGGTGTAATTCAAGATTATGACAGAGGTGTTTTGGTTGGACAAAAATCATTTGGTAAAGGTTTGGTTCAAAGTACTCGTCCACTTCCATATAATTCACAATTGAAATTAACGGTTGCTAAGTATTACACACCTTCGGGACGTTGCATTCAAGCAATTGACTATTCACACAGAGCTGAGGATGGAACTGTTTCTAAATTTGCAGATTCAACGCACAAAGCATTTAAAACACAAGGAAATAGAACAGTTTATGATGGTGGTGGCGTAACCCCTGATGTGATTGTTACCAAACCAGAATATCCTGCAATATTATTAAGCATTGCAGAAAATGGATTCTTATTTGATTGGGTTACAACTTATGTAGTTGGTAAACAAAGCATTGCACCAGCAAAAGAATTTCATTTATCAGACAAAGAATATGATGAGTTTGTAAAATGGATTTCGACTAAGGATTACGAATACAAATCAAATCTTGAAAAGGAACTCGACAAATTAGTAGAAACTGCAAAATCAGATAAATCTTATGATTTAGTGAAAGAGCAAGTTGATGCTTTACGCTCAAAAGTTGCTAAAAATAAAGACAAGGAATTGTATTTGTACAAAAACGAAATCAAACAAGAGTTAGAAGAAAATATAATTTCACGTTTTTATTTACAAAAAGGTGTAATTGAATCTAGTTTTGATGATGACCTTGATATTCGTGAGGCGGTAAAAGTATTGAAAGATAAAGCTCGTTATCAGGCAATTTTGAAGGGAGTGAAATAGATTCATTTACTCCCATACTATAAATTAATATAAATTACATGGGTTAAAACCCATGCCTATGACATCATCGTCCCTATGGGACTAATTGTTCATAAACTCTTAAACAATCCATGACATACATAATAAGTGTTGATACTTCTACTTCAATTGGTTCGGTAGCGCTACATTCAAATGGTGAATTACAGTTTTATGCTGAATTAAGAACAGAAAAATCTCATTCTGAAAACTTGGCTGTTTTGATTAATGATGCCATTCAGTGTACAAATTTGACAATGAATGATATTGATGCATTTGCTATTTGTTCGGGTCCAGGTTCATACACAGGTTTAAGAATTGGTGTTTCAACTATAAAAGGTTTATGTTTTGCAACTGATAAACCATTAATTGCCATCAATGCACATCAAATTATGGCAAACATGTTTTATCAAAGATATTCATTTTTAAGCGATTATATTGTTTGTCCTATGCTTGATGCTCGCAGATTGGAAGTTTATGCAGGGTTACTAAATAAAGAATTGAATTTTATTGAAACAATTGTTCCACATATTTTGTCTGAACATAGTTATGTGGAACAATTGACTACACAAAAAATTGCTTTCGTAGGGAATTCTAATAAAAAAACGAAGCCATTTATTACATCAAACAATGCTTTGTTTGTTGAAGACATTTACCCTTCGGCACAATACATGGGAAACTTAGCTTTTGAAGCTTTCCAAAATGAGCAATTTGAAAATGTATCGCTTTTTGAACCATTTTATTTAAAAGAGTTTCAAACAAACGCTGTAATTTAATGGAAAACGAAATTGTAAATAAAGTAGCAAGCTCGAGTTTGGTACAAATTGATTTAGAAGAATTGTATCATCCGGCCCCAAGAATTTTGTATGATTTGAAGCAAAACCTATTTATGGAATTGATTCTAAAAGAAAAAGATTTTAGAGATTTCATAAAAGAACATGATTGGAATCAATACAAAGGAGCAAATGTTGCCCTAACTTGTACCGCCGATGCCATAGTTCCTACATGGGCTTTTATGCTTTTGGCTACCAAACTTGCTCCAGTTGTAAATAAATTGGTATTTGGCTCATTAGAAGATTTGGAAACTGCTTTATACACAGAAGCAATTGACAAACTGAATTTTGATGACTACAAAGCTGCAAAAGTGGTAGTGAAAGGTTGCTCAAACAAACCAGTTCCAGTTTCAGCTTATACTCATTTAACTGCAAAATTAACCCCAATTGTTTCTTCGCTTATGTTTGGCGAACCTTGCTCAACTGTTCCTTTATTGAAAAATAAGTTGGTGTAATGTATTCACTAAAAGATACATACATTGAACTTTATAAAAAGTATTCAAATGATGATGCATTGATAAGTGATTATTGGCAAATAATAGAAAAAGCATATAGTCATAAATCAAGGCATTATCATAATTTACAACATCTTATAAATCTATTTTCTCAACTTAATGAAGTTAAAGAATTAATAACTGATTGGGAAACAATTCAGTTTGCTACTTTTTACCATGATATTATTTACAATTCACTAAAAAGCAATAATGAAGAAAAAAGTGCTTCTTTAGCTAAAACTCATTTGACGAAATTAGGTGTACCCAATGTTCAAATTGATAAATGTGTTGCATTCATTATCGCTACAAAATCACATGAAATAAATATTGACAATGACTGTAATCTATTTACAGATGCCGATTTATGTATTTTAGGTTGTGATTGGATTGATTATGAATTGTATTTTAATCAAATTAGAAAAGAGTATTCCATTTATCCTGACATAATCTATAATCCTGGAAGAAAAAAGGTATTACAACATTTTTTAGCTATGAATAGAATATTCAAAACTGAACACATTTTCAATAATTTTGAGAATAAAGCTCGTTATAATTTAACAACGGAATTAGAAATGCTTTAATTCTATTTTTAATTTTTCAATATTTTATTAAACTAAATGAAGAGCGAATAGCACTACAATACATTCGCAGTTTACCACAAGATTTTTTTACTAAAAAAAATTATTACTGTTAAACATAAGATTATCAAAACAGTAATTTGTGGTATGTAAAAATATTTGAAATTTTTGCCTACATACTTTGTAAGTCTATATATTTAGTATAGATTTGCATTCAATTAATCAAAACACTATAAAATTATGTTTAAGCATAAAATATATAAATTAGTACGATGTTGTAGCTTTATAACTACTATTTCTATGGGAATTATATTTATATCATTTTCTCTACTATAAATATAGACATAGTATTATTAAATTATTAAATCACAATTATCATGACTCAAAAATTACTCATATTCATTTCTAGTTTGTTTGTAAGTGTAAGCATTGCCTTTGCACAAGAAACAATAACGGGTTCAGTAAAAGATAAAGACAACGCTGCTTTAGTTAGTGCTGTTGTTCATATAAAGCATTCTAAAATAAAGACTGTAACGGATTTGGATGGAAAATTCAAGCTTACAGGAGCAATTGTACCTCCATTTGTATTAGAAGTAAAAGCTATTGGGTACAAAACATTTACTTTAACTCTAAATGATTTACAAAATAAAAACTTTGATTTAGTTGTTGAACATGAGGTTATATCAACAGATGAAGTTGTAGTAACAGCAAGAAGAAGAAAAGAAGTTGTGCAAGATATTCCAATCCCAATTACAGTAATTGGTGGTCAACAAGCAGAAGATGCTGGTGCTTTTAACGTAAACCGTTTAAAAGAATTAGTACCAACAGTTCAATTATATTCATCTAATGCAAGAAATACAACATTAAATATCAGAGGTTTAGGTTCTACATTTGGATTAACAAATGATGGTATTGACCCAGGTGTTGGTTTTTATGTTGATGGAGTTTACCATGCTCGTCCAGCTGCAACATCGTTAGATTTTATTGATGTTGACCAAATTGAGGTATTAAGAGGTCCACAAGGAACATTGTTTGGTAAAAATACTACAGCTGGTGCATTTAATATTACCACTAAAAAACCAAGTCCAATTCCAGGTGCAAAAGTTGAGTTGAGTTACGGTAACTATAACTTTATTCAAGCAAAGGCATCTGTAACTGGTTCTTTAACAAAAAATTTAACTACTAGATTATCTTTCTCTGGAACTCAAAGAACTGGTACTACTTATAACCCAAATGATAACAGAAGATATAATGGTCAAAATAATATTGGTTTTAAAGGTCAGTTATATTACACTCCAACAAGCAAATTAGAAATTTTGTTATCAGGGGATAATAGTATTCAACGTCCAGATGGAGCTGCTCTTGTAGTTGCAGGTATTACTCCAACTTTAAGAAATGCACACCGTCAATACAATAAAATCATTTCTGATTTGGGTTATGCGCCAATCAAAGTTGATCCATTTTCAAGACAAGTATATAACAACACTCCATTCCGCCACGACCAAGAAATTGGTGGTTTATCGTTAAACATTGATTATAAAATTGGAAAAGGAACATTAACATCTACCACAGCATGGAGATATTGGAATTGGAGACCAGTAAATGACAGAGATTTTACAGAAGTTGCTGCCTTAACAAAATCACAAGCAGATTCTCGTCACGACCAATATTCACAAGAAATTAGATATGCTGGTAATATCACAGAAAAATTAAGTGGAGTTATTGGAGTATATGCATTGAGCCAAAACTTACAAGGACTTAACCAAACTGAAGAAGTTGGAAAAGACCAATGGAGATTTGTACAAACAGGCACAACCGGCGACCAAGCTTTATATTCAACTCCTGGTTTGCTAGATAATTTCGGAATCAGAACAAACTCAACAATCAAATCATTAAGTACTGCAATATTTGCACAAGCTGATTGGGAATTATTAAAAGGGTTACACGTTTTACCAGGTATCAGATTCACTTATGACAAAAAAGATGTTGATTATGACAGAAAAACGTATGGTGGTTACCAAAGTGATGCTACAAACCCAAACAATTCAAAATTATTAGCATTAAAAAATGCAGTTTATACAAATCAAGCATTTACTGCAACTACTACAAACAACAATATTTCAGGAAATATCACAGTTTCGTACAGACCAAATGAAAAAATAAACACATTTGCAACTTACTCAACAGGTTATAAACCGGTAGGTGTAAATGTTGGTGGTTTACCAACAGCATCAAATGGTCGTCCAGATTCAACTGTTGCAGAAGTAAAACCTGAATTTGTTCAAAACATTGAATTTGGTATTAAAACAAAACCAGTAAAAGGTGCAATTTTAAATTTCTCTGTATTCAATACTGAAATTAAAGATTACCAAACAACAGTACAATCTCCACAATTAGGAGTAAATAGAGGTTACTTAGCTAATGCTGAAAAAGTAAATGTAAAAGGTTTTGAAATTGATGGTAGTTACCAACTACTTAAATTCTTAACTATCAACGCTGCTTATGCATACACAGATGGAAAATATGTAACATTTACAAATGCACCACTTCCTTTAGAAGAAACCGGAAAAACAATTCCAGATCCAAAAGACAATACAAAAACTATCCAACAAGCATTTACTGATGCATCAGGCGGTAGATTACCAGGTATTTCAAAACATAATGTAACTTTCGGAACTGAATTAAGCACGGAAGGAAATTTCTTAAGCAAAAAAGGTAGATTCTTTATAGCTTCTGATTTATCTCACCGTTCTGATTATTCATCAAACCCAACACCTTCAAAAGTATTAAATGTAGCTGGTTATACTTTGGTAAATGCAAGGGCAGGTTTCAAATCTGAAGACTTTTCAATTTTCTTTTGGAGCAGAAATATTGGAAATACAAACTATTTTGAGCAATTACAAGCTGCGGCTGGTAACTCAGGTTTATATGTTGGGGTTCTTGGTGACCCACGTACTTATGGTATAACTTTGAGATATAACATTAAATAATTTGTTCAGAGTTTAGGGTTAAGGATTCAGAGTTCAAAACCCTAAACCCTAAACCTAAACTCATTGATAAATTAAGTAATATAAAATTAGTTTTTGTAATATAACTATTATTTAGTTATCAAAAAATCAAATCTATAATGCGAATAAGGTAAATGTGTTGGCTCGTTTAAAATTTGTGAGCTAGCACCTAACTTTCTACAAATTGATTCTAATTCACTAGGATTCCAAAACTTACCCATAGTATTTGTACCTTTAATATTTTGAACAAATAATCTCAGTTTTTTTTCAAAAGTATTATAATAAACACTCTTCTTATTATAATCAGGGATATCTCCTAACAAAATACTACCTCCAGGCTTTAATACATACAATAAACTTACAATCAACTTAATAGCAATTTCAATACTCTCAAAATATTGAAATGAAAAGTATAAATTAATTTTATCAAATTGATTTTCAGCAAATAATTTATCTAATTCAATTGCATTTGCTTTTTGATAAATAATATTTGCTTTAATATTTTTTTGATTTGCTTCTGCAATTAACTTTTCTGACAAATCTACACCAACAATTTTTTTACATTTATCAGCTAAAAGAGTTGTTAACATTCCATTACCACAACAAACATCTAACACATTATCATCACTTTGAATTTTCAATAAAGTTGAAATATGAGTAATGATATCACTTAACGTTTTATCATCAACAGGAACACCGTTAACACTTCGTCCAACTTGTAAACTCAAATTATCGGTTTTACTTGCAGTATTATTCCAAAACTGTTCCCAATTCATTTTTTACTTTTTGACTTTAAATATTGATTTCCATAAAAATGACATATAAACACTTGATAAAACTAAAAATACAATAATCCCTAAATAAAAATTATATTCATCAAAATGCGGAATCAAATATTTTATTCCAGCCATTATTCCAAAACAAACAACTAACCTTACCAATAATTTATCAATAGCAAATAACTGATAAATATATGTATTAAATACTTTAATAATTTGATAAGTATAAAACCCAGCAAGAATATATGTTCCAATAACTACTGATAAAGCTAAGCCTTCTAATTCTAAATAAGGATATAAAAATATCATTAAACCTAAAATACTTAAAAGTGCCAATAGCAAACCTAAAGTAATAATTTGTCCTTTCTCTTTGATTTGTAACATTACAGAGAAATTACAGATTCTTAATGGTATAACCAATGCACTTATAGCAAACAAAATTACAGACTCCTGATATAAACTATCGAATATCAAAGTTATGATTTCATTGGAAAATATTACAGAAAACGCTACCAAAGGAAATAATATACCAGACATTAAATAACTTGAGTTTCTGAAAATCTCAATTTGTTCTTTGTCGCTAAGAGATTTATCTGCACTATGTACAGTAATAATTGATTGAAATACATACAACAACATACCAATCAATGGAATTTCGTAGGTTCCATTAAAATAAATGGCAAAATCTCGAGGTGTTAAAAACAACAATAGCACCAATTTGTCAAGCCACTTACTCGAAACCTGTAGCACATCATACAATCCAAACCAAGCCAATTGTTTGTAATTTATAGGAAATAACTCATCTTCTTTTTGTTCATATTTATTAAAACTAAAAACAATTACATTTCTAATAATCGAAACAATAAGTATCGCAATCAAAGAAAATTCTAATGTATAATTGATTACAAAAACAATATACATTTGAGCTAAAAACAGTAAAATGGCATAAATAAAATTTGACCAAAGCAATCGTTTATTTTGATTTACTCTCACCAAATTAGCTTCTTGAATAAAATAAATCGCATGTGAAAGTAAAATTCCAATAACAAATAATCTTTCATTGAGCATTAAATGGTCGTGATAAAAAAGAATATAAGCTCCTGATAATGAAATTGTAAAAAACAAAACTTGAAAAATAATTTTCCTAATTTCAACTTTATTGTGATTACCAAAAGTTAAAATATATTTAGGAATCCCAAAAGTGCTAATTACAATCCCAATATTTACATAACTCCACACCGATTGATAAATACCATATTCATTTACAGGTAAATATCTTGCAAAAACAATTGTACTCAGTGTTAATAATAAAGCTGGAATCAGTTTACTAACAAATAAAAATATAGCATTTTTAATAACACTTTCGGGTAACAAAATACTATTTATTTAAAATTTCAGATTTATCTAATGTTCTAATTACCTTCGCAGGGTTACCAGCAATTACACAATAACCTTCAGGAAAACTCTTAGTTACAACGGAATTAGCGCCTACAATAGTATGGTCGCCTAGTTCAACTTCAGCTAAAATAACAGCATTCATTCCAACCCAACAATATTTACCAATTTTTATTGGTTTGGCAGGTAAATGTTTGGTTATATCAGAAGGGTTATGATTTACAGAAATAACACCAACATTAGGTCCGAGATTGGTATAATCTCCAATTTCGATACCGTTTTGTGCTTGAATATAATTCCCCATCGAACCACCGGGAAAAGTCATTATTCCTCTTTTAATTTTTTCAGGATGAATAATTCTACTTGTAAAATGAATAGGCCAACTCACACCCGGATTTTGAAATAGTAATTTTCTAAAAATAAAATCAAGCAAATGAAACCTAAAGCCAAAATCTTCAAGTGGTTCTTTTGCAAATAATTTTATGATTGATGATTTCATTTAATGCTAATCTACTATTTGGCTAAGTTAAATATTTTTTTGAAGATAGATTCAACTTTGAAGCTCAAATTAAGATTTCTTACAAAAAATCCATGCAATTACTGATTAAAAGAATTCAAAAATGTAAATTGCAAAAAAATAATATTTTAGTAGTATGTTAAAATCAATGACGGGTTTTGGTTCTGCCAGCCTAGAAACTGCTGATTTTGCAGTGAGTGTAGAAGTAAAATCTCTGAATTCTAAAAGTTTAGACTTAAATTTAAGAACTCCTCGTAATCTTAACGACAAAGAATTTGAAATAAGAAATTTGGTATCACAAAGTCTTGAAAGAGGAAAAGTGAGTCTGAATGTAGAAATTACATATAAAGTTTTAAAACCTAAATTAAAAGTAAATCAAGCACTTGTAAAAGCTTATTATGACGATTTACTAAATACTGCTTTTGTGCTTGGTGCTCCAACACAAGATATTTTTAAAATGGCTTTGGCTTTACCTGATGCATATACATCTGAAGGCGTAAACGAAAACAATGAGCAAGATTGGTTGTATATTCAAGATACCATTCAACAAGCATTAATTGCTTGTACACAATTCAGATTAGATGAAGGTGCACAATTAGAGAAAGATATTACCAATAATATTATACAAATTGCTACTTTGCTTGAACAAGTAAAACTTGCTGACCCAGTGAGAATTGCAAACTTAAGAGCTCGTTTGAAAAAACAAGTTGAAGAATTATTAGAAGATAAAACCTACGACCAAAATCGTTTTGAACAAGAGTTGGTTTATTATATTGAAAAATATGATATTAATGAAGAAAAAGTTCGCTTAACTTCACACTTAAACTACTTTATTCAAACCATCAAAAGTCCAGAAGCTAATGGTAAAAAGTTAGGTTTTATAGCACAAGAGATTGGTAGAGAAATAAATACAATTGGCTCAAAAGCTAATGATGCAACTATGCAACAATTGGTAGTTCAAATGAAAGAAGAACTTGAGCAAATTAAAGAACAGACATTGAATATACTGTAAATTAGTTTAGGGTTCAGAGTTTAGAGTTCTAACAAAACTCTTAACCCTGAACTCTTAACTACAAACTAAAAAACATGCAAGTAAAATCATTCACATTTAATCCATTAGGAGAAAACACATATATAATTTACGATGAAACAGGCGAATGTGCAATCATTGACGCAGGCTGTAGCGACCGTGAAGAATGTGAGGAGTTAAGTGATTTTATTAAGTTTAATAATTTAACACCCGTTTTACTTTTAAACACACATTGCCATATTGACCATATTGCAGGCAATGCCTTTGTTAAACGTACTTATAACCTTGATTTACAAGTACCAGAAGCTGATGTTTTTTTAATAAAAGCTGCCGAAGTAATGGCACAAGCCTATGGATTTTATACATTAGAATATTGTGCTCCTGATAAATTTATTAAAGAAGGCGAGCAAATAAAATTTGGCAATACAGTACTAGAAATAATAGCAGCACCAGGACACTCTCCTGGGCATTTGGTATTTTTTAATGCAAGAGAAAGTATATTAATTGCTGGAGATGTGCTATTTAGAGGAAGTTTCGGTCGCCCGGATTTACCTGGTGGAAGTTTGCCTACACTTTACAAAAGCATTACCCAAAAACTATTCATTTTACCAGAAGATACCATAGTTTTCTGTGGACATGGCCCAAGTACAACCATTGGTCATGAAAAAAGAACAAACCCAATTTTGAATTACGGGGAGTAAACTTAATTTTATGGGAATCAATTCAGTTTTTGTATTAAATTGAGAGAATAGTCAATTTCCTTCAGCAATTTTTTCAAATAAAGATAAAGCTATAGCATGGATTAAGCACAATAATGCAAATGGACTATTAACTAAATACCCAATTGATGAAAGTATTTACGATTGGGCTTTAAATAATAATTATTTTAAACCCAAAAACGATTTACAAAAAACATCAAAATTTAAAAGTAATTTTTCTTCTGTTTATCTAGAACATTATCATTTTGAGAATGGAGTAGAAATATAAAAATAATATACATTCTACTCTAGTATACATTTCTACAAATGGTAAAACAAAATGTAAATCAATTTGTTAGTAGAATATGAAATCAAGCGAACGTCCTTATATAGAAATTAATACAACATTATCAGGAGAAATAGAGCACTTTCAAAGTGACACACTTCGTCCTATTTTGAAACTGCAAAATGAATTGCTGCTATCACTTTTTAAACATCAAACTTTAACTACTAAAGTTTCAATAAAAAATATTGACGAAACTCAAATATTACCTTTTATCGATACCACAATCAAAAAAGATATTTCATTCAAATCCATATTTATTGGGACTATCATTGCCCATTTCAATGAATATGAACTTGAATATTACCTTTTTAACAAACAAGAAATTAACAAAAGAATCATTTCAATGCTCATTGAACGTGTTAGAAGTCAGTGGCAAAAAATAGTTTAATATTACACGTCTCTCCTATTTCAACACCCCAATTACATCAAATTTATCAAAAACAAAAGCAGTGTGTGGTGCATCTTTCATTTCAGGAGTTAAATCTTGACCAGCCCAATGCTCATAATGTTTGCCATTTCGCCAAAGTTTAGATTTACTAACATCATAGATTAAGCCTTCAAAAGCACACCAAATTTCAGGTTTATCCTGACCATTACGTAATGCCAATTGTTGTTTTGTATATTTTGGTAAATCTTCGTACATAAATTTCAATATTAATTACAAATATCAAAACCTAAACTGTATTTTTGTACTATTAATTGAAAAAATAATGAAAATAGCAATTGGTGCCGACCACGCAGGCGTAAATTACAAATCATTCCTTATAGAAGCCCTTACAGCACAAGGATTTGAACTTATTAACAAAGGTACAGATAGTGAAGCTTCATGCGATTATCCTGACTATGCTCACCCTGTAGCTGATTCAGTTGAAAGTGGTGAAACTACTTTTGGAATTTTAATTTGCGGTTCAGCAAATGGTGTTGCAATTACAGCAAACAAACACCAAGGAATTAGAGCGGCACTTTGCTGGAAAGAAGAAATTGCAGCATTGGCTCGTCAGCACAATAATGCAAATGTAGTTTGTATTCCTGCTCGTTACTTAACTACTGACGAAGCATTAACCATTGCATTAACTTTCTTAAAAACAGATTTTGAAGGCGGTCGCCACGAAAATAGAGTAAACAAAATAGCTTTGGCTGCTTGTTAATATTAACAATATCAAAAGCAAAAAGCCTGTCAAATTTTCAAGTTTGACAGGCTTTAAACATTAATATTAGATTCTATTATTCAATTGCTCCTTCAAGCACATCTTTTAAACTAACTCTTGTACCATCTTTGTAAGCAACAACCCAAGCATCAGTTACGCCCATTTCTCTTAAATATTTTTTAAAAGTATCAGCTTCCCAATAATCGGAGAAATAACCTAAAGTATAACTTCTTGAACCATCAGGATTTAAATCACCACTAAAATTTTTAGAATTATCTAAATATTTCGATAAATCTTTGTTTCTAAATGTACCAATTTGAACTTTAAAAACAATTCCTTTACTACTCATTTTCTCTCCTTTACCAACAGCTACTGAATTATCTTGCGTAGTTTTGGTTTGTTTTTTTGTTGGCTCTGTAGTAGCTATTACTTGTTGCTGTGCAGGAGCTTTAGTTAAAGTACCTTGCGATGCTAAATTTCGCAAACTATCAAGTTCCGTTTGCATACTTCTATTTAACTCTTCTTTTACTTTAAGTTTTGACTCTAAATTAGTAATCAGTTGTTTGTCAATTGCCTTTTCGTCTTTTAAAGCATCATTTTCTTCAACTATTTTTTTTAGTTGCATTGGGTCTAACTCTTTTTTCTTTTTAGCCCACTCTTTTGCAACTTTTTTAGGGTCAGTTTCTTTTTGAGCAAATACTGCTACCGAACTGAAAAGAAACATCATTACAAAAACAAAAACCTTATTCATGATATTGAAATACTTATGGTTAAATAATCTAACACGTGTACGTAATAGTAAGATTATAGTTACTATCTAAAACACTTGTAAAAATACAAATAAGGTTTTACAATGATAATATTTATTCCCAAAATCTAATCTATTTTAGATAAATTATAAAAATATTCTTTTTTAAAATCTTCAATTGCCCCTAAATGTTTTTTAAAAGTTATCAGGCCTTCATTTCTTACACCTTTATCCGTAGCAATTCCTAAATCAAAATATTTAAAATGATTAACTTTTGCATATTCAATTATTCCATGATGTAACATTACAGAAGGACTAAAATTCAAATAATTCACGTCATCTGCAGGGTAAAAGTTATACAAAATTTTATCGTTTATTTTAACAACTACTGATAAAGCAATTGTTTCTTTCTCGGAACTTAAAACTCTAAAAACAAAATATCTATCTGAAAACGAGACTAACATTTCAGCAAATTTTTGTAATGACATTGACATTGGATAACCTTTTCTTCTCCTTGCCTCACTTATAAATTGATGACAAAATTCAGGATTCGGATTGCTCCATTGTTCAAATTTAAAACCTGCTGCCAAACATTTGTTTAACCTTCTTCTGGAAGAAAGATGAAATTGAATATTTTCCGATAAATCAAAATGATAATTAAGTTCTGAATATTGTTCTTCAAATCCATTCGCTTTTAAAATAGTATTCCAGTCATCGCCATTATCTAATAAAAAATATGGAGGCATTCTTAATGTAAAATTTTGAGTATTAAAATATGCTAAAATCCCCTTTACAAAAAAATCTTTTTCTTCTAAAGTCAATTGACTTACACAATCAAAACCCGCAAAAGTTCCTATTGCAGGACTAAAACATTCATTTTCAATTATAGTTACAGCAATATACCCTAAAACACTTTTATTTTTCCCTAACAAATAACAATGTTTTGTAAATTCATTATACTTATCTAAAAATAAAATATCATTAAACCAATACTCATTTGGAGTCTTAAAAACTTTTTCAGTTGTTATATAAACTTGTAAATGATTCATTATGAAATGTCGCCATTCAAAAAGAGCCTAAGCATATCTAATGCAGAAATGGCAGACAAATGAATATTGTTCATTCTTAATTTACCAAGTTTTAGTTTTTTAGTTAAAACACCAGTTGGGTGTGCTAATGCAATCCAAACTGTACCCACCGGTTTATCTTCACTCCCACCATCTGGCCCTGCAACTCCACTTGTTGCCAATGCATAAGTGGTATAAAACTTTTTCTTAGAATTTTCTGCCATCTGAATAATCACCTCTTCACTTACAGCTCCATACGAATTCAAAGAACTTTCAGAAACACTTAATTCCTGAACTTTGACTTCATTGGCATAAGAGATTACACTTCCTTTATAATATGCAGAACTTCCAGGAATTGAAGTAATTAAATGCGACAAATACCCTCCGGTACAACTCTCAGCAGTTGAAATAGTGGCATTTTTCTCAAGCAACATTTGCCCTATTATACCTTCTAAAGTGTCCACTTCATAACCAAAAATATATTTCCCTATGATAGATTTTAATGGAATAAATAAAGATTCTACTTCATTTTGTAATTGAATTTTATCAGAACCTAAGGCTGTAATTCTTAATCTTAAAGTGCCAACTGATGGCAAATATGCTAATTTTATATGTGAAGGTAAATTATCCTCCCATTCAGCAATCATATCAGCAACATAGCTCTCGCCTATACCAACCAGTTTAATTACTTTATGATAAATAGCTGGTAGCTTAAAATATTTAGAAATATTAGGTAACATTGATTCTGTCATCAATGCTTTCATTTCAAAGGGTACACCTGGCATTGAAATCAAAACAGAACCTTTATGTTCAATCCACATACCTGGTGCAGTACCAAAGTTATTTCTAATTGGTTTTGCATTAGCAGGCAAAAAGGATTGCGATTTATTAGTTTCTGTAATTTCTCTACCTCTCGATGCAAAATAGGCAGCCACTTCATCATACACATGCTGATGAAATTTCATTTCTACACCAAAATATTCAGCTAAAGTTTCCTTGGTAATATCATCTTTGGTAGGTCCAAGTCCGCCCGTCATTAATACTATACTTGACCTATTAAACGCCTCATCAAGAGCAGATTTAATATCATCTGCAACATCTCCAATAGAGGTTTTTCTAATTACTTTTATTCCCAAGCCCGACAATTGTTCAGCAATCCATTGTGAATTAGTATCCACAATTTGTCCGTACAAAATTTCATCTCCAATAGTAATTAATTCAGCATTTAACATACTCGTATTATTTTAAACAAAAATAGGGTTTATGAATCAAAGTTCACAAACCCTACTTAACTAAATTTAATATTTTACTACTTTAATATAGATATTTTTTCGGTTTTAAGAGAATTACCGTCTTTGTAACTTACAAAATAAACTCCTGAATTAAATTCAGAAACATCAATTGAAGCATAACCACCATTTGCATTTACAATTGTAGTTTTTAATAATCTACCTGATATATCTTTCAATTCTACATTGATTAATGTATTTGTAGAATTTGTAAATGATAATCTCTCATTCGCAGGATTTGGATAAATACTTAATTTCGATAATAAAGTATTATTTAAACCTGTCAATATATTGGTTACTGCAACATTTTTAATAATTGAATCTTTACAAGATAAAGCATTTGTAACTAACAATTTAACATCATAATTACCTAATTGTCCATAAGTATTTGATGTATTTTTACCGGTTCCAACTTGTAAATCTCCAAAATTCCAAACCCAATTGGTAATATTATTTCCAGTACCAACAAAATTAACTTGCCCTTGATTTAATACATCTTCAGTAAAAGTAAAATCTGGAACCAAATTAGCCACCTTAACATCTGCTTTTACTTTAACACTTTCATACAAAGAATCTGTATTACTTACCCAAATTACAGTATCACTTAATAAAGTATTAACCGAATAATCTTTACCATTCACAAGAGCATTAACATCAGCTTGATTTTTGAAAAAATTAAATGTAGAACCATTATTTGGAGCAACTTTAGCTGAAGAATTTTTACAAGCATTAACTAATGCAACTTGAGGTAAAGGAGAAGTATTTACTTTATTAAATTGAGCATAAATTGAATCAGATTGTTTTTCAAAATCGGCTAAGTCATCACCAACTATAAATGCAAAAGCAATTGTTTGTGTGGCACCATTTGGCAAATTATAGAGAGTTCCTCCGAATGTTACAGCCACATCATTTCCATTAGGATTTAAAGTTGCTCCATTTGAAGTATATTTCCCAGCTTCGGGTCTCAACACTCCTGAAGACATAGTTTTGTACTTATCAGAATCTAAATATGCCAATCCTGTAATATTAATATTATTCGGAACTCCATATACCGAAATATTAGGGAACACATCAAAAGCATAAACATTAGTTTTTTGATTTGTTAATAATCGCAATCCAATATAGGGAGCATTTGCATCTAAAGGATTATAAACATAAATATGCTTTTTAACTGCATCATAATATGCTTTATTATTTTCCCAATAACCCGCATCTATATCATTAAAATATGATACGGCAACAGAATCATAATTATTACCTGAAATATTTTTAACTCTTAATTCTAATATTACAGATTTAGATAATGATGTTTTATTCCAAGAATATGCTTTTTGTAAAATTTCAACACCAACATTTTCTGGACTACCTTCATCAGTAATTCTTCCTGTAAATAAATGATCAAATCTAGTATCTAAAACAGTTGACAAAGTATCTCTAGTTACAAAATCAGTTGGCATAACTCCCCATCCACGCACATTACTTGATACATTTTTAGATGAAACTCCAACCATTATCCCACTTTCATAAACATTGTAATTACCTTTATAATTCCAACCATTTCCAATTGTATTTATATCATAATTACCAGCTGAATACACATAACCAATATGACCAAAATTTCCAATACTCATTGAAACTAAACCATTATCTATATCAACAAAAGGTGCACCTTTGTAAATGTTTAAAAATTTGTATGCAAATTCAGATTCAGAATAATTTTGAGCAACATAATCAAATCTAAAAAGAACATTTTCATCATAATTAGTTTTATTTGATAAAACAAACTTAAAAACTAGTTCTTTATTTTCTAATGTAACCAAATTACCTACATTAAATATACTATCTATTAATATTCCCTTGCCATTTAAAACGTATAACTTTATAGAAACATTATTTGCTGGCAACAAGTAATTTACAAAATTAACTTTTAACAAAACAGTATCTCCTTTTAATGGCGATTTTCCTTTTGTATTTAATGCTGAAATAGTATCATATCTAATTGAAATAGTATTAATCCCTTGAAAAGCTTTATACATATTTAATTTACCTCTTCCCATCTTACCAATATAAGCACTATTGATAGCCATAGTATCAATTACATCAGATGATGTCCTTAAAATTTCACCAATTTGTAAAGCTTTTAAAGATGGATATTTTGCTCTTAAAGCTGCAGCAGCACCTGCGACTATTGGTGAAGCAAATGAAGAACCAGCTCTTGTAGCCATACTTGAATTTCCATTTCCGTCTGGACTTGTAGAAGTAACACCTGAACCAGGAGCAGAAATATCAATTTTTAAATTAAAGTTCCCTGCTGTTTCTTTTTGATCACTTACTGTCAAATGCGTAACAGATAAAACATTATCATAAGAAGCTGGATAAAACATTTTTTCTGTATTAGTATTACCAGCTGCTGCTACAATCAAAACATCTAAATCTTTAACACAAAAATTGATAAAATCTTGTTCGGCTTGAGAGTATTCATAATGCCCCCATGAAAGGTTTACTACTTTTGCACCATGATTTACAGCATATTCAATTCCTTCAAAGCCTTTTACAATTGTTCCAGCTGCGTTGCCATTATTTGAAGATTTTATAGGTAAAAACTTACAATTAAAACCGGTACCAATACCAAATAAATTATTATCACCCTTAGCAGCAGCCAAACCTGCCACCATTACACCATGTTTTTTGGAATCATCAGCCTTAGGTTCATTATCGTTATCTGCCAAATCCCATCCTCGATAATTATCTACAAAACCATCACCATCATCATCTATACCATTTGTACGTTTACTATTCCCATTACCATCTAAACCATCTTCACCTTCATTAATTTTTACAGAAGATTGCAAATCAGTATGTTCCCACCAATCACCAGTATCAACAACACCAACTACAACAATAGAATCGCCTCTATTTGCTACATCATTCCATGCTTCAAAGGCTTTAATACTTTTTAAATGCCATTGTGAACCAGATACAGAATCTGCCTGAGGATCGTTAGGTTGATAAAAAACATTACTAACAAAAAGAGGTTCAGCATATTCAACAATACCAGATTGATATAAATCACGAATAATATCCTCAATTTCAAACTTAGTTGAATAATTTAATTTATAAATATCTGAAATATTATTCTTTGTATTTGATTTTCTTGATATAGATGAATTACCATTAAAACGATTTTGACAATTGGTGGCTAAAAATTTAGTTTCAATGTTTTTTAATAAACTATTACCTAATCTAGCATTTATAGATGAACTAAACTGTGACTTAACCTTAAAAACAACAACTCCTTCTATATAAAAACCTTTAACATATTTTCGAGAATTTTCAGTTTTAGATTTTCTTTGTGAAAAAACACAAATAGAAATCATTAACAACAGATAAGTTAGCGTATATTTCATATTTAATTATAGTTATGGATAAATACTTACGATTTCTCAAAAAAAAAGTTACAAAAAAAGGGAAGCGATTAGCTTCCCTTTTTTTGTAACTTTATGATTTTATTAGAATTCCCATAAATTATGTTCGTATTCCATCAAATCACTTGCCTTCCAATATGAAGACATAATACCTTGTTTTTGAGATTCAGAGTAAATATCAACTAAGAATTCATCTTTAGGATTAGACAATTTTATAATATAAGAGCTAAACAATCTTAAATCAAAAGCATCAACCAGGTTTCTATGTTCAGCATCATTTTGAGGGTTAAACCAAATAGCTCTAGGATCTCTTTTAAATACTTCAACTAAATCTTTAAATTTAAAAGTTCCAATTGGTTCTTCAATTCCTTTTGGATTGAATTCAGATGGAATTAACATTGTAATACATTGAATGTCGTGATATGCTCTTGATCTTTGCTTATCAAAAATATAATCCTCTTTCAATTGCATTTGATATAATTGTTTTGGTAAATATTCTAATCCAGCAGCAGGTTGTTCAGCGTTTGGATCAGCATTTGGATCTGGCTCTGCATCTGGATCTTCAGAAATTGGCATCATCAATTTTTTTGCAAATTCTTCTTTAGTCATAGATCTACCTTGATCTAAAGAATCAGTCATATAAACTTTGATATCACCTTTTTTAGCAGCTTCCAAAATAATTCTAGTAATCTCTTTGTTAGTAGAGAACATTGGTAAATTTTGTTTCTCTCTCAAATCAAGTGCTCGCATCACTGTTTTTTTGTACAATACATCCGATTCATGAACTGGTCTAACGGAATAAGCATTATAACCACTTTGATCTTGCGCAAGTGAAGTAGAAGCAACAATTGTCGCTAACACACATGAAGAAAGGACTGATTTAAGCATTTTTATAGAGTTTATGAGATTAGTAATAATCAAACACTAAATTTTAGAGTAAATGTTTAATTATACCATAAAGTTAATATTAAATTAGGAAATCTACAATATTCTTAATAAAAAAAACAAAAATCTTAGAATATTCATATTAAACTAGGCAAAAAAAAAGAGGGTTAAAAACCCTCTTTTTTATATTTATGAAATACTATTAAAATTCCCATAAATTATGCTCATACTCCATCAGATCACTAGCTTTCCAATATGACGACATAATTCCTTGTTTTTGAGATTCAGAATATACGTCAACTAAGAATTCATCTTTAGGATTAGATAATTTAATGATATAGGAACTAAATAATCTTAAATCAAAAGCATCTACTAAATTTCTATGTTCAGAATCATTTTGAGGATTAAACCAAATTGCTCTAGGATCCCTTTTAAATACTTCAACCAAATCTTTAAATTTGAAAGTACCAATTGGTTCTTCAATACCTTTTGGGTTAAATTCAGATGGAATTAACATAGTGATACACTGAATATCGTGATATGCACGAGATCTTTGTTTATCAAAAATATAATCCTCTCTCATCTGCATTTGATACAATTGTTTAGGCAAATACTCTAAAGGGGCTCCTCCTCCACTTCCAGTTGTATCTTCACCAGATTCTTCATCTGGTGCAATTGGCATCATCAATTTTTTTGCAAAATCTTCTTTAGACATAGTTCTACCTTGATCTAAAGAATCTGTCATATAAATTTTGATATCACCTTTTTTTGCAGCCTCAAGGATAATACGAGTTATCTCTTTGTTTGTTGAAAACATAGGTAAATTCTGCTTTTCTCTTAGATCAAGTGCACGAATTACAGTTTTTTTATATAAAACATCTGATTCATGTACTGGTCTTACAGAGTAAGCATTATACCCGCTTTGGTCTTGAGCAAACGAAGTGGAAGCAACAATAGTAGCTAAAACACTAGAAGTAATTATAGACTTAAGCATAACAAAGAGAGTTTATTTAATAGATATTATTTACCATTATCAACAGGAATAATAAAGATATTATTACCTGTCATTTCAATAGTTTTTGTACCTGCACGAGTGATTTTTTTCACCTCAAGTACTATACGGTCACCTTTACTTGGGTCTGCAACTGTAAAACTTCCAGCACTACCTGCATCATTAGTTTGAACTGCACGTTTACCTTTAGCTAACATTACAACCCATGAATTAGGTGAGAATTTAGACTGAACAGGACCTACAGCACCAGCAAATGATTCATCAGCAACAAATGATAAACCTATATTTGAAGCAGAAGGTTTAATAGGAGTTTTACCATCCCAAACTGCACCATTAATTTTAATTTTAATTGTTGGAAGAGGAACTTTTCTTACTTCAAAGTCAGTTGAACCAATTGGACTTCCTCCCGAAACAACTTTAATTTTAACTTTCGCTTTTTTCGCAGTTCCATCATTTGGAGTTACAGCTATACTTCCTTTATCCTGAGCATTATTACCTCTTGCAACAGAACCATTTTCAGCAGAGAATGAAGGAGCATAATTTGCACCCAACGCTGGAACTTGTATAGATAAGTAGTTAGCACAACCTTCATAAAGAGCTGCAAGAGATCCTGCTTGAACTTGAATAACTGGTTTTACTACATAATACTCACCTTTAACTTTGAAAGTAGTATCTTTTCCTTTGTGTTTGATTGTGATAGAACCATCCCAACCTTTTTTAATTAACCCATCAGGAGTAGTTGAACCACCATCAGCTGTAGCAGTTAACTCAATTTTACCAATACCATCTTTAACTGGAATATCTCTACCTGACATTTTCATAACAGGATTCAATGTTGAAGATGAAGCTAATATAAATAAATCAGCTTGATATTTTGTACCTGCAGCAACAATACCAGAAGTTGCAGAATATGAAGCAGAAATTTTATCAAATTTAATTTCTTCACCACCTACTAAACCTTGTATTGCAGCTAAAGCATCTGTTTCGTGTTTTAAAACTTCAGACTCTAAATTTGATAAGATAGCCATTGCAGCACACATTGGCGTTTGTCCAAAGTTTAATGTAGCAAAATCTTTCTTTTTAGATTCATGATCTACAATACGCTCATCTTCTTCACCATTTTTAGCAATATGTTCGAAAGGACGTTTAGCATCTGTTTTAGATAAAATTGCAGTTAGTTTATCACAATATTCATTGATTTCTTTTTGCAATTTGTATGCTTCGCCTGATTTAGAACCTTCAGCACCAATCATTAAAACTTCTACTTTAGTTTCTTCCTTAGCACCTTTCCACATTTTACCACCATGACCTTCTTCGTAACCATCAGTAGCTTGTACTAACTTCTCACGTAGTTCTTCAATTTTTTTACGAATTTTAGAAGCTTCATCACGAACAGCCTTAGCAGATTCAAGTAATTTAACATCAGCTGGTTTAGAACCATTATCTGTTACAGCTTTATCAATTCCTTTTTCTACTTTGTTATTATTTTTTTCAGCAGCCTCATTAGCTAACTGTAAACTGTCATCAATAAACTTAAATTTCTCCATGATAGATGAACTCACTTGTAACGCTAAAAGCGCAAGGAGTACCAAATACATAAGACCTATAAGCTTCTGACGGGGTGTTTCTTTTCCACCTGCCATAATATATTGTTATCTAATTGTTAAACGATCTATTTTAAATTAATTTCAAAAGAAGAGGATAATGGATTAATTACCTCTCATTGCTGCTAACATACTACCATAAACATTGTTTAAGTTAGTTAAGTTAGAAGTTAATTTAGAAAGTTCAACTTTAAATTGTTGAGTATCTTTACTTGCTTCTGACATTGCTTCCATAGCTGAAGATAAGTTGCCATAGAATTTATTCATCGCTTTTAAGTGATTGTTAGCATCTTGAAGCTCCATTTCATAAACAGCATTCAATGCACCTAAGTTTTTAGTAATTACTTGAACTTGATTGTGATAATCTTTAGCATCTGAAGAAGCATTAGACATAGATGACATTGCTTCAACAGTTTTAGCAAACGACTCATTCATTTTAACAATTGAAGAAGAAGCAGCTTTTACGTTTTGAGCATATTCGTTGTTTGAAGCAGCAGCATCACTTAAATCAGACATTTTTGATGCTGAAGTAGCAAGATTTTTGATACCATCTGCTAATCTATTAAATACATCTTGGTCTAACTTAGCGTTATCTAACATATTATCTAACTTAGCAGTTAAATTGTTAGTTGAAGCTGGAGCAGCAGCTTTTTTAACTGGTGCGTGACCATGTCCATGATCATCGCCTAATTCAGGATGAACTAATGTCCAATCTGGTGCAGTTTCTACTGGAGCAAATGCAAATAATAAGAAAAGAGCAGCCTCTGCACTTAATCCAACAATTAACATTGGAGCAGCACCTGGCCAGTGCATAATTTTGAAAAGAGCACCAACAATTACAATTGCGGCACCAACACCAGTAACAATAGGTGCGATTTTAGCATAGAAAATTTCCATTGCTCCCTTAGGAGGGTGTACTACACGATACTTAACACTCATTTTGATTTAGGATTTAGGAGTTAAACATTAAAGGATTGATTGTAAATTTATTAAAGGGTATGCGTTGTTTAGAATTCTTGACCAGAAGAACGGCCCAAGTAAGTCATTGCACATCTGAAACCTAGATAAGATTTTGTTGTATCTTGATATTCAAAGGTACGTGTACCGCACTCTAAATAAAAAGCTACGTCTTTCCAAGAACCACCACGAACTACCTTTCTTGGTTCTGCGTCATTAAAGTAAGTTGGATTTAAGTCCCAAACTACTGGAACAGAAGCGTGATAAAAAGCATCTTCACACCACTCACCCACGTTACCAGACATATCATATAAACCGAAGTCATTTGCAAAATAAGATGCCACAGGAGATGAGTACATAAAACCATCATCATAATAATTACCTCTACCTGGTTTAAAGTTTGCTAACATACAACCTTTTGAGTTACGGATGTATGGGTTACCCCAAGGATATTTAGCCATATCTCTACTACCTCTAGCTGCATACTCCCATTCTGCCTCTGATGGCAAACGAAAATCTGGCATTCTAAATAAATTAGCAGTATTTTGACGATAATCATTTAAGAAGTTAGTTCTCCATTCGCAGAATTTTTTAGCAGCAAACCAATCAACTCCAACTACTGGATAATCATCAAATGCAGGGTGTGCATAATAATATTCCATCATTGGATCCCCCATGTGATGAGAGAAATCTCTTACCCAAACAGTAGTATCTGGATAATATTCTTTCATGATTACATCAACACCTAAAGCAGATGAATCTGTAAGCATAGCTTGCACAAATTGACGATACTCATTATTGGTAATTTCAGTATCATCCATATAGAAACCACCAATAGTAACTTGTTTATTTTGATTGTTTCTTGAATGAGAGATATCCTCATCAGCTTGTCCCATATGAAATGTTCCTGATGGACACACTACCATACCATAAGGAACAGTTACAACCCAACCTTCACGGTCTGGAGCACCAACAAGCTCACCTGTTTCTGAACTTGCACCTTTACTACAAGACTGAATAAAGATAGCTGTACCTAATACACCTATAAATGCGAATACTCTTGACAAAATTGATTTACACATAATTTTATTACTGTTATTTTAGGGTGTGTGTTAATCCTAATTTCTTTCCACAAATTTAAATACTATTTTTTAATTATGCAAATTTTAATACTATTTTAAGTAAAAATTGCACTATACCACTATTGATTAAAACCTATAACGAGGAGTTCTTATTACAGGTTTTACAACTGGCATTACTGGAGGTAATGAATACGACAACATAATTTCATGAGAACCAGGAGCTTTGCCATTTACATTAACAATTGTCCAATCAAAAGCATAACCAAATTTTAATGCATTATTTTTTAACATAGCTAAGCCAATAAATGGGATAATTGCATCTTGTTGCCTAAAAGATAAGCCTCCCCAAAATTTTGAATTATAAGTTAGCATTGCACTTAATTCATATGATACTTGATTAGCATCAGTTTTAACTAAAACAGATGGTGTAAGTAACAATGGCGCTGACAACTGATACTTATATCCTGCTGTACCGTAAAAGTGATTTTGCAATTTTGTATTTACATCCTTAAATTCGAATTCGACTAAATGATTTACACTTGCTCCAAGATACCATTTTTTATGATCATACCATGCACCTAATGCAAAATCAGGATTAAGACCCGAAACGGACTGATTATCCAATTCTGTAATTTTTCCATCACCAGCATCAGTGAATTTATAAACAGCATTGTTTGATTTATTAAAAACACCACCTCTAAGCCCAAGTCCTAGTTTACCACCAGCCAAGTCTAAATGTTTAGAAAAAGAAACTTGAATATCAACATTTCTCATTGGACCTAATTGATCATTCATTATTTGCAAACCTATTCCACTTTTTATTGCTAAAATTGGCATAGATGCAGTAAATAACTGACCCTGAGGAGCTCCTCCACCAGTACCATTATAACCTGTCCACTGATTTCGTGCAATAAAAGTAAATTTAGGCATACCTTCAATACCTGCATTACCTGGATTTAGATACAAACTATTAAACATATAATGACTAAACTGTGCATCTTGTTGTGCAAAAGTATTATATGACAATAGTGTAGATGCTACAATAATTGCTGCTTTTAATAAACGTTTCATCAGATAAGATTATTCACTTTGACGCTAAAGTAGAAAAAAATATTGAAAAAATAACATTTTAAAGAAAAAAAATACAAACAAGGTTATTATTTAACCTTGTTTGCAAGTTTTATATATTCCTCAAGTGCTCCAGTCATTGAAGGGATATTCGGTTTTGGAGCTTCAATATCTAAAATTAAATTAGCATCTCTTACTGCTTGTGCAGTTGTTGGACCAAATGCAGCAATTCTAATACCCTCTTGTTTAAATTCAGGGAAATTAACTAATAACGAGTTTATTCCTGAAGGACTAAAAAAAGCAATAATATCGTATGTTAGTTTTTCTATATCAGATAAATCACTAGCTACTGTTTTGTAAATTACTGCTTCTGAATATGTGTAATTATTTGCTTCTAAAAAAACCGGTATATCTTCTTTTCTAATATTAGAACATGGATAGATATATTTTTCAGTTTTATGTTTTTTCAAAATTTCAATCAAATCTTGAGAAGTTTTTTGACCAACAAAAATTTTACGTTTTCTAATTGTAATATATTTTTGTAAGTAGTTAGCAGTTTGTTCAGAAATACAAAAATATTTAAAATCTGCAGGCATTTCAATTTTACTATCAGCACAAATTTTAAAGAAGTGATCAACTGCATTTCTACTTGTAAAGATAACCGCTGTATGAGCTAAAATTTCAACTTTTTGTTTTCTAAAATCTTTAGCGGTTACTTCTTCTATTTGAATAAAAGGTCTAAAATCAATTTTAATATTATATTTTTGGGCCAAAGCAAAATAAGGCGATTTCTCGTCTGTTGGCTTAGGTTGCGATACTAAAATAGATGTAACTTTTTTTAATCTATCTTTTGCTAAATCTGTTGAAATAAGTTCGCTCATGTTACTTATTGGATATTTACCTGGTTATCAAGAAGATGCAATATAAGACTTATAAATAAGTATAACTGGCAAAACTTCTGTTATGCAAAGGTAAGAAAATAAATAAAAATTTGTAATAGCAATTGTAGTTCTAAGTTGTAAAACTATGAAAAGAAGCAACAAGATTAAGGTAAAAATCACTACAAAATTTATTACATCAATATCAACATCAGCCATTAAGCTTGATAATGGGGCAAAAAGTACAACTGATAATACAAATAAAATTAAACCAGATTTTTGTAAAAAATTTACAAAAACAAAATAATGAGAGTTTGTAATTCTTGAAATTTGAAATATTTCAGTAAATAAGTTTAAAAGTATATATTTTATTAAATAAGATATAAATATAAATAGAGAAATGAATAACCACATAATCCAATATCCATAAATCTGGATGTTTGCAAAATAAAAATTAAACTTATAGTAATTAAACAATATCATGATTGAAAAAGCCATGATAAATGAGTTAACTAATATAAATATTACACTTTCTTTATTTACTATATTTGATATAAATGTTTCATCGTCAACTTGATTCCTATTATCTGATTTTAAATAAATAAAATAAGAATAAAATGTATAAAATGTACTTCTAAAAAACATCTTCATTACTGCCAAAAGCAGTAGAATTAACATCAAACATTGAATAAAAAATGAGTTAAAACTATTTTTAATTACTGGTAAAATCTGACTTTCATCTGTTGAAATTTTTTCTATTTTTGAAACTATAGTAGTTATTGCTAATTCTTTAGGCCAATTACCCGAAGGATGATAAAATGTAATAAATACATTATTTTCATTAGGAAACATGGCCTTAAAAGTACTTACATGAATATTTTCACTTTTATTTTCAGTGATTTTTCTAAAAAATTTCCCATTTACAAATACAGCTAAATTTTTCTCAGCTTCAAAATGCAAATATTCTCCTCTATATTTTACTAAATCAAGCCAAATATGTCCGCTTTTGTAATTAACATTGCCTGTGTTTATGAAAGGAACATAACTATTATAATATTCATCGAAAACTATTATTTGCTCAGTTAATGATTGAATTGTTCTTAATTCATTAACAGACTTTTCTTCAAAAGTTTGCGAAAAAACACCTAAATGAATAAATAAAAATAATAAAACAATAAAGGTTTTTGATATTATATTTATTCTATACACTTTTTTTATTTCTTTTTTTATCTAACAAATATAAAATAATTGCTGCCACAAACACAACTATTCCTAAAAATAGAATAATTACATGATCACCGTATTGTTTAATAAAATATGCAGAAGAAATAAATAATATATTAATTGCAATCAAAATAAAAACTGTTTGTAATTGAGAACATCCAACACCAGTTAAAATATGGTGAATATGATTTTTATCTGGAGAAAATGGTGATACGCCTCTTAAAATTCTAAGTAAAAAAACTCTCACTGTATCAAATAGTGGAATTATCAATATTGCTAACATGATTGAGGGAGAAGATTCTACAACTTTCATTTCTATAAACTGTACTGATAAAACTGCTACAGTAAACCCTGAAACAAGTGAACCTGTATCTCCCATAAATATTGTTGCTTTAAATATATTATATCTTAAAAAACCAATAATTGAACCTGCTAAACTAAATGCTACAAAGGCACTTGGCATAAATGAATCTCCACCATGCAAGAAGAAAAATACACCAAAACTTCCTAAAATAACAGATATTATTGAACCTGCTAAACCATCTAAACCATCAATTAAATTGATACTATTTGTAATACCCAATATCATTAAAAAACTAAATGCATAACTTATACCATCAGGCAACATATAAATACCTAAAATTCCTTGAAAAGAAGTAATTCTTATATCACCCATAAAAATTACTATTCCTGCACCTAAAATTTGTACAAAAAACTTTTTAAATGCTGATACAGAAACTATATCATCTTTTAAACCAATATAATATATAATAATTAATGCCCCAAGCAAAAATTGAACTGAATTGTTTATTTTGCCAAAAATCATTAATGATGATATCATTCCTGCAAAAATTGCTAAACCTCCTAAACGAGGTGTTAACAACGAATGCATTGTTCTTTGATTTGGCTTATCAAGCAAATTTTTTAAATGAGCTACATAAATTATGCTTGGTATCGCAAATAATGATATCATAGCTGCCCATACGAAACACAAAAAAGCCTCTAAATAGTACATTGTGTGGTTGTCATTTGTTTTGAATATTCCAAAAATAAGGTTTTTTATTGAATATGAAAATTAGAATCTACTAATTAAACCAAAATGTATTCGAGATTGATTAAAATTCATTTTTTGTACTGATGAATTTCCTAATGAATATATGAAAGTAAATACTCCTGGACCTGTTTCAAATGACAATCCTGCACCCAATCCTGATGGTTTATCGCTAAATGATTTATCAACTAATTTATAACCTAATGCTGATTGCTCAAAAAACAATAAAACATAAGACGAGTTATCAAAATATTGCCTTAATTCAACACCTGAAATTAAGAATTCAGAGGCATAAAAAAAGTTTTCATTAAAACCTCTCATCGTTTTCAAGCCTCCTAACCTATATAAATCATTTTGAAAGAGTTGTTTATTAAAAATTTTACTTGCAAATGTTTTAAATTGTACTGTAGTATTCGGTGCCAACTTAAAAAATTTATCAAAATAAAAATCTGCTTTATATTGGGGTGTTGATAATTGAATTTTTTCATAAGCTATTGGATCAAAATTGGCATTTTTAATTATAATTTTATTTCCAGCTGAAATATCAATTTTAACTTTTATTCCACTTCTTGGAAAATTAAAATTATCATATCTTATATAATCAAAACCAAAACCATTAGTGATAATATCATTATCTACAACCGAAGGCAAGGTTTTGGATCCTTTTAATTGATTCAAGGTCCCTGTTCGAGATGAATTAAATGCTAATCTATAATAAAATTTAGCACCAGAATTAAATTGATAAGCTACCGACAATTTTCGTTGTAAAGTATAAAAACTAGAATCTTGTTTGAAAAAATCAAAAACAAAATCCAGTTCCAATGGTGTTGCAAAAACCAAAGGATGGGTATAATTTAAGATCAAACTTTGTGACTGTTGTTGAAAACTCTTCCATTCAACTTTAATTGTTTTTCCACTTTGGAACAAATTACGAAGCTGTAAATTAAATTCTCCAGTAAACATAAATGAACCTTTTTTTGAAGGGTTTGGCAAAAAACCTACAACACCATCTACAACATTGGCTTTTTTAACTATCAAAGGTATTTCTATTCTTGAACGAGATTCAGTAAAAAACAAGTTAATATCACCATTTACATTTAAGAATGGTAATGCATTTAACCTTTGACGAATATTTTTATACTTTCTATAATCAAAAGGATAACCAGGTTTAATTCTTAAATAATTTTCAATAAATGATCTTTTTACTTTTCCTTTGGTTGCAATAAAAAGAGTATCAAAGGTTATAAACGAACCAGCTTGGTAATTTACTGAGGCCGAAAAGGTATTTGAATCATGAAATTGAATACTATCTAAACCTATACTTGCAAATGGGTGACCGGTATTTTGAGCTTCGATAACAGCTTTATAAAATGTATTTGCTAATTGTGAATGATTGTAAGGTTTCCCTGAATAATATCTTGATTTAAAATCAATTAACTTAGCAACATGATAGGGTAAATTCCCATAAGATAACTTTTTAATATTAAATACATTGCCTACATAAAAATTAAGTTTAAATGAAATAGTATCTACCCTATCAATTTTAAATTCAGCTTGCCAACAACCTTTTTTATGAAAATAATTTTGCAGTGAATTTGCATAATTTATTAATGATAACGAATCCTTGAATTTATTTGTGCTTTTAACTTTTTTACTAAATCCTTGAATATCGTCGAAAAAATAAACTTCATGATTGAGCCCAGCATTTTGTGCTTTTGCAGTAATTGCAAAAAATAAAAACAATATACTTATGAGCCAATGTGATTTCATTAATACAAATATGTAATTTACGAACGAATTGATAACGAACAATGGCTGGAATTTATATACATATACCTTATTGTAAGCAAGCTTGCTATTACTGTGATTTTCATTTTAGCACTAAAATAGATAATTTTCAAGAGCTTACAAATGCTATTTGTAAAGAAATTGTTTTAAGAAAGGATTATTTAGAACACGAGGAAATTGCCACAATATACTTTGGAGGAGGGACACCTTCAATTTTGCCAAGCGAATGTATAAAACAAATTTTAGAACAGCTTCACTCCTATCATAATATTTTAAATGATGCTGAAATTTCTCTAGAAGCAAACCCCGAAGATTTAAGTATAGAAAAGTTAAAAGAACTTAAAAATATTGGCATTAACAGACTTAGTATCGGAATCCAAACTTTTAACGATGACAAACTCAAATGGATGAATAGAATACACGATTCTAATGCATCAATTGAAGCTATAAAAAAAGCACAAGCAATTGGATTTGAAAATATTACTGCTGATTTGATATATGGAATCCCATCTGAAAACAATGAGTTATTTTTAAATGATTTAGAGCAAATGATTTCTCTAGGGATTCCACATATTTCGGCATATTGCTTAACAATTGAGGAAGGAACTGTTTTTGGTAAACGAAAAAAGAAAAAAACACAACCGTTAGCTGAAGAAGAATTTGAAGCAAAACAATTTGAAATTTTAATAAATACACTACAAGCTAATGGATATGAACAATATGAAATTTCAAATTTTGCCAAAAACGAAAAATATTCAAAACATAATAGTTCTTATTGGCAACAAAAAAAATACCTTGGTTTAGGACCATCGGCACATTCGTTTAATGGAATTAGTAGAGAAGCCAATATATCTAATAATAAAAAATATATTGAAAATATTTCAAACAATAAAATTGAAAGTTTTGTAGAACATTTATCTGACCAAGAAAAGATAAATGACTATGTATTAACAACATTAAGAACAAAATGGGGCACAAATTTAAAAGTCGCAAATAGTATTTTACCTAACTATGAAAAAATAATTGAAGAACAAATTTGCGAATTAAAAAAACAAAATCTAATTTTAGTAATTAACGATATCATGTATCTAACTACTGAAGGTAAAATGCTTGCAGATTGGATAACAGAAAAGTTAATATTAGTTTAAGCCAATCACCCACGGATAAGATGGATATAATTTTAAAGAAAGGCACATTATTATTAAAAGCAGTAGTATTTTACTACCACTTAATGACTGAACTTGAAGAACAAATTCTTGAAGAAACAGCTGCTGAACTTGATGCAAAAGATGAATTGAGTTGGGCTATTGAATTTATAAATAGTGATTTCCCTACTTCAATCACAAGAACTAGAGAATTTTTAATTCAAAATTTATCAGAGCACAGCAAAGAAGATAAATTTAAAATGATTAAAAAAGTGTGGGAAGATAATGCAAAAAAAGGATATACTACAGAAATAGAAGCTGTTACAATGTTAAAAGTAGCTAGCGATTTAGGCATTGTAAACGAACTATTGGCTTTAGCGAGAAATAAATAAAGATTTTAAGTAAAAACCATTATTTATAATAATTTTCTGGATTTACAGCTTTGTGGTTTTTCCAAAGTTGAAATACAAAACTTGATTCTTTATCATAATTTGCTAAAACTTGACCAGCTTTAAGTGACTGATTATTTTTAACTTGCAATTTAAAGTCGCCTTTATAAATACTTATATAACCATCGGTATGGGCAACAACAATTTCAATTATTTTTGTACCATTATTGATAGCCAAAACCCTTCCTGCAGCTACTGATTTAATTTCCGATTTCGGCTTTGTAGTGTATTCTATTCCCCAATTGGTTTTGTTATTGAAAGGTTTAATAATTTTAGAAGATGTTATAGGTTCTTGAATTACAATATTTTTTCCTGATGATGAAGAGTTACTGATTTTTTCTTCGAAATCATTTCTAAAACCACTCTCCTCTTCTGCCAATTCAGCTAATTGAGCTAAAATTTGGGTTGAATTAATTGTTGTGTCTGTTTTTGATTCTTCTTTTTGCTTATCGGTAAGTGCTTTTTGTGCTTCTTTTTCATTATTTAACACCGACAATATACTATTTAAGTAAATATCACGTTGATTTTGAACACGTTCAAGTGAATCAATTTTCAAATGAAGAAGATAAACTTGATGTTGTTGTTTCTGGCGGATATACTGAGGGTCAAACCATTGAGCAAGAAATGTTCTTATGGCAATAAAACTTATTACCATACACAAGAAAAAAACACCAACAAAAACACTTATTATTGTTAAATAATTAATTTTGATGGCTCTTATCAATGATAAATCTTGCTCATTTCTGATATTTATCAAAAAGCCTTTTGTAAGCTTTTGCTTGATTCTGAGATATTTAGTATTTGTACTCAAATTATTTATTATAATCAAACCACTAAATTAGAGATAAATATTTCAATAAGTAATTATCTTTGTAGTTAATATAAAATTATGAATAAACTTTTTTATATAATTATAGCAATTGCAATTACATTTTTGCAAGCTTGTTCACAGAATAGCAATGGTATTGTGAGTAAAACTTATCACAATATTACTGCTAGGTATAACGCCTATTTTTTAGCCAAAGAAAAAATGAAAGAGATTGAAACAACACTCGAAACAAAAACTCAAACGGATTACAATAAAATATTGGACTTATACCCAATATATGACACCAATTTTGCCAAAACGCTTAATCCTCA
Organism: Bacteroidota bacterium; assembly: GCA_041191405.1. Lineage (GTDB taxonomy): Bacteria > Bacteroidota > Bacteroidia > Cytophagales > UBA9547 > JBEEOW01. The sequence goes on from JBEEOW010000029.1 coordinate 38,647, forward strand.
ATTTGATGAATGTATAAAAAAAGCATCATTACCAATTCAATGGCACAAAAACAGTAAATGGGTTGATAACAGTTATATACTAATTGGAAAATGCAGATTGTATGCGCTTGATTATACCAATGCTGCTATCAGTTTTAAATATGTGAATGCCAAAGGTACTGATGATAATGACAAACATGAAGCGTTGATTTACTTGATGCGTACTTATTTAGAAACTAAAGAATTTTCGTATGCTGTTGATGTAAGTAACTTTTTAGCAAATGAAAAATTAAATAAAAATAACACAAGAGATTATGCATTAACACTTGCTTATTACTACCAAATAATGGGCGATGGCGTAAAAGAAGCTGAACAACTTGAAATTGCATATCCTTTAATTAAAAAGAAAGATTTCAAATCAAGAGTAATGTTTATTTTAGGTCAATTGTACCAACAAAGAGGCAATGATGAGGATTCATATAAATTTTATAAAAAAGTAATTAAGAATAATCCTCCCTATGAATTGGCGTTTTTTTCAAGATTATATATGGCACAAGTTTCATCACTTGAAAACAATGACATCAAAAAGATAAATAAGTACTTTGTAAAATTATTAAAAGACGAAAAGAACCTTGAGTACAAAGACAAAATTTACTATGAAATGGGTAAATTTGAATTGAAACAAAACAAAACACAAGCAGGCTTAGATTATCTAAAAAAATCTGTAAAAGAAAGCACAACCAATGCAGTGCAAAAAGCCTATTCGTATTTAAAAATGGGTGAAGTAAACTATACAACCCTAAAAAAATATCCTATAGCACAGAAATATTATGATAGTTGCTTAGTGTTTCTTCCTAAAAATCACCCAGATTATAAATCAATTGAATTACGATCAAAAGTATTAAATGAATTTGTTGAGCAATTAACAATTATTGAAACTGGTGATAGTTTGCTAAAATTAGCTGCTATGAGTGAATCTAGTTTAGACAAATTCTTAGATGAAGAAATTGCAAGAGACATAGAAAAACAAAAAATAGCATACGAATACGCGAAAAAACAGAAAAAAGAAAAAGAAGATAAAGAACAACAAATTGCACTTGCTAATGGTGGGAACACTAATGGTGGTGGTACTAATGCAGGAGACCCAAATGCAAAATGGTATTTTTATAACACACAATTAGTTACTTTGGGTAAAGCTGCATTTGATACAAAATGGGGAATGAGACCATTAGAAGACAATTGGAGACGTTCACAAAAAGAAACAGAAATGAGTAATCCAAATGATGGAACCTCAAGCGCACAAGTTGCTAATGATGATTCAAAAAAGAACGAAAAAGAAAAAGATGAATTTAAACCAAAACCTTTAGATAAAACAGCATTACTAAAAACTATACCTTTTAAACAAGAAGAAAAAGATACAATGCAAGCTAAAATGGCAAAAGCCTATTTTAGATTAGGAAATGTATATAGATTTAAATTAAAAGAATACAATAATGCTATAGAAACTTATGATGGTCATGTAAAAAGATTTATTGGTCACGAAAAAAATCCAGAAGTTTTATATAGCAAATATTTGACACAACTAACTGATATAAAAGATACTGCCTACGCTAATAAAACTAAAGATTATTTGCTAAAAACATACCCACACTCTTTGTATAGCAAATTAATTTTAAACCCAAATTATCTTACTGAAAGTAAAGAAGAAAATGAAAAAGTAAGAAGATTATATAGAAACGTATATCTTGCTTACGAACAAAAAAACTGGACTTTAACTGATACACTTGCTGGTCAAATAATTGCTCAATATCCTGACAATGATATTAATGACAAACTATTATATATTCAGGGAATAGCAACTGGTCAACAAAAAAATTATACAAAATCACAAGAAGTATTAAACAAACTAGTAACTGAATATAGCACAAGTAAACTAAAACCAAGTGCTGAACTTATTCTTGGAAATATCAAAGCAAAATTAGAAGCACCTGCTCCTTTAGGTGAAACATTGGTTCCAGAAAATGAAAAACCAGGTTTTGACCCAAGTAAAAGTGATACAATTTCAAAAGATGGAAAATCGCCAGCGGTTACAAGTCCAGTAAATTCAAACCCTGAAAGTATAAAAGCAGCCGATAACAAAGCTGAAATTGCTCCAAATGCATCAGGAACAAAAACTGAAACACAAAATGCAAGACTTGAAAATAAAGCAACTGAGCTAGAAAAAGTAGCAAGTCCTGAAAATCAAAAACAACAACCAGTACCAAGTAATAAATAAAATATGCAAACTATTGATACAACCTACCTCGAGCGATGTATAATGACTTTAGAAAAAGCATTTAATTTATTACAAAACTACGAAGTTGATGATATTGAATACGATATGTATCGTTCAGCATGTGTTAAAGAGTTTGAAATTATCATAGAACAGGCTGGAAAATTATTGAAAAAAGTATTAAAACCTTATTTTCATAGTAATAAAGCAGTTGATATGTTGACCTATAAAGATATATTTAGACATGCTGCTTTACACAATATTATAGATTTAGAAAACTGCGAAAGATGGCTTATTTACAGAGATTATAGAAATAGCACAGCACATGATTATGGTTTTGAATTTGCAGAAAATACGATAAAAATCTTAAAACAATTTATACAAGATGCATCATATATCGCAAATGTTATAAAACTAAAAACCAACTAAATTATGCTAATTAGAACAAAAGATAAAGATAGTTTAGTCAATATATTTAATGACATTTCTACCCCAGTAGAAATTTGGGCTTATGGCAGTAGAGTAAATAATACTGCACACGATACAAGTGACTTAGATTTGGTATTAAGAACACAAAATCTTAAACCTTATCCATACGATGAATATATTTTATTGAAACAAAAAATTACAGAAAGTAATATTCCAATCTTAATTGATTTAAAAGACTGGAATTCGCTCCCAAATTCATTTCATAATGAAATAGTAAAACAATATGAATTGTTTTATTCAAACTTTAATTCAAAATAAAAAATAGCTTTAAGCTAAATACAAATATGGATTACAAAAAAATAATCAAAAGAATATGGATTGGTATTGGAGCATTTTGGCTTGGACTAATCATTTATGTATTATTAGTTTCGGTAAATTTCTTGAATCTATTTGGCGAAATGCCAAGTTTGGTGGTTCTTGAAAATCCAAAAAGTGAACTTGCTTCTGAACTTTTAAGTGCTGATGGAGTTGAACTTGGAAAATATTTCAGGGAAAACAGAAGTCCGGTGGAATATGAAGCTATTTCTAAAAATATGCTTAATGCCTTAATTGCAACGGAAGATGTTCGTTTTGAATCTCATTCAGGAATTGACATGAAGGGAACATTTAACATTTTTGCTTCAATACTTTTATTCAAACCAAGAGGTTCAAGTACAATTTCACAACAATTAGCTAAAAACTTATTTGAAACTCGTGGATCTTTATATGAAGGATATTTATCTAAAATACCTAAAGTTAGAACATTGATTATTAAAACAAAAGAGTGGATTACAGCTATTAAAATTGAGCGTTCGTACACCAAACAAGAAATCATTACTATGTATTTGAACACTGTAGATTTTGGTTCAAATGCCTATGGTGTAAAAACAGCGGCATCCACTTTTTTTGGAACAAGCTCTGATAAACTTACCATTCCACAAGCAGCAATGTTGGTTGGTGTGTTAAAAGCACCAACAATGTATAGCCCTGTTTTAAATCCTGAAAGAGCTTTAAATAGAAGAAATACGGTTTTGGAACAAATGGAAAAATACGATTTCATTACTGAAGAAACCTTAGATTCATTAAAGAAAACACCTATTGCTTTAAATTATAAAGTTGAAAACCATAACAGCGGTAGAGCTCCTTATTTTAGATCAGAAGTTAGTAAATATTTGTTGGCTTGGTGTAAAGAACGTGGTTTAGATTTATATGCTGATGGTTTAAAAATTTACACAACCATCGATTCTAGAATGCAACAATATGCGGAAGATGCTGTAAAAGAGCATGTAAGCAAAATGCAAGGTTTCTTTTACCAACAATGGCGTGGCCGCAACCCTTGGGCAGATGAACAACAAAAAGAGATTCCTAATTTCATCAATACATCATTCAAAAAAACAGATACTTACCGTATTTTAAAAGAAGTATATGATGGAGATTCAACCAAAATTTACCAAGCGGCAAGTGTTAAACGTAAAATGCAAATTTTCACTTGGAAAGGACCAAAAGATACTTTAATGAGTTCGCTTGACTCTTTGCGTTATTACAAATGGTTTTTACAAGCTGGTTTTATGGCAATGGATCCACATAATGGACATATTAAAGCTTGGGTTGGTGGTATTGACCATAAGTTTTTCAAATACGACCATGTAAAACAAGGAAAACGTCAGCCAGGATCTACATTTAAACCATTCGTTTATTTAGCTGCAATTGATAATGGTTATTCGCCTTGTATGGAAATGCAGGATGTGCCTGTTACATTTCAATTTGAAAATGGTGACGAATCTAAAACATGGACTCCACAAAATAGTGAAGGCGAATTTACTGGTCAAACAATGACATTACGCCAAGCATTGGCTCGTTCGGTAAACTCAATTACGGCAAACGTAATGAAAATTATGACTCCAAAAACTGTAGCTGAATATGCACAAAGAGTTGGAATTAAAAGTCCGCTTGAAGCTGTACCTTCTTTATGTTTAGGTTCGAGTGATGTGTCTATTTATGAGTTAATTTCGTCTTATGGTACATTTGCAAATCATGGAGTAAATACTGAACCATTCTTTATTTTAAGAATTGAAGATAAAAATGGAAATATTTTGCAAGATTTTGCTCCGAAAACAACAGAGGCTATCAATGAAGAAACGGCTTATTTGATGTTGCACATGTTAAAAGGTGGTACAGAAGAGAAAAATGGTTCTGCTTTAGGTTTAAGACGTTATAGAATTTTTGATGGTGGAAATGAAGTTGGTGGAAAAACAGGAACAACCTCAAATTATTCTGATGGTTGGTTTGTAGGTGTAACCCAAAACTTGGTAGCAGGTGCTTGGGTTGGTGGTGATGATAGGTGTATTCACTTTACAAGCTACACTTACGGACAAGGTTCAAAACTTGCACTTCCGATTGTAGGCTTATTTATGGAAAAAGCTTACAACGACCCAACTATTAAACTCAAAAAAGCACCATTTACTAAACCAACAAAACCACTATCTGTTGAAATTGATTGTAAAAAATACAAACAAAAACCAGATAGTATTTATGTAAATCGTGGTGGTGGTAATGTTGATTTGGAGTAATGTAATTCGTCTGAATTCTTAAGTTGCTACATTCCTACAAAAATAATTTTTATTCTATACACCGTTGTTAAAAGTTACAGACCTATAAGGTTTCGAAAACCTTATAGGTCATATAATATAGCAAATCAACAAAGTATTCAACTAAAATACAATGAAAACCAATAATGAATATCTCAAAGATTTGATAAAAAAAATGCCCCATTCACCTGGGGTGTATAAGTATTTCAATGCTGAAAATGAGATTATTTATATTGGTAAAGCCAAAAACTTACACAAACGTGTTGCTGATTATTTTTTAGAAAAATACACTCATTCGTATAAAACGGCTCAACTTGTTAAACAAATTGCTGATATTCAATTTGTGGTTGTAAATACAGAATTAGATGCCCTTTTATTAGAAAACAACTTAATAAAAGAGAATCAACCCAAATACAATATTTTATTAAAAGACGATAAAACATATCCTTATATTTGTGTTACTAACGAAGCATTTCCTAGAGTAATCTCTACACGTAAATTTGAAAAACGATTAGGTACATTTTACGGACCATACACTTCGGGGAAAACGATTAAAACTTTTTTTGAGCTTTTTCAAAGTTTATTTACAATCCGTACTTGTACACTAAACTTGAGTGATGCCAATATTGCCCTAGAAAAATTCAAAATTTGCCTTGAATATCATATAGGAAACTGTAAAGGTCCATGCGAAGGTTTACAATCGCATGATGATTATGTGCAGGAAATCAGCTTAATAAAAAATATTTTAGCTGGAAATACCAAACTTGCTACTGATTATTTTTACCAAATATTAAATGAAGCTTCGGCAAATTTAGAATTTGAAAAAGCACATAGAATCAAACAAAAAATTGATATTCTCGAAAATTACCAAAACCGTTCATTAATTGTAAATTCAACAATTGATAACCTTTCGGTATTTGTAGTTTATAGTCAAGAGAAAAAATCGTATGTGAGTTACATGCGTATCAACGGTGGTAAAATGGTTGAAACACAAGTTTATTCAACCACAAAAGTATTAGATGAATCGGATGAAGAAATACTTCAATCAGCGATTATTCAACAACATGGATTAAATTTTGACATTGATTTAATCATAACCAATATTCCTGTTAGTATTTCTGAAAAAGGTCAGACAATTGTTCCTAAAATTGGCGACAAAAAGAAATTAATTGACCTTTCAATCAAAAATATATTTGAATACATCAAAGCACGAACTATCTCTTTTGAAGAAAATAAAAAAGAAATTACTTCTTTGGTAGAACTGAAAAATACATTATCTCTCAAAGATTTACCCGTTCATATTGAATGTTTTGATAACTCAAATATTCAAGGAACAAACCCTGTTTCGGCAATGGTTTGTTTTAAAAATGCAAAACCAAGCAAAAAAGATTACAGACATTACAATGTAAAAACGGTTGTTGGTCCCAACGATTTTGACACCATGTATGAAGTGGTTTCAAGACGCTACAAACGACTAGTTGAAGAAGAAAAACCTCTTCCACAATTGATAGTTATAGATGGAGGAAAAGGTCAGCTAAACCGAGCAGCCGATGCCTTAAAAGATGTTGGGGTGTATGACAAAGTTGCATTGATTTCCATTGCCAAAAGGTTAGAAGAGATTTATGTAGTTGGTGATGAGTTTCCGATAATGTTTAGCAAAAAATCAGAAGCATTAAAAGTATTGCAACACATGCGAGACGAAGCCCACAGATTTGGAATAACCTTTCACCGTGACCAACGAAGCAAACAAGTAGAGAAAAAATCATCCATTTTAGATGAAATAAAAGGTATTGGTGAAAAAACCAAAACCCTCATTCAAAAGGAATATAAAACCGTAACAAAAATGATGCAACTACCCGAAGCTGAAGTAATTGCAACCATTGGTCACTCAAAATATATGATTATTAAAAAACACTTGGAGGGGAAATAATAAATACTCCTGACTTCCGCAAATTATTAGTAATCATTCTAAATAATCTGTTAAAATGTTTATAATTAAGCAATTGCAATTTTTATTTGAGTGATTTTGGGTGTCCCAGAGTTGTTTTGTAGCTTTGAGAATG
>JBEEOW010000030.1:0-42642 GCA_041191405.1 Bacteroidota bacterium
AAATGCATATACAGAATAGTGTAAGACTCAAAAAGTGGAAGAAAAAAACCTCGAAAGAAAAATCTTCCGAGGTTTATATATAAATTTGTAAATAAAGACCGTGTCAACTTTTTTCAGGACTAGTCACTATAACTAAAAACTTAATAGTAAAAACTACTCTTTATTAGCATAATTTTCACCAGAAATCAAATCTTGCAAAGTAGTATTATCTAAAATACCAGCAGTAGTATCACGAACTTTTTTTAACACATTTCTAATTGTACAAGTTTCTTCATCAACACATTCCTCACATTTTTCATAAAACAAATGACTCACACAAGGTATCATTGCTAAAGGTCCATCAACTATACGAATCACTTGCCCCATATTAATTTCAGTTGGCGATTTGGCTAATAAATAGCCACCTTCTTTACCTCTCCTACTTTGTAAAATAGCGTGTTTTCTAAGTTCTAAAAGTATTTGCTCTAAAAATTTTTTAGGAATACGCTCTTTTTCAGCAATATCAGAAATCAATACTCTTCCTTCTTCTTTATTTTTCCCTAAGAAAACAAGAGCTTTTATTGCGTATTTCGCTTTTTTAGATAACATTTTCTGAATAATTTAATATAATTTTACTCCTTAAAGTCTAAAGCTATAAAAATGCATTTAGTTTTGAAAATTTATTGCTAATTATTATCCAATGAATTACAATTTTAAGCAAATAGGTGTTGTAAAATCATGTTTTAAGGGCAAATTTGGCACTCCACGTCAACCTGGAATTACACCAACTGCAACGGGGTATATTGAGTTAGATGATGAATATGCCAAACCAGAGATGATTTCAGAATTACTACTTTTCTCACATATTTGGATAATCTTTGTTTTTCACGAAACGCTAAATCAAGGTTGGAAACCAACAGTAAGACCTCCGAGGTTGGGTGGTAAGAAAAAAATGGGCATTTGGGCAACACGTTCAAATTTCAGACCCAATCCTATTGGTATGAGTGTTGTAAAAATCGAAAAAATTGAATACTCAATTACAGGAAAAGCAAAACTATATATTTCAAATCATGACATTATTGAAAACACTCCAATTTTAGATATTAAACCTTATCTACCTTACGCTGATGCTATTACAAATGCTAGAACTCCTTTTGAAAAACCTAATAACAAATTGGAAGTAACATTTAAAATCAACACAAAAAAAATACCTAGCGAAGTTATAAACTTGATTTCTGAAGTTATTTCACAAGACCCCAGACCAGCTTTTCATTCAATTGAAAAAGAATATCATTTTGAATTAAATGATTATACAATTTCATTTATTGTAGCAAACAACTCTTTGGCAACAGTTACAAACTTAGAGAAAATCATTTTCGACCATTAAATAACCAACAATTAACATACAAAACACAACAAGTAATATATTTAAGATACCTATCATAATACCAAGTAGTTAATTTTTTGTATTTATAGCTTTCATTCAAAAAAAGTAATCCGAATAATTATTATTTTTTTAAAATGATAGTATGTAACTTTGTGAAAATAAAAAGAATAGACAAATGTCAAATAATGATATACTAAAAAAACTCAGAGTTGCTTTACAACTAAGAGATGATCAAATAGTTGAAATTTTGAAGCTTGTAAACTTTACAGTTTCAAAAGCTGAAATTGGTGCATTATTTAGAGATAAAGATCACCCTAATTTTAAACCTTGTGGTGACCAAATATTAAGAAACTTTTTAAACGGTTTGGTAATTCACCTTCGTGGACCAAAAGAGGATAAAAAACCTGCGGTAGTAAAATAATTCAAAAGCTAGATGTAAATGTCTAGCTTTTTTTGTGGTAAACGAATTAATAGAGTTTGATTAATTCAATCCAAGAAATTTGTATTTATATCTTTTAAAAATAAAACTTGTATCCTTTGTCACAACCTTTCCATTAATAACAAACTGATATTCAATACCTACATTTATTTTCTTAGATAAAGTTTGAGATTGGTAATCATATTGAAGGCTAATATCTCTTTTATTCATACTTACAGAATACAGTTCATTATACAACTCAATTAAATTGGTATCAATATATGAATCTCTATAAATTTTATAACTATCAGGATTTCTACCGTTTACTTTAACATTAATATAATTTATCCTAGAATTACTTTTAATATTCGGTATCCAAACATTTAAAACCACATTGTTATTACTTTCTTTAAATGTTAAAGTAATATTTTTAAAATCTTTAATTAAAGTATTACTGTAACTTGATTTATTAGCTGAATAAAAATAAGTGTAGGAACAGCTAGATAAAATTATTGAAAATGTACTTAAGAACAGAAAATTTAAATATTTCATTGTTTATTTTAAAATCTGATTTACTGATTGTTTAACTTCACATATTAATAATTCTACTACCAAATTTTCTCTCCATTAATTGTGTAATAACTAACTTTGCTCCCAATTGATTTGTCAATACATTCATCAAAATTACCCTGTTCAAGGCATTCAAAAAATATCTGATTACCATATTCTAATGTTTTTATATCCTCAAAACCAATATTGACAACTTTTTCACCTTTCGTATTTACTAAATATTTTTTATTATTAATATGAACTTCTCCAACTCCATTATCCCAAAATTGAGACACATAATCATAAATCAATGAATCTGATTTTTCTTTTATTGTTTTTTTTATATTAACTAAACCCCATTTTTCTCCAAGATTTACAGCTACATAACTCGAATTCTTTAATAAAAAAATAGTTTTATATTTAAATGGAATAATAACCCTACCTGTTTTTTTCTCAACTAAACCACATAATGCTTCTTCTCCTAAATGATTCACTTGTGCTACAATATGATTTTGATTAGACTCTGCAATATGAGAATAAATAGTATCTACAATTAAATTTAAATTAGTATCAATAAGTCCAGATTTGCTATCATAAAATATTCCTATTTTTTTATCTACTATTAATTTAGCTTCATATTTTACTAAATTATACGCATCAAAAAAAATTAACCCTTTATATTTAAAATCTAATAAAACATTGCCATTTGTAGATATTAATCCATATTTAGAATTTAGAGAAACACAAGCCTTACCATATTTAAATCTATATGCATTTTTATAAATTGCAGGCACAACCTCTTTAATATCTTTATTTACAGACAAATACCCCCATTTACCATTTTTACTAAAAGAAATCAATCCTTCATTATAATGTCCAAGTTTTTCATATTTATTAAAATCTATCAAAACTTTACGATTTTCAGCATCAAACAACATATATTGTTCATTTAAAATAATCGTAAACTTCTTATTATCCTCTGTATAAATAGTTTTAGCATTATTATTTAATAGTAAATTTCCTAACGTATCTTGAATATTAAATAATCCATCAATTTTTACCAATGCAAAATTGCCTTCAAAAGGAAAAGCATAACCATAGATAGGATTAACTATAATCTTTTTAGATTTAATAGAAAAATATCCCCATTTCTCTCCATAAGAAAATGGTAATAAATCAATTGAAAAACTACTATGTATTAATTTAAAAATTAAAAAACTTACAAAAATTATCCTTTTCATATCGCTTAGTTTTTAATAGATTGTAGGTCAAAAATACATCAAAAAATAAAAAAAGCTAGATTCCTAAAAACCTAGCTTTTCAAATTCGTTAAACAATAATTTATAATACCTTAAACTCAATTCTTCTGTTTTTAGCTCTGTTAACATCGTTGGTATTAGGTACTTTTGGTTTTAGTTTTCCGTAACCTTTGTAAACCAACTGTGTTGCTGTTATTCCATTCGCAATTAAATAATCATAAACGGCTTTTGCTCTATTTGTTGATAATGTATTGTTGTCTAAATCTTTACCAATATCGTCTGTATGTCCCGAAATTTCAACTTTCATCGTTGGATTTTCTTTCAAAAGAACTAACATTTTTGATAATTCAGTTTTTGATTTATCTTCCAAATTAAACTTAGCTCTTTCAAAGAAAATATTTGCCAAAGTAATGGTTGCACCTGCTTTTATTGGATCTAAATAGATGTCAAGTGACTGTGTATTAAAACTTTCTGGTGTTTTATAATCAAAGAACATACTTTTAAATAAATATCCTTTTTTAGAGGCATACAAAGCATACTCACTTCCTTGTGTAAGTGTTGCTGTATAATCACCATTGATTGCATCTGAATTGGTTGAAACTACACGTTTTCCTGTTTTTAAATCAAACAATTCAACATGAGCTTGAATTTTTGCTTTTGTAACATTATCATAAACAATACCTTTAGCAAATTTGCTCACAAAAACTGTTTTTAATTCTTTTGGTAAATCAAATTCAAAAAGCACATTTAAGTAGTTTCCTTTTGCATCGTACTTACCACCTGAAAAATAACCTTTTGTTTGATCAGCTGTAATGATTAAAGCTTCTTCGTTATCACTTGTATTTAATGGATAACCAACATTTTTTGGAACTGTCCAACCTGTATCATTTTTAATGGTTACAAACAAATCTACTCCGCCCATACCAATGTGTCCGTTTGAAGCAAAATAAAGTACATTTCCCGATGGGTCAATAGATGGAGAAACTTCCATTTCGTTAGTATTAATTTTAGGACCAAGATTTACTGGTTCAGACCATTTACCTTCATCGTCCATGCTACTTGTCCATAAATCATATTGCCCTCTTGAACCTTTTCTACCTGAAGCAAAATACAATGTTTTACCATCACCAGTTAAAGTTGGTTGCGATTCCCAAGCTGGAGAGTTTACCACATTTCCCATATTGGTTGGTTTGCTCCATTCGTCGCCAACTTTGTTAGAAACATACAAATCACAACTTCCAAAACCATCTTTTTTATTACACGAAGTAAACACTAACACTTTCCCATCTGCTGAAATTGATGCAGTACCCTCATTTTCAAGGGTATTTATTTTATCAGAAATTGGTACAGGTAATTCCCAAGCGTCGTTATTAAAATTACTTACATACAAATTTTCGTCACCATTATCTTTAACAGTATAATACAATGTTTTTTTATCAGCAGTGATAGAAGGAAAATATTGCATTGAAAAATTATTCAAAGGCAAAGGCATTAGTTTTGGTTTAAAATCTAATGGATGCTTCATTGCTTCAATGGCAAAATCGCAAGTAGCTATTTTTTTCTGTGTTTTTCTGATAGCCTCAGCTCTAGGACCAAAATCTAAAAATCCTTGAAAAAACTTTTTAGCTTCGGCATATTCCATGTCGTCCATGTAAATATCGCCTAGTTTTTCATACACACCAGCATATGTGGTTGAGTTTGGGTTCAATTCAATAACTTTTTCAAAATATTTTTTTGCACTTGAATCAGCGTGCATATAAATATAACAATAACCAATTCTGCTATATGCTTCTGTAAATTGTGGATCTCGGGCTACAGCCTTTTGTAAAAGTTGAATTGCTTCTGGGAATTGTTTTCTGTGCATCAATTCCTCTGATTGTAAATATAAATCGACCGCTTTGCTATCTTGTGAACTAAAATGAGGGTCTTCTTGGGCAAATAATTGAAAACTAGCCAATAAAATTGAAAGGAATAATAAAGCTTTTCTCATTCTTAAAAGATTAAGGTTATGGTATATTCATGAACTTATGCGTCTGTAACGAAATTTGCCACTTAGGGTTTGCTTTTACGTACGCAATTATTTCAGGTAAAATTACTGAGGCTTTGCTCCATTCGGGTTGTAAAAATAATTTGCAATTTTCTCCAACTGTTTGTGCCTGTTTTTCAGCAAATTCAAAATCAGATTTGTTATAAACAATCACTTTTAATTCATTTGCATGTAAACCAAAACCTTCAACTGGAGCTAAAAATTTTTTTGGAGAAAAACATACCCAATCCCAATTTCCTGAGATTGGATACGCTCCTGATGTTTCAATATGTGTTCGTAATCCTGCATTTTTCAAAGCTGTTGTTAATGGCTCTAAATTGTACATTAGTGGTTCGCCACCAGTGATTACTACTATTTTTCCTGCATTAGCTGAACATTCATCAACTATTTGTTGAATCGAAAATTTAGGATGTTTATCGGCATCCCACGACTCTTTAACATCACACCAAACACAACCAACATCGCAACCAGCTATTCGTACAAAATATGCTGCCTGACCAGTGTATGCGCCTTCACCTTGTATGGTGTAAAACGATTCCATTACGGGAAATTGTTCGGTATTTATTGACATTTTTTTAGTTGAGAGTTAAGAGTTAAGGGTTAGCTAATTAATTATTAGAAGTTTAGAGTATTAAAGATTAAAAAACTCTTAACTCTAAACTCTGAACCCTAAACTAGTTATACACTTCTTTCTTTGCTGCTTTTAAAGTATTGGTTAATAATGAAGCGATTGTCATTAAACCAACACCACCAGGTACAGGCGTAATAAATGAAGCTTTTGGAGCTACTTCATCAAATTTAACATCACCTAATAATCTGAATCCAGATTTTTTTGTTGCATCTTCAACCCTGTGAATTCCAACATCAATAACAACTGCACCTTCTTTTACCATGTCTGCTTTTACAAACTCTGGCTTGCCTAATGCAACAATTAAAATGTCAGCAGTTTTGGTTATTTCAGCTAAATTTTGTGTTCTACTGTGAGTTACAGTAACTGTACAGTTTCCAGGATATGAATTTTGATACATCAAAATACTCATAGGAGAACCTACAATATTACTTCTACCAATTACAACACAGTGTTTACCTGCTGTTTCAATATTGTATCTTTTTAATAATTCAAGTACTCCATTTGGAGTAGCTGAAATATATGTTGGCATCGACAAAGCCATTCTTCCTACGTTAATTGGGTGAAAACCATCCACATCTTTCTCTGGAGCAATGGTTTGAATTACTTTATCAGCTGATAAATGTTTTGGTAGTGGTAACTGCACTATTAATCCATCAATGTCAGGATTTTCATTAATTTTTTTAATCTCTAAAAGTAATTCTTCTTCGGTAGTATTTTCGGGTAAAGCAATATGCGTTGATTTAAAACCTACTTTTTCGCAAGATTTAACTTTGTTATTTACATAAGTCAAACTTGCTCCATCTTGCCCAACAATAATGGCTGCAAGGTGAGGTTGCTTCCCTCCTTTTGAAATAATATCTTGTACTTCTTGTGCTATTTCAGCTAATAGCTGCTCCGAAATTTGTTTACCGTCTATTAATTGCATAAATTTTATTATTGTTGAATCAAGATTTACAAATATAATGAATCTTTTTTAGTTGAGAGTTAAGAGTTGAGAGTTTTCAGTTTTGAATAAGTTATAAAATCTAGATATTTTTTTTACAACATAGGAACATAGTTTCAAAGAATATTAGGTTAGATTTTGTTAATTAGTTAATAAGATATATTAAGGGCACATAAGATGATTTATTCTGAATCTATTATTTCAAATAAAAATTATTGAAAATGGCCAACTTAATAGATTCTGAAAGAATCTTCTTAAATTTACTTTAATTAAATCCTTAAATATCCTCTTAATTATTACTTGTAAACGAATTTTCTATGTTCCTATGTGGTTTAATCAAAAAAAAACACAATAATAACTGAAAACCAACAACCAACAACTGAAAACTCAATAATCGGTAAAACGCTTTTATTATATGGTCAACATTTTTTTAATAACATCATTTACAATTAGTTTTGTAATTCAAATTCGCACATCTAAATGGCAAAAAAACTTAAAATGATAGGAATCTCGATTGGTATTATAATTTTAGCTTTGGTAATTTTAACTGGCTGTTTTTTAGCACATCCCAAAATGGGAAAATTACCAAGTAAAGAAACTTTGGCTCGTTTACAAAAATCTCCACAATTTAGAGATGGTAGTTTCCAAAACACACATAACACTCCTGATTTAACCGAAGGTGTATCTTATTATCAAGTACTTAAGGAATTTTTATTTGTTAAAAAAATACGAAATACTCCCTCAGATTCTCTTCCAAGCAAACGTACAGATTTGTTACATTTAAATGCTAATGAAGATGTTTTTGTTTGGTTCGGACATTCATCATATTTTATGCAAGTGGATGGCAAAACCATGCTTGTTGACCCTGTTTTTAGTGGTAATGCTTCGCCAGTTAAGTTTACAACCAAAAGTTACAAAGGTGCTGATATGTATCATGTTGAAGACTTTCCCAATATTGAATATTTGTTTATCTCACATGACCATTGGGATCATCTCGACTATGAAACTATTTTGAAACTAAAATCAAAAGTTAAACATGTAATTTGTGGTTTAGGTGTGGGCGAACATTTTCGATATTGGGGATATGATTCAAGCATGGTTCATGAATTAGATTGGCATGATAATATTCAACTTGAAAATGATTTTTCAATTACTGCCACTCCTGCACGCCATTTCTCTGGGAGAGGATTAAAAAGAAATATGTCGCTTTGGGTTTCATTTGCCATAAAAACAAAAAATCATAATTTGTATATTGGTGGAGATTCGGG
This sequence comes from Bacteroidota bacterium, assembly GCA_041191405.1. Taxonomy (GTDB): domain Bacteria; phylum Bacteroidota; class Bacteroidia; order Cytophagales; family UBA9547; genus JBEEOW01. The sequence goes on from JBEEOW010000030.1 coordinate 8,482, forward strand.
TTATGATACTCATTTTAAAGAAATTGGCGAAAAATATGGTCCATTTGATTTAGCTGTTCTTGAATGTGGACAATATGATAAATCATGGAAATATATTCACATGATGCCTGAGGAAGTAGTTCAGGCTGGATTTAACCTAAAAGCAAGCAAAGTAATTCCGGTACATTGGTCTAAATTTTCTTTAGGAAATCACCCTTGGGACGAGCCAATTATTCGCTATACCACTGAAGCTGAAAAACTTAAACAAACTTATTTTGCCCCATTTATTGGTGAAAAAATAAATGTTAATGATTCAGTTACATATAAATCTAATTATTGGGTAAGTATTAAGTGAAAAGTGAGAAGTGAAATGTGAATTGTGAGTGGTGAAAATTATAAGTTCATTTTACATTTAACATCTAATCTCAAAAACACATTTCACTTCTTACATTTACATATTACAAAAAACATTTTAGATCCAACTTTAACCACATTTCCAGATAAAAACACTAAAAAACAAAATATATTTTATAAATTAGTGGCGTAATTCTTTTTTGAAGTATTATACAAAAATCACAAATCAAATATTGAAAAAAGACTTTGCTTTTTTAGTAGAAAATTGAGTCTTACCCAAAATTTACAGCAAATAGTTTTTAGCGTAAAATATGTCTTATACATTAAGAGAATACGGAAGCAACATCCGCAAAATCGTTGACCACATTTTAACTATTGAAGACAAGGACGAGCGTACCAAAAAAGCATACAGCTTGGTTCATTTGATGAAACAATTACATTCATCAAACCCAAACATGCACGATCCTGACAATAAATTTTGGGATGATTTGTATATCATGTCTAATTTTAAATTAGATATTGATGCTCCTTATCCAATGCCCGACCCTGATTCAATTGGTAAGCGTCCGCAGAGAATGCAACCTAACCACCACGATATCAGATTCAAACACTACGGTCACAATATTGCTTTATTAATTAAAAAAGCTGTAGAAATTGAAGACGACGAAGCTAAAGAACAAGCAACAATATATATCTGCAAATTAATGAAATCGTTTTACGCTGTTTGGAACAACCAAGCAATGGAAAACAAAGTAATTTTGGAGCAATTAAATATTATGTCGAAGGGACGATTAACCCTTGACCCAGCAAAAGTTGAAGAAGAAAACTTGTTATATGATGTTCGTGATAAACGCAAACAAGCTATTGTAGAAGAAGTTGATTCAAAACACGACAACAGATTTAATAGAAAAGTTGCCGCTAATTCTACTCCACAAAGAGGTGGTTCTACCCAAAACAGAAACCCAAGAACAAGTTCAGCTCCGAATAGAGCTAACGGTTTATCACCAAGAACAAGTGGTGGAGCTCCTAGAAATGGAAGAACGGATACTAGAAACGACGCAAGAAGTTCAAACAATAATTTTGACAGAAGAAGAAAATAATTTACCTCACAACCCACTATGGCATCTTTCGAAATACAAGGAGGCGCTAAATTAAAAGGAGAAATTACTCCTCAAGGCGCTAAAAATGAAGCTCTTCAGATATTATGTGCAGTATTGCTTACTCCTGAAAAAGTAACAATCCACAATATCCCACAGATTGTTGATGTAATTAAATTAATAGAATTAGTTGAATCAATTGGGGTAACTGTTGAAAAAATATCAGATTCAACTTACACTTTCCAAGCCGACAATGTTAATATTGATTACTTAGAAACTGAAGATTTTAAGAAAAAAGGTGCTGCTTTACGTGGTTCAGTAATGATTTTAGGTCCACTTTTGGCTAGATTTGGTAAAGCAAAATTACCAAAACCAGGTGGAGACAAAATTGGTAGAAGAAGACTAGATACTCACTTTTTAGGTTTCGAAAAATTAGGTGCTAAATTTAATTACGATGCCGACGATAAATTTTACCACATAGATGCAACCAAAATGAAAGGTTGTTATATGTTGTTAGATGAACCTTCGGTAACAGGAACTGCAAACGTAATTATGGCTGCTGTACTTGCTGAAGGTACAACTACTATTTACAATGCTGCTTGTGAGCCTTATATACAACAACTTTCGGGTATGTTAAACAGAATGGGCGCAAATATCAAAGGTGCTGGTTCAAACTTACTTACAATCGAAGGAGTTAAATCATTGGGTGGAACTGAGCATACAATGCTACCAGATATGATTGAAATAGGCTCATACATTGGTTTAGCTGCAATGACTGGTTCTGAATTAACTATCAAAAATGCTCGTATTGATATGTTAGGTCAAATTCCTACTGTTTTCCAAAAGTTGGGTATCAAAATGGAATTTATTGGTGATGATATTCACATTCCAGCACAAGACCATTATGAAATTGAAACATTTATTGATGGTTCTATTTTAACTATTGCTGACGGACCATGGCCATTGTTTACTCCTGACTTATTGAGTATTATTTTGGTTGTTGCTTCTCAAGCAAAAGGAACAGTTTTAGTTCACCAAAAAATGTTTGAAAGTAGATTATTCTTTGTTGATAAGCTAATTGACATGGGTGCTCAAATTATTCTTTGTGATCCACACCGTGCAACTGTAATTGGATTAGACAAAAAAGTAGCGTTAAAAGGTATCACAATGACTTCTCCTGATATTAGAGCTGGTCAAGCTTTATTAATTGCTGCACTTTCTGCACAAGGAAAAAGCACCATTCACAACGTTGACCAAATTGATAGAGGTTACCAATATATTGACAAACGCTTAAATGCACTTGGTGCAAATATTACTCGTAAGGCGTAAATAGTACAGAGTATTAAGTACAAGGTATTAAGTATTAAAAATAAGTATAAAAAAACCTGCGATGAGCAGGTTTTTTTGTTTTATAACTCATAGTGAAAAAATCAATAACTTCCACTTGCTCCTCCACCACCAAAATCACCACCACCAAAGTTTGAATCTGAATTATTTGGCGAATTAATACTTTGGTTTACAACTATATTTTCTAAATCTAAAAGTGATTTATTGATAGACTTTTTCTCTTCAAATGTAATTTGCCGTTATTATTTTTTTTTGTAAAAAAAAGCCTTTAATACAATCCATATTTATTTTACAGAAGTAGCAAACCTATCTAAATTGGGAAATTTCTTTGAGATTTTACCATTTATATTAACAATTCCAGCTTCATGCAAAGACTTAATTACTAACTCTTTAGAATTTTCTTGCTTTGCTAATTCTTTTGCTAATTCAAATAATAAAGCTGTTTGCGATTGTGCCATAGTATTTTTTTTACGAATATATGACAAAATAAATATTCAGTTAATCTCTATTTAGATATTTATTTTTCTGAATCATTTTAAAAATAAAATCAACCATTTCTCTTTAAATCAAAACAGTTTTTGGCAAAAATATATAAATTGCAATTTTTCAGGAATATATATAATTTAAAAATCACTCAAATTGAAACTAAAACAACTATTGATTATAATGTTAATTCAATTTAGCTTTTTACCTCTTATTTATGCACAAAGCGACATTGAATTTTACAATAGTGGAGTTGCTAAAAAAAACTTAAAAGATTTTAAAGGTGCTATTATTGATTATTCAAAAGCTATTGAAATAAACCCAAAATATGTAAATGCATACAATAATCGTGGGCGTGCAAAATTTGAATTAAATGATTTTGAAAATGCTATGATTGATTATAATTATGCGATAAGTTTAAATCCAAATTTTGCTGATGCATATAATAATAGAGCGGGTATAAAAGCTCAATATAAAGATTATAAGGGAGCTATTGATGATTTTAATAAAGCAATAGAATTAAATCCTAATTTTATTGATGCATATAATAATAGAGGAAACATAAAAGCTTTAACTAAAGATTATGAAGGCGCTTTAGCTGATTTCAATAAAGTAATACAACTCAATCCTAACGAAACTGAAATATTTGCAAAAAGAGGTTTAGTAAAAATATATTTGAATGATAAAAAAGGTGCAATAAACGATTACTATAAGGCAATCGAAATAGAATCGAACAATGCAATTTACTACTTTTTTATTGCAGAATTAAAAATTGAACTAAATGACTTAGAAGGTGGATTATTAGAATTAAATAAAGCTATTAAAATTGACTCAAAAAATGATGAAATGTATTATATGAGGGGAAATATAAAAGGTCAATTAAATGATTATAAAGGTGCAATTGATGATTTTAGTAATGCTATAATTATATCTCCCAACAAAGCAGAATATTATAAGATGAGAGGTTATCTAAAATTTAACAATCGAGACAAAACTGGTGCATGTTTAGATTTTCAAAAAGCAGGAGAACTGGGACTACAATCTGTGTTAGATTTATACAATCAAGTATGTAAATAAATTCAACCATTTATTTTTAAATCAAAACAGTTTTTGGCAAAAAAAACTTAAATTGCGGTTTAAATTAACGCTAATCGCTCAATTATGAACGAAAGATATATGCAAAGAGGTGTTTCTGCCTCTAAAGAAGATGTACACAATGCCATTAAAAAAATTAATAAAGGTATTTTCCCAAATGCTTTTTGCAAAGTTATTCCAGATATTTTAGGTGGAAATCCTGAATATTGCAATATTATGCATGCTGATGGTGCTGGTACAAAATCCTCATTAGCATATATTTACTGGAAAGAAACTGGCGATATTTCGGTTTGGAAAGGTATTGCTCAGGATGCTGTAGTGATGAATACCGATGATTTACTTTGCGTTGGTGCAACTAATAATATTTTACTTTCATCTACCATTGGTAGAAATAAAAATAATATTCCTGGAGAAGTAATTTCTTCTATCATTAACGGTACTGAAGAAGTACTACAAATGTTAAGAGATAACGGCGTTGATATTCACAGTACTGGGGGCGAAACTGCCGACCTTGGAGACTTGGTTCGTACTGTGATTGTTGATAGTACTGTTACTTGCAGAATGAAACGCAGCGAAGTTATTACCAATGAAAACATTAAACCAGGTCAGGTGATTGTAGGCTTTGCATCGTACGGACAAGCTACTTACGAATCTGCTTACAATGGCGGTATGGGAAGTAATGGTTTAACGTCTGCACGTCACGATGTGTTTAATAAAACGTATGCCCAAAAGTATCCTGAAACTTTTGATGCTTCTATCCCAAATGATTTAATTTATAGTGGCAAATATTTAGTTACTGATTCTTATGAAGGTGTTGATGTAAATGTTGGTCAATTAGTACTTTCGCCAACACGTACGTATGCTCCTGTAGTTCAAGCTATTTTGAAAAATTATAGAGAAGCAATTGGCGGTATGGTTCACTGTTCTGGTGGTGCACAAACCAAAATTTTACACTTCACTGATAATATCCATATTGTAAAAGATAATCTTTTTGATGTTCCTCCTTTGTTCAAATTAATTCATGAAGAAAGTCAAACTTCTTGGAAAGAAATGTACAAAGTATTTAACATGGGACATCGTTTAGAAATTTATACCGATGAAAAATATGCAAACGATTTAATTGCTATTGGTAAAAGTTTTGGAATTGATGCAAAAATCGTTGGTTATACAGAGGCAAACACTGGTAAAAAACTAAGTATCAAAGCTCATGGCGAAACATTTGAATACTAAGAATCAGAATTCAACTAATCAAAAAAATACAGAAAGCGCAAATAAGAAGGAATTTAATCCTCTTATTGCGCTTCTCTTTTTATTAGCTGTTACATTTATTGTTTATGCCCAATGTTTTAATTTTGAGTTTATTACAAAATGGGATGACGACTTTTTTGTTACTAAAAACCCATTTATAACCCAATTAAGTTGGGCAAATATCAAATCAATTTTTAGTACCACAGTTTTAAATATGTACTCGCCTTTAACGGTGTTAAGCTTTGCCATTGAACATGCTTTGGTTGGGTTAAAACCATTTTTGTATCATTTTGACAATGTAATTCTTCACCTTTTAAATACATATATCCTCTTTAAAATAACGCAAGAAGCCAAATTGAGCCATTGGGCAGGTTTGTTTATTGCTGCAATTTTTGCATTACACCCAATGCATATCGAATCAGTTGCCTGGGTTACCGAACGAAAAGACGTTTTATATTGCCTATTCTATTTATTAGCTTGGATACAGTATATCAAATACTTACATACAGAAAATAACAAAAATCTATACTTAACAATTCTATATTTTGTATTATCATGTTTGGCAAAACCAATGGCTATCACCTTGCCAATCATTTTAATTGCCACACATTTGTATATATCAAAATCATTTAATAGCAAACATTATTTTGCTATCGGATTTACAGGAATTATTGGTTTTGTATTCGGGATTTTGCCATTTTTAATTTTAACAAAAGAACAATTAACAGATAATCTTACGCCATTATTTTCGGTATCTGACAGATTTTTCTTGTTTTGTTACTCAATTGGGTTTTATGTATTTCAGTTTTTTATTCCGAATAATTTAACTGCATTTCATTATTATCCAGAAAAAATAAACAACTCACTACCAACTATTTATTATCTATCTCCTTTAGCAATAATAGCTATTGCAAGTCTATTTTTCTTTGTAAAAAATAACAGAAAAGTACTCGTTTTTGGAGCAATAGTTTTTTTAGGAAGTTTAAGTTTGGTTTTAAAATTAGTACCATTTGGAAATGCCATTACCGCAGAAAGATACACCTATTTTGCCTACATTGCATTGGCTTGGATTGTCGCAGTTTTTATAGATAAAATTGAAAACAAATCAATCAAAAACGGAATATTGGTTGGTATTTGTTTTATTTTAAGCATAATGAGTTTTCAAAGAATAAAAGTTTGGAAAAACAATATTACCTTATTTTCAGATGTAATAGAGAAAAGTCCGACCAATGCCACTCCTTACACCATAAGAGCCGAAAGCTATGATTTAATTGGCGACAAGCAAGCTGCCTTGCAAGATTACACAAAAGCGATTTCTCTTTCACCAACAGCCTTAGATGCATTGTTTAACAGAGCTGTGATTTACTTTCAATTGAATGATTTTCAATCGGCAGTGAATGATTTTAATGCTTATGAAAAAGCTAAAAATAATTTCCCTTTATTGTATTTAAATAGAGCAAAAAGCTATTCAAATTTAAAAGAGTTTGATAAAGCAATTTCAGATTTTAATAAGTATTTAAATACAGAACCAAATGATTATGAGGCTTTAAATCAATTAGGTTTGTGCTATTATAATCTAAAAGATTACAAAAATGCCATTGCACAATACGACAAATCAATTGTATTAAGTCCCAATTTTACACAAGCACTCATAAATAGAGGAAATGCCAAAGCCTATTCAAATGATTTAAAAGGTTCATTAAACGACTATAACTCTGTGCTTAGCATTGAACCAAATGATGATGCAACCCTTTCAAACAGAGGCAATACATACTATTTACTAGGCGACAAAAACAGCGCTTGCAACGACTGGAAAAAAGCTGCCGAACTTGGTAACGAAAGTGCTAAACAAGCTGTTATTCATGTTTGTAGGTGATATGATTTAAATTTAGAAAATTAGCGAAAAATAGACTTTACTAATGCTTCGACTACGCTCAGCAACCGTAAAATCTATTTTTCGAGTAATTAAATAACTATGAGCCTATCAAAGCAATAGTAATTTTTTAACTTATTTATAAAATAAGAATTAAAACTTAAGTTATTACGGAATTCCTATAGGTTTCTTATAGTTTTTATTTTTTCTTGTGATATTAATGTCATCCTTAATATCCTCTTTTAATCTGCTAAATTCTAATTCACTTATTTTACAACCATTTATAAAACTAAGTTTTCGTTAAAAATTGCACAATCATAATCAAGATTATCAATATCTAAAACATGGAATGTTAAACTTTTTATCTTTAAAAATCCATTACAAGAACCTCCTGCTGGAGAGTCATAGAAAATTGAATCATTAATAATTTGATAAAACGAATTTTTAAAATAACATTCATACTTTCTTTCATTTATTGGTTTGGCTATAACTGAAAGAAAATCAGCTTTTTCAATAATTCTATAAACTTAAAAATCATCTTTGTAAAAATTATTTATTCGTACAAAAGATTTAAAATCAATATTTTGTAAAGTATCACCATTAGGTTTTGAGATAAACACAGGCACACTTAGCTTTACTTTGTTATCAAGATTATTATTTACACTTCCAACAAATTCTGTATAAAAGTACTTTCCAGTCTTTTCATCTTTGTAAAAGCCAGAAAGATAATAATCTAGATTAAAAAATAATGTAATTAGAAATATAACAATTAGTAGAAAAACAGATGTAAATATTAGCTTTTTCAAATTCTCTTTTAATAAATTTACATAAATTAAAAATCAATACCAAACCCCAACAACTAATTTTTGTTGAATAATTTCGGCGTTGGGTTTTACAATTTCGGTGAGAATGATGTAATTTCCTTGAGGTAAAAGTTCGTTATTTTCATCGCTTCCATCCCATATAAATGAATTATCTGCTCCTAAAATGGTGTTTGTAATTAGTTTATTTTTTACAATTCCTGAAAGTGAAAAGATACTTATCCGACATTGAGCACCTTGATAATCGCCTGAAATATTGATATTTACAAAATCATGTCGTGCATCATTATTGGGGCTAACCACATTGTTACTCAAACTTATTCCTGTATTTTGCTGCAAATTTAATGATTGAGAATTTTCAAAACCTGGCGTTCCTTTATAATGAGATGCAGCACTTAGCCAATTCGTTTGAAATGATAACTTATGCTTTTCTACTTTTTCTAAAGCATAAGATTCGGTTTTATCCAAAGCTGCATTATGCATTGATGATGAATAGGTTAAACTATCAATCATCAAATCACCAAACTTTATGAATATTGTTCCTTCGTCGTTATTCATTGAAGGTAAAGCTTTTACTTGAACTAAATTTACAGCTTTTGAATAATTCAATTTTACCCAATCTGCATTTTCAGTTAAACAAACATATTGATTTGATTGCAAAACTAGTGTAAAATCTAACCTAAGAAATTCATTTTTACTATTTTGTATTTTCAATTTATTTATTTCAATTGGGTACTGCGAATTGTTGTACAGTTCAATATAATCATAACCTCCTGAAATTGGGTCTGTTAAAATTTCATTCAACAAAATATCTCCTTGTTTTATAAAATGGTTTATAAGTTTGATATTAAAACTTGTATCATTTCCTGATAAATCACTTAAATTATTAATCAGCAAAGTATCTTCAAAATCGTCAAGGGAATTATTATCAATATTTATATTGCTTGAATCTTGATTTGTTTGAACAGATAAGACATTTGTTTTATTAAACTTTAATTGTGTTGAACTTGTGTTTATTGGTTCAGAATATTTTAACACAAGACGTTTATTATCAATAAAATAATAAGATTTTACAAATGCAGGTTTTGTATCTGGAACATATTCTTTTGCACTACAAGTAATAATGGAATGCTTGCCGAAAAATGAAACTGTAGATTGCTTTACAAACCAAGCCATACTAACGCCCGCAGTTACATTGTTTGCTACAAAATTGCCTTCATTTACCCAAGTGTTAGCTTCTTGTTTAGTTGACAGTTGAAAAATGTTATTAAAAAGCGTTAATTTAAGTTGTAATCTATTTTTGGATGAGGAATATTGACTTCTACCATTGATACCATCAATAACTTTAGTAATCGTTCCTTGAGGATTATTATAAAACAAGGAAATTTCGTCGTCCGTCCCTCCTATTCTAACAAAATATCCATTGGCTTTTGAAATATCATTTTCCGAAGCGTTAAGCCACCAATCTACATAATTGGCAGAGGAGGTTGAAAATCTTAATTCGAGCTCTGCAAACCATTCCATTTGGGGCAAATTTTGAATTGGAGTTGTAATTACAAAACTTGCATTAACAATATTGTTTGTACTTTGAATTCCGGCACCAGTTGTTTTCCACGAAAGTGTATCTCCTTTCCAAATTGATGAAGAAAATATATTGAAGCTAAAATCTTCTTCAATAGTTTGTGCAAATGCAGTTTGGCAACTTAGGCTAAAGAGTAGTATGAATAAAAAACGAAACATGGTTTTGGTTTTCGGTTTTCAGTAATCAGTAATCAGTTTTCAGTTATCGGTGTTAAGTTATTTAGATTTAAAGTTATCCAATAACATTTTCCTAAATCAAAAACTATGTACCAAATGTGGTTAAAGAATATTTTACCTTAAAAATAAAAAAGGGGCTAAAAAGCCCCTTTGAATTATTTCTTAGTTGTATCTGCTTTAGCTGCAGGTTGACTTTGCTGAATTCCAGCTCCGGCACCAGCACCAGCTTCGATAGCCTTGTCAATGTTCACACTGTTTGGCACACCGTTTTCGTTTACACCATTTTTATCAACTAAAAAACTAGTAGATAAACAAAGTACTACTAAAATGATAACTAAAGTCCAAGTTGTTTTTTCTAAAATGTCACCTGAACGAGATACCCCAAATACTTGAGATGTTGCTCCGCCACCCATTGGGCCACCAGCTCCACCTTTTGAGTTTTGAGCTAATACTGATATTACAATTAATATCGAAACGAAAATAATAAGACCGATTACAAAACCTAACATTATAACTCTGTTTTTAATTTTTGGATAATTTCTTCAAAATAAAGCTTTTTATCTGAATTTTTCAAACTTAATTTCTCATACATTTCAATTGCTGACAAAATTTTTCCTTGTTTGTATAAAATATTTGCCAATGTTTCTGAAATAATTTTTTCGTCAAGCTTGGTATGTTTCAATGAAAGATCCTCATTATTAGCTTTTAAGCCATTCATTTCTAACTTCGAAATCTTAGAAATACTTGGTCTGAGCTTAATAAATTTGTCTATCAAATCTTCTTCAGCAATTCGTTTATTTTCTGTATTTTTTTTCTTTTTCTTCTCTTTATTTATTGCGAGAAGATAATCTAACACTAAATCGGTACTCAAATGCTCCTCTCCTTCGTGGTGTGAAGTGATATCACCGTACCTACTATTCTCAATAATATTCTCTAAATCTTGATGAATTTGTAGATTTTTAAACTGAAATATTTTTTCTTCTGGCTCTGCTTGTGCAATTATTTCTTCTACAATAGCAGGTTCAGTTTCTTCAATTTCTTGATTTACCTCTGCTATTAATTCATCAATTTTTTCCTCAATACTTTCCTCCTTTGGTTCCTCTAAAATTTCTTCTTCATCTGGAATTTCAGATAAATCAACCTCTTCAATAGTATCATCAATCACAAATGGAATAATTCGAGCCGAAATTTCTTCTAACTCTCTTTTTTCCAATTCTTTCATTGCTTCTAATCTAATAAATCGAAGTTGTTTCAAATTAAAGGCAACTTCCTCAGCCAAATGTGGAATATTTGCAGGAAGTGGAACTATGTTTTCCTCAACTACAAGCGGAACTATATTTTCTTCACTAAGTTCAACTTCATCAATTGATTCGGTGATTTCTTCTTCAATTGGTTTTTCTAATTGAATTTCATCCGTTGAAACATTGTTTTCGACTTCAATATTATCAATTAATGCAGTACTACTTATTTCAACCTCAATTGTATTTTCTAATTCACTTTCTTGTTGATTTTCAATATTTAATTCATCAGAGACATTTTCTAATTCAAGAATCTCAATTTCAGGTTTAACTAAAGTTTCTTCTTCAACTGCAGACTCAATTTCAACAAGTATTTCTTCTTCAACTTGAGCAATTTCAACTACATTTTCAATTGGTAATTGAATAATATTTTCTTGAAATGTATTTTCTTCAACAGAAATATGCTCAGGTAAATTTAATGGTGATGAATTATCGGCAATAACCTGATTTTCATTGATTAAAGCTTTTAAAACTGCTCTATTACCTGCGAATACTGCGGCAGTTTTAAGTTTTTGGTAAGCATGCATTGAACCTGCATTTGAACTTGCCTTTGCTAAAAGTAAATACGCAGTTTGACTATATGGAAAAGCATCAATCACCTTCTCAATATCAGCAATGTTACTTTGCTGTAATTGGGATGGGGACTTTATTAATGATATAAATTGATGTCTATCCATTTGTTAATGAGGGTGTAAGTTGATAGTTAAGGGTTAAGAGTAAAGAGTTTAATAAAAAACACTAAACTCTGTACTCTTAACCCTTAACTAACTTACCAAGTTGCTACGGTTTTATTAAATACGTTCAGTTCAATTTTATCCAAGATACAATTAATCATTGTATTTTCAACTTGATTCAATGTTTTAGTGTTTTCGAAGTCGCAAAAATCGCTAAATTGTTGATCTTTAAAACTTTGTTTTTCGTCTTTGGTATTGGTATAATCTAATTTTAAACGAATAGTTAACCTGTTTTGTGCCGATTGATTGTTAGATGTTGGAGCGATAGACGAAACATCGTAACCAACCATACTACCAGAAATTTGAATATCTCCGCCACTATTTACTAATCTTAAATTAGTGTTTTGAAGAAAATAAGTTCTTAGTCTGTCAGTAACTAGCTGTGCGGCATAAGGTGGAGCCCCTGTTTCAAGGGAAATATTTGCCACAGAAATAGTTTTTACATCAGGAGACAGGTTTATACCCGAAAGAGAGTAAATTCCGCATGCTGTTAAACACATTGACATAAAGCCAATTAATACTATATAGATTGATTTACTCTTCAATTTCATATTGTTTTATTTTGCGATAAAGTGTACGCTCCGAGATACCTAAATCTTGAGCAGCATACTTTCTTTTATTCAAGTTTTTCTTTAAAGCTTTGATAATTAAATCTTTTTCTTGCTCTTCGAGCGATAATGAAGCATTAACTGGCTCAGCATTAAAAACTTCTATTTTGCTAATATCTATGGTATTATTATCAATCGAATGTGCATTTGAAGTGGTTACTACACTTGGCGAATGTGCCTGTGTTGGATTGGCTTCAATAAGTAAATGTGGGGCAACTGAAGTATTAGTATTAAATGATTGATTTGGAACAAATTCAGAACTAATATTTTGAAACAAATCTTTATGCTCATTGATGATTTGTTCGTTTAATTGTCCGTTTGTAATAAGCTCATAAACAAGCTTTTTAAGCTCATTCATGTCTTTTTTCATATCAAACAGGATTTGGTACAACAAATCTCTTTCTGAAAAATCTTTTGAGCCACCATTCTCTGTTTTTATTAAACCAGTATTTTTATTTGGTGCCGATTTAGGTAAATATTTCAAAAAACTGATTTCGTCAATTTCTCTATTTAACTCTAATACAGATATTTGCTCAACTAAATTTTTTAACTGACGGATATTTCCAGGGAAAGGATATTGTAATAAATATTCTTTTGCTGCAGGTAATAACTTAACTGGTTTTATATGGTATTTTTCAGAAAAATCAGATGCAAACTTTCTGAATAACAAATCAATATCATCGCCACGCTCACGCAAAGGTGGTACATATATTGGCACTGTATTCAAACGATAATATAAATCTTCTCTAAATTTTCGTTTTTCTACGGCTTCAATCAAGTTAACATTTGATGCAGCAACTACACGTACATCTGTTTTTTGTACTTTTGATGAACCTACACGAATAAATTCACCATTTTCGAGTACACGCAACAAACGAGCTTGTGTACCAAGTGGCATCTCTCCTATTTCATCTAAAAAAATAGTTCCTCCCGAAGTTACTTCAAAATAACCTTTTCGGGCATCACTTGCTCCTGTGAATGAACCTTTTTCGTGTCCAAATAACTCAGAATCAATTGTTCCTTCGGGAATAGCACCGCAGTTGATGGCAATAAATTGTCCGTGCTTACGATGACTAAGTTGATGAATAATTTTTGAAAATGATTCTTTACCACTTCCACTTTCGCCACTAATAAGCACAGTCATATCAGTAGTTGCCACTTGCATGGCTACTTCAATAGCATAATTGAGTTGAGGAGAATTTCCTACAATCCCAAATCGTTGCTTTGCACTTTGTAATTCAGCGGGTGTAATCATTTTGAAATAAAATTATTCTACTATTTCACCAAATAAAGTTCCTACACTACAATGTGTTACATGCACATTCACGTAGTCGCCAATTTTACTATTTCCTTTATCAAAAATTACCATTTGGTATTGAGAGTTTCTTCCGCAATACTGTTGATCTGATTTTTTAGATAAACTCTCAATTAATACTTTATGAACTTTGCCTACTGCTTCTTGATTAATTTCTAAAGAAATTCTTCGTTCAGTAGCCTGAATTTCAGATAGTCTGCGTTTTTTAACATCCTCAGAAACATCATCTACTAATTTGTTAGCAGCTGGAGTACCTGGGCGTTCAGAATATGAGAACATGTATGCATAAGCATAACGAACTTCTTCGTACAATGAAATTGAATCTTTGTGTTCTTCCTCAGTTTCTGAGCAAAAACCTGCAATTAAATCTGTAGAAATTACACATTCACCTTCTAAAATTTCACGAATAGCTTTTACTCTACCCATATACCACTCACGAGTATAGGTTCTATTCATTAATTTAAGAATTCTGTCATTACCACTTTGTGCAGGTAAATGTATGTATTTGCAGATGTTTTCGTACTTTTTCATTGCATAAAGTACTTCATCTGTAATATCTTTTGGATGCGAAGTGAAAAAACGAACCCTTAACAATGGACTCACATCAGCAACTAAAGTCAATAATTTGGCAAAATTTACGTGTTCACTTCCGTCTTCAGATGTCCATTTATAGCTATCTACATTTTGACCTAATAAAGTAACTTCTCTAAAACCGTTTTCAAACAAGCCTTTTGCTTCTTCCACAATTGAGTGTGCATCACGACTACGTTCACGACCACGAGTATAAGGCACCACGCAGAATGAACACATATTATCGCAACCACGCATAATTGAAATAAAGGCAGTTACGCCATTACTATTGATACGAACAGGTGTAATATCAGCATAAGTTTCTTCACGAGAAAGGAATACATTTACAGCTTTATCGCCACCATCCACTTGATTTATAAGCTCAGGTAATGATTTATATGCATCTGGTCCAACAACCATATCAACCAAACGTTCTTCTTCAAGCAATTTAGCTTTTACACGTTCCGCCATACAGCCAAGCACACCAATAATTAAATTTGGGTTTTTCTTTTTCAAAACCGAGAAAGCATTTAAACGATTTCTAACTTTCGTTTCAGCATTTTCACGGATTGAACAAGTATTTAAAAAAATCACATCAGCCGATTCGTAATTACTGGTTGTACCAAAACCCATATCGTGCATGATAGAAGTTACAATTTCGCTGTCAGAAAAATTCATTTGACAACCATAGCTTTCTATATACAACTTCCTTTGATTCAACTGATTATTCTCTTCAGAAATACGAGCCAACTCACAAGCTTCTTTATCAGTTTCTTTTTTGATAATATCTATATCGGTAATTATGCTATCCATAGTATTTTTAGATACTACAAATATAATTAACAATGCACAATTAAAAAACGGATTTGAATATTATACTGCAATTTTGTCAGTGTTTGGGTTGAGAGTTTAAAGTTTAGGGTTTAGAGTTTAGCGTAAAAAATGTATAAATATGTTTAATAAATGCATATACTATGTTTAAATATTTCACATCAATACTTCTATTTTAATGTCTAAATACGGTTTGTAGTTTTGCTCAAAATAAAGATACAACAAATTTAAAACAACGTTTTTATGAGTTTCAATTTTATGCTAAATGTTTAAATAATCAATTATAAAGTTTAAAAAAATAACTAAATACCTACTTCACCAATAACTCAACATCACACACTTTTTCTTCACAAAAAGTAAACTTAACTACTACATTTTCATCCGTTAAAAAAGAAACGTCTTTTATTTTATAATTTTCATAATTTGCAGTTCCCTCCCCTAGTGAGTCAGCGAATGCTTGAAGCGACATATTATCAAATTTGTTTTCATTGTAAAATGTACGAACCATTTTAAATGGTTTTTCTTTTGAGTTTTTCCAAATTCTAGCATCAAAATCTTGGTAAAAATTACCATAACTTGTTGCTTCACGAGCCTGAAATCCAAGCAATAACAGCAACAATGACACTAGTATTGTTGATGATACCATCCACACTTTGGTTCGTAATTTAAAAGTGTAATACCAGCCAATTCCTTCAAGAACAAGTAAAATGAAAAACATAACACATTCTCTTTGCAAGAAATAAATTTCATTTAAAATATTATCCACACTTGCGCCCCAATTTGCACCCCAAATTAAATAATGTATAGAATAATATGCACCTAACTGAAATACAGTCAATAATGCACTTATAATAATATCAAATTTTATATTTTTCGGTGTAGCTTCTTTTAACATAATTGGTTTTATAAAAAAACGAACCAACTATTGCTAATTGATTCGATTTTGATTAATAATAATACTTTTAAAGTAAAAATAATTACAAAATATTAGTCTTGAGTCTTATGTCTTAAATCTTCAGACTTTTATACTCTTTCAGAATATTCAAGCCATTTAAGCTCTTTTTCTTCTAATTGCTCAGTAATTAATTTTAACTCATCAGCTATTGGTTGAATTTCGGAATATTCCAAATTGCCTTCACTCAGTTTTAAAGCTAATTTTTCTTTTTTAGCTGTAAACTCTTCTATTTCAGCTTCTAATTGTTCAAAGTCCTTTTGTTCTTTATAACTTAATTTTTTAGCGTTTGAAGTTTCAGCTTTACTTGAATCAGTAGGCTTTACCTTTTTATCTTCTTGGGCTTTAAGCGCTTCTACTTCTTCTACATATTCACGGTAATCGGTATAGTTTCCAGGGAAATCAGTAATAATACCATTTCCTTCAAAAATGAATAAATGTTCAACCAAATTATCCATAAAATACCTATCATGCGAAACAATGATTAAACTTCCTTTATAGGCTTGTAAAAAATCTTCTAACACATTTAATGTCATGATATCCAAATCATTGGTTGGCTCATCAAGAATTAAAAAGTTAGGATTTTTTATCAAAGTCAATAATAGTTGTAATCGTTTTTTCTCTCCTCCACTTAATTTGTGAACTGGGCTATATTGAACCGCTGGTGGAAATAAAAATTTAGTTAAGAAGTTAGAAGCTGACATTGAACTTCCGTCTGGTTGCTCAATATTTTCAGCGATGTTTTTAACAATATCAATTACTCTATCTTCTGGAGAGTAGAACAAATCTTGTTGTTTGAAATGCCCAAAAATGGTTGTAGTTCCTGCATCAATAGTACCTGAATCAAAAGGTTCTTCTCCTGTTAACATGTGCAAGAAAGTTGATTTTCCTACACCATTTGGCCCAACAATACCAATTTTATCTCCTTTTCTAAAAATATAACTAAACTCATCAGCAATTACTAAACCATCGTATTTTTTACTCAGCTTATCTACTTCAAGTATTTTTCCACCTTGACGAGTTTGTTTCATATCAAGCTCAACTTTACCTGCAAATTCAGGAGTTTTCGCTTTTTTCTGCCATTCGTAAAAGGCTTCAATTCTTGATTTTGATTTAGTTCCACGAGCTTTGGGTTGGCGTCGCATCCATTCTAATTCACGTCTCAAAATGTTTTTAGCTCTATCAGCTTCAACCATCATTTGCTCCTCACGTTCAGCTTTTTTCTGTAAAAAATATTCATAATTTCCTTTGTAATAAAACAAAGTACCCATGTCCATTTCTACAATATCAGTAGCTACATTATCCAAGAAATACCTATCATGCGTAACCATAATTACAGTCATATTGCTCAAATATTTCTCTAACCACTCAATTACTTTTATGTCAAGATGGTTGGTAGGCTCATCAAGAATCAATAAATCAGGCTCTTGCATTAATACTTTTGCAAGTGCTACACGTTTTAATTGTCCACCCGAAAGTGCCGAAATTGGTAATTCTAAATTTGTAATTTCAAGAGCTGAAAGAATTTGTTTGATAGATGAATCAAAATCCCAAAGATTATATTGATCCATTTTTTCCATCAATTCTTGTAGATACTCACTATCAACATCAGGGTCAACTACTGCAACTTCGTATTCTTTTACAATTTTATGTTTTTCATTTGCGGTATCAAAAATATTTTCTTCAATACTTAGCTCTTGGTTAAAATCAAAATTCTGACCTAAAAAAGCGGTCATTGTACCTTTTCTGATAGATACAGAACCAGTGTCGGGCTGTAATTTACCACCTAATACATTTAAAAAAGTGGATTTACCACAACCATTAATTCCCACTAAAGCAACACGTTGCCCTTTACTTACACCAAACGAAAGATTTTCGAAAAGAACTTTTTCCGTAAATGATTTCGATACGTTTTCTGCTGATAAAATATTCATAGTACAAAGTAACACAATAATTAATGAAGCATGGATATTTTTAGATTATTATTTAAATAACAATATGAAATTTAAGAACGTATCAACATTTATAAAATTAATTATCCATACTTTCACAAATTGATTATATAAACCAAAAGTCTAAAAATATGGTATCTATATCTTTGATAATTAAAAAAACATTTGCCTTAACCCCAAAAAAATATTTTTACTAAACATTTTTGCATTAAATTCATTTTATTAACCAAAACATTAAAATCAAATTAAAAATAAATTAAAATTTTGTAAAACATAATAGTATTACTATCGTTATAATACTACATTTGTGTTAAAATTGAAAATGTATAATGAAAATAAAAGAGATAAATACTTTTGTTGAAAAGTTTGCCAAAATGTGCGGACATAAGTTTAGTCCATTTGATCAAAAAGATATTTTCATTACAGGAGACGAATATGTTTTTGATGACAAAATTGGAATTATAGATGAGTTAATTAAAAAGTCGAATACTTTAAATTTAAGTATCATTGAATCAAGTATTAACATTAAAGATTTCGATAATTTTTTAAATGAAGTGCATTACTCGTTTATTTCGCTAGTTGAAATAAAAAAATCAGTAAAACCAGTAATTTTTGAATATGTAAATTCATCTTGGAATGTAATTTACCTTGAGAATAATGAATTTATTAAAGTTGATGTAAACACTGTAAAGAAATTTTTACTTTCAAAAACAGATAATAAAGACGATGTTCTTATATTATCTCCTGTTTCATTAAACCCATTAGTGAGTGATGACGACAAATATGCGGCTAGCCCAACTCTAAGTCCAATGCGTAGACTTTTTAAACTCCTTGCTAATGAGAAAAAAGACATAGTTTACATTTATATATATGCCCTAACTATTGGTTTAATAACTTTATCATTACCTCTTGGAATACAAGCAATTATCAGTTTAATTTCAGGTGGTTTATTGGTAAACAATGTCATTCTATTAATTGCTTTAGTAATTATAGGAACTATACTCGCTGGTTGGTTACAAATCATGCAAATATCCTTGGTTGAAACGCTACAAAGGCGAGTTTTTGCAAAAGCTGCATTTGAATTTACTTATCGAATTCCGAAGGTAAAATCAGAATCAATTTTAAATGCTTACCCACCTGAATTGATGAATCGTTTTTTTGATATTCTTCAAATTCAGAAAGGTTTACCCAAATTATTAATTGATTTAAGTGCTGCATTTTTACAAATTGCTTTTGGTATGATACTATTAGCAATCTATCACCCTTTGTTTATTGTTTTTGGATTATTATTAATGATATTTTTAGTATTGGTATTTTATTTAACTGGTCCAAAAGGATTAAAATCAAGCCTTATTGAATCAAAATACAAATACAAAATTGCACATTGGCTTGAAGAATTAGCAAGAACACTAGTTTCATTTAAATTAGCTGGTTTTACTAATTTGCCATTACAAAAAATGGATTACTACTTAAATGGCTACTTAAATGCTCGTAAAGTTCATTTTAAAATATTAATTAATCAATTTGCTAACATTGTAGTTTTCAAAACTTTAGTTACAGGTGGACTTTTAATTATGGGAAGTTTACTTGTAGTTGACAAACAAATTTCTTTAGGTCAATTTGTTGCTTCTGAAATTGTAATCATCTTAATTATCAATGCAGTAGAGAAATTTGTATTAAGTTTAGATGTAATTTATGATTTACTTACTGCTGTTGAAAAAATAGGGAATGTTACTGATTTACCTCTTGAAAAAACAACAGGTGTTATCTTTAACAGAAATATTGACGAAACTGGTATTAAACTAGAAGTTAAAAAACTAAGCTATAAATACCCTGAATCTCAAAGTTATATATTAAAAGATGTTTCGTTTGAAATAGCAGCAAATGAAAATGTGTGTATAGCAGGTGTAAATGGTGCAGGAAAAAACACTTTGATTCAAATTTTATCTGGAATTCTAGAATCATACCAAGGTAGTGTTTCTATCAACAACCTATCAATCAGAGATATTAACTTAAACTCTTTACGAGATGTTGTAGGTAGATACAATAGTAAAGAGGATATTTTCGAAGGTACTGTGTATGAAAATATCAGTATGGGAATAGCCAGAACAACCATGCACGATATTATGTGGGCAGTTGAAAAAGTTGGTTTACTAGATTGGTTACACCAATTACCACAGGGCTTAAGTACTCCTTTAATTGCAGGAGGTAAAGGTTTGAATAATAGTATAATTAAAAAGATAATATTGGCTAGAGCAATCGCAGAAAAACCAAATCTTTTAATAACAACTGATTTTCTTGGAGGCTTTGAAAAGAAAGATAAAATGAAAATTATTAATCTTTTATTAGATAAAGAAAATCAATGGTCGTTATTAAGTATTTCGAACGACCCTGCAATATTAAGTTGTTGTGATAAAATATTATTGATGAACGAAGGTTCAATTGTAGCTCAGGGTACTTATGAAGAAATGAAAAAACATGAGCTATTCAAAAATATAATTTTAAGTTGAGACTTAAGACTGAAGACTTAAGGAAAGAAATGACAACAGAGAACCGAAAACTGAATACAAAAAATGTTAAATATATCAAATAATAACCCATCAGGATTTAATCAGTTTGAACAACTGAATTCAATGAGGCTTTTAAATACACCCAAAACTGCTAAAAATTTAGCATATGTTTTGGTTGGTGTTTTTGCATTTAGCTTAATAGTCATGTTTTTACCTTGGCAACAAAATATTTATGCCGATGGAGCTGTAACTGCATTAACGCCTCAAGATAGACCACAAACAGTTGAATCACAAATTGCAGGTAGAATTGAGCATTGGCATGTACGTGAGGGACAATTCGTAAATAAAGGTGAAATAATTATGGATATTTCGGAGGTGAAAGAAAAGTTTTTTGACCCTGAAATATTACTAAGAATGCAAGAGCAACTTGCTGCGAAAACACAAGGTATTGCTGCAACAAAAAACAAAATACAATCTATTACTAATCAAATAAATGCGATTAATAATAGTATGAAATTTAGCTTACAAAAAGCTAGAAATAAAGTAAAACAAGTTAGATTGAAAGTAATCAGTGATAGTACAGATTTAACAGCTGAAAAAGTAAATTACAGTGTTGCACAACAACAATATAATCGTCAAGAAACACTTTATAAACAAGGACTTAAATCTCTAACTGAACTTGAGCAACGAAAATTAAAACTTCAAGAATCTTCTGCAAAAGTAGTTTCTGTGAATAACAAGTACTTAGCATCAAAAAATGAGTTGTTAAATGCACAAATAGAATTAAATTCTATTGAGGCTGAATATACTGACAAGGTTTCGAAAGCAAATTCAGATTTAAGCTCAGCAAACTCATATTTAGCTGATGCAACATCGGAATATTCAAAATTGAGAAACGAAATTGCTAATGTTGAAATGCGTAGAAGCTTGTATTCGGTTCGTGCTCCACAAGATGGCCACGTTGTTAGAATATTGAAACAAGGTATTGGTGAAATGATTAAAGAAGGCGAAGCAATCTGTACAATTATGCCAAATAACCCAGCAATGGCAGTTGAATTGTATGTAAAAGCAATGGATGTACCTTTAATTACACCAGGTAGAAAAGTACGTATGGAGTTTGCAGGTTGGCCCGCATTACAATTTTCAGGTTGGCCATCGGTATCGGTTGGTACTTTTGGTGGTGTGATAGATGTAATTGATTATGTGGATAGTAAAGAAGGGAAATATAGAATATTAATTCGTCCAGACCATAACGATGACCCATGGCCGAAACAAATTAGAGTAGGATCCGGAGTAAAAGGTTGGGCAATGTTAGATGAAGTTTCAGTATGGTTTGAAATTTGGCGTCAGTTAAATGGCTTCCCTCCTAGCCTTAAAGAAAACCCATACGAAAAAGCCGAAAAATATTACGAACAAAACCAAAACAAATAAGTATATGAAACTACTTTGTAAATGGCTAATTGTTACATCATTAACATTTACTTATGTTGTTAGTTTTGCTCAAAATACAAGCAAAGAACTAAGCTTAAAAATGTTTTACAAAATGATTTTAGAAAATCATCCTGTAGCAAAACAAGCACAAAACATAAGTGAATTAGGGAAAATGGAAATCCGTTTGGCAAAAGGTATGCTCGACCCTAAACTTGAAACCGACTATACACAAAAAGTATTTGATGGAAAGCAGTATTTTGGCTACCTTGATGCAGGTTTAAAAATACCTATTTGGTACGGTCAAGACATAAAATTTGGTTACGAAAACAACACAGGTAAAAACATTAACCCAACAGATTTTACGCCTCCAGGAGGTTTAATGTATGCTGGTTTGCATATTCCAATTGGACAAGGAATGTTAATTGATGAACGAAGAGCATCAATTAAGCAGGCTCAACAAATGATGAATATGGCCGAAGCAGAAAAGATAAAAACCATTAATAAACTGTTATTTTCTGCTTCAAAAGAATATTGGGAATGGTATTTTATATATCAACAAACTGCACTGATTAAAAAATCATATATACTGGCTTTGCAAAGAGCAAATGCAACTGCCGAACGTGCAAAACAAGGTGATGTTGCCACAATTGATTCAGTAGAAGCACATATTACTTTGCAAGAAAGATTTGTTCAGCTTCAAAACATGAACAATGCTTTACAAAATTCACGGTTACAACTCTCAAATTACCTGTGGAATAGCGATTTAAGTCCACTTGAAATTGATACTACTTTAACTCCAGAGTTAAACAAAAACCTAAGTTCAATTACTTTAGATGAGTTAAAAACGATTGAAAATAATGTAGCGAATACCAATCCTGAGTTGTTAAAATTGCAATATAAAATTTCGCATTTAAATATTGAACGCAAGTTAAGTGCAGATAAATTAAAGCCCAATTTTGATTTAACTTTAAAATATCTAACTAGTAACAAAAACATTCAAAATGCCGATAATTTAAGTTGGGGATACACTCAAAATAATTATAAAATTATGTTTACTTACTCACAACCAATCTTTTTAAGAAAAGAAAGAGCAAAGCTAAACATGAATAAAATCAAATTAGAACAAACCAATTTAGATAGAGTTATTGCAGAAAGAGAGATTCATAACCTCTTAAAAACCAATTACAACACTTTAAAAACACTCACATCAAACTTTAATATTCAAGAAAAAATGGTGCTTAACTACCAAACCTTACTTGAAGGCGAAAAGGCTAGATTTGAAAACGGTGAAAGTTCAATTTTCATGGTAAACAGCCGAGAATCAAAGTTAATTGATGGAGAAATTAAATTAGCTGAACTTAAATCAAAAATTGAAAAATTAAAAATTGAGTTAATGTACAATTCAGGAACATTGAATCAGTAATTATAATTTTTAGTAAAAAATATACTTTAAATACCTAATTTCGTTATTGATATGAGTTTGTAAAAACATATCAGTAACGAAATTTTCTATTTTAATGCAAAATAAAGATTTTCAAATACATATACCTAAACCTTGTCACGCTGATTGGGATAAAATGTCTCCGAATGAACAAGGCAAATTTTGTTCACTTTGTGATAAAACGGTGGTTGATTTTACCCAAATGAATGAAAAAGAAATCAAAAACTACTTTATTCAAAAAACAGATGAACGTGTTTGCGGACATTTTAGAGCTTCGCAAGTTGTAGTTCCCAAACCACTTTTTCATCAATTTTTAATGAATACTTACCAATCCATTGAAAGTAAAGTTTCATTCTATTTTTTGCGTCAACCTGCTTTGTTTATGTTAGGTGGATTTATGTTTTTGGTGGGATGTGAAAGTAGAAAAAACACCGAAAATAAAGTTGAAGTAAAAAAGGACTCAACTGTTTCAAATAAAAAAGTTGAAAGTTTAAATATAAAAATATTAAATGCTCCAGATTTTAAACTTTCAACTTTTAGTTGTAAAACAACGTTTACAACCGGTTTCACTACATTAAGCCCAATTAAAGAAACTGAAGATGCAGAAAATGGTTCTAATTAAAGAACGAAAACCAAGTATTTACAAACGATTTATAAATATTTTCAAGAAAAAAGACAATGCAAAATAAAGATTTTCAAATACATATACCCAAACCTTGTCACGCTGATTGGGATAAAATGACACCCAATGAACAAGGTAAATTTTGTTCACTTTGTGATAAAACAGTAGTTGATTTTACCCAAATGAATGAACAAGAAATCAAAAACTACTTTATTCTAAAAACAGAAGAACGTATTTGCGGACATTTTAAAGCTTCGCAAGTTGTAGTTCCCAAACCTCGTTTTCATCAATTTTTAATAAATACCTATCAAGCCATTGAAAATAAAGTTTCATTCTATTTATTGCGTCAACCTGCTTTGTTTATGTTAGGTGGATTTATGTTTTTAGTGGGATGTGAAAGTAGAAGAACAAAAGGCGAAGCCACAGTTGAAGGTAAATCAAAAATATCTGCTAATGATTCTTTAAGTACTGATTCAATCACATATTCAAGAACTACAGGCACACCAATGATTCATAAAGATGTAGAATTGATACCTGATAAAAAATCTAAAGAAAATAAATGTGATTCAAAAGGTAAAATTGAAAATATCGAAAAATTAATTAATGGAAATGTTAAAATAAAAGAGGATTCAGTAAAGAATGAAAAATTTATTAATGAACAAATCATTCTTGGGGAAGTAGGAGAAAATGTCGATACATTTATGAAAAGAGTACCACAAAAAAATCGTGTTTTTAAGAAAGAAGAATAATGCACAACCTCATAGTAATACTAGGTCCAACAGCATCTGGAAAAACCAAATTGGCTACACATTTAGCACACAAACTAAATACAGGAGTAATCAGTGCTGATTCACGCCAAGTGTATAAAGGCATGGATATTGGAACAGGCAAAGATTTAAATGAATATATGGTTGAAAATCAATCAATAAAACATCATTTATTAGACATCATTAACGCTGGAGAGAAATACAATGTCGCTGATTTCCAAAATGATTTTCAACGAATTTTTAATGAATATGTAAACGAAAACAAAACTCCTATTTTATGTGGAGGTACAGGTTTGTATATTCAATCTGTTTTAACAGAAAACCAATTTACACAAGTACCAATTGATGAAAAGTTAAGAGAAAATTTATTACAAATACCTCATTCTGAATTAGTCAATCAGTTTAAAGCAATTGCTCATTTTTACCCAAATGCCGATACAAGTACACATAAACGAACCATTAGAGCAATAGAAATAGCACAATACATTCAACAAAATCCACAATTTATACTTAATTTACCCAAACAACATTTACCCAAACCAATATTATTTGGTTTAAATCCTGAACGTGATGTTAGAAGAGCTCGAATTGAAAATAGACTAAATGAACGTTTACAAAATAGTGCCTTGATAAATGAAGTTGAAACACTTATAAAACAAGGAGTTGAAATTGATACATTAAAATATTATGGTTTAGAATATAAATTTGTGTGCGAATTTTTAGAAAATAAATACAGTTTTGAAGAAATGCATTTACATTTACAAATTGCAATTCAACAATACGCCAAACGCCAAATGACTTGGTTCAGAAAAATGGAAAAAGATGGTTTTGAAATCAACTGGATACCAAATAATCTGGATATTTTTGAACAAGTAAGTTGGGTTGAAAGTAAACTTTCTGAAAAATAAAAATGCCTGTAATAAACCATCCATATCGTCCGAATTGGTTATTAAGAAATAGACATTTCCATACTATTTATGCTGCATCTATTAGACCAAGTAATCAATTAAATTACAAGCGTTTAGAATGCAGTTTACCTGATGGAGATTTTGTTGAATACGATATTACAGAAGGTAACTTCAATGAATGGGTATTGCTTATTCATGGCTTGGAAGGTAATTCGAGAAAAGGTTATATGAATGTTTTATCAAAATATTATTTTGATAAAGGGAAAGGCATAATTTCCTTAAATTCAAGATCTTGTGGAGATAAACCTAATTTAAAATACAAGGCATATAATGCTGGAGTTTCTCAGGATTTAAGAGATTTTTTGAAATATATCATTCCTAATCAAAACATTAAACATTTAGATATTATAAGTATTTGTTTAGGTGCCAATATGATGTTAAAATGGACAGGTGAAGAAGGAGAAATGGCTCCCCAAGAAGTAAAAACAGTTACCGCCATTTCATCGCCTTGCGACCTTGAAGCTTGTGCCATAAAGTTAGCAAAACCTAGTTCAAAAATATATAATAATTATTTACTAAAACCACTACAAATCAAGGCACTAAACAAACTTAAACAATTCCCAAATGAAGCTACATTTAGCATGGAGGCAATGAAAAATGTACCCAACTTAATTATTTATGATGATTTATACACTGCTCCTGCATCAGGATTTAAAAATGCGGTTGATTATTACACAAAATCATCTAGCAAACAGTTTTTACCTAATATTACAATTCCAACTTTGATCATTCAATCAACTGATGATCCTTTTTTAGCCATTGAAGCCATCCCCTACCACGAAGCTGAAAACAACCCAAACATTTATTTGGTGGTTACAAATTATGGCGGTCACGTTGGTTTTCTTGGAAAAAATCACAAACCTATTTACCTTGATTTAATTGATGAATTTATGGTTAGTAAAAGGATTTTAATTTAAATATTCTTTTAATAATGGACAATTATACTTTTTAAAAGTTGCAGTATTCTTATATTTTCCATAAAAATCTTTCAAATATTTAGTTGAAAATGACTTGTTAAAAACCGTAAAATCTTGCTCTAAGCATTTAGATATCATCAAAGTAGCCAACGCTTTTTGTTCATTATTCTTAGCTACTTTTATTGCGCTTTTATAACAATTAATTGCATTAGTTAAATCGTAAAAATCTTCAGTAATTCCGAAATTATTGTAGTACTCATTATGTCCATAATCAAGCATCATCCAACTATTTCCTTCATGTGATATATTATAATAAGCATTCCCCAGTAGAATTAAATTATTTGCAGTAGGATTATTTTTTAACTCTATCATTTTTTTAACAAATTGAGTTTTGCTAAAATTATAATCAAACTTTCTTTCCGTATACTTTTGCAAAATTTGTGGTATTAATGGATTTTCATTTAAATAATTAGAAAACTCATAATTATTTTTCCAAAATGAATCAGGTATTTGTGAAAATGTAGCAAATGCTAATTCAAGATTATTATTCCTAAGTGCAATAGTTCCTTTTAAATCTTTATATACATTGATATCTGATGCAACATTTCGTCGGCAAATATATTTTTCAAAAGGTGTTTTATTCCTTTTCTGAATTAGTTGAATTAATTGGTCTAAATCAGTTGGTTTAGCAAAATTATCGAGATAATGAATATAATAATAGTAACTTAAATCTTCACAACAAAAACTACTAAAACTGGAATTGGCTTCAAATTTCATTTTAATTAAATATGCCTTTGTACTTAATAATGATGCAGTTGCAACTTCATTATGTTTATAAAATTCATTACTTGATTTCTCTAACAATGAATTTAAAATTAAAATATAAGCTGGGGCATTTTCTGATATAGACTCTAATTGTGCAAAACAATGATATAACTGACTTTGTATTTTTTGAGATTTAATTTCACCCTCGCTTAATGCAATTAAAAAAGCATCAATATTTTTTTGAAATTGTATTGATTCTGAAGCATTTTCTTCAATTAATGAAAGATATTTTTTACTATCAACATTATTTTCTTTTAATTGATATAAATGTGCTAATGCAATATTTATGTAATCCTTTTGGTTTTTATCTACTTTATTAGATGTTGACTTTAAAAATTCAATTAACAAATTGCAATAAACTACATCTTTGTTTCTATTTTTATTGTCCAATTTTTCTAGTTTCCATTCCTCTATTTTATTTATTTCCCTATTAATTAAAAAGCTAAAATATTCACTGTTAGGTATAAGTTTGCTTATTGTTTTTAATTGAGATAACGCTCTACCAGGATTTCTTAAACATTGCATGGTGTATAAAATACCTAATTCATGCTTATTTTTAGCTAATTTTAGTGTTTGAGAAAACAAACTATCTTTAAAATTAACTATTGCTGCTCTGGTTTTAGAATCGCACAAATCAAACGATTTACTTAATAAATAATTTTTTTGAAGGCTATTTTCTTGAACTAATGCATAAAAATACAACGCCAAAGGTTTGATTACTGAGTTTGATTTTTGAGAAAAATGACCTTCATACAACTCTTTAACTTTTTCAAAATCAACATCATAGTAAAACCTTCGTAATAAAACAAAAGCAATTCTTTCTCTAAAAAAATTATCTTTTTCAACTTTTAAATATTTATAATATTTTTTTATTCCTTTTCGAATCCGACTATTGGCAGGAGTTACATAATTTTCAGTTTCATAATAATCATACTCGTTGTTATTAATTTCCTCCCATGATTCCCATTTATCATTGCTAATTGTTGTGGTATATTCTATTGATTTAGCGAACAATAAATAATCTAAATACTTTTTTGATTGAGGTTTTAATAAAAATTCTACAAATGAATTTGATTTAAATTGATTTCTTAAAGTAGATGTTTCATAAGCTAATGTAAAATCTTCTGGACTTGTTTTATAAAGTATTGTATTTATATCTTCAATTTTAACAGTTTTTCCTATCTTACTTTGCCATTCCAAACAATTTCTTTTGTCATCATTATTATTGAAAACATCGACTTTTGAATAATCAAAAAAATTATCAGATGAATAAACAAACAATCTAAGTTTATCAAACATAGGTCTTTCGACCATAAATACAACACTTCTTTCAACTTCATAAGAAAAAAATCCCCATGCCATTGCCATGGAATCTGTATGAAGTAATAGCAATACCATTATGCTAAAAATTTGTATATAAATCCGAAATATTTTCGATACCATAATTATTAATGTATTTATTATCAAAAGAAAACAATGTAATTTTACTTGATTTATCAAATTCAATATAATTTTTCAAAAGTTTAATTACTTCTAAATTATCTGCATGACTAATTTTTTCAATCACAATTAAATCACCTTCACGTAAAAATGTTTGCCCAACAGAATAATCATCAAGTAGTTTATATTCATTTTCTGATACCTTTTGAAATAATGATTTGTTACTTAATACCTCATAATCATTTATTAATCCAATATATTTATTTCCTCTATAAATTACTGCCCAACTAAAAATAGGTAAAGCAATATCTAATTTTAAAGGATAATCATCATGTGTAATAAATTCTTTAATATCTTTATAAGAGCCAATTGAATTGATATTCGGTGATTCACCTAATGGGTTTACGTTATAACACATAAGTAAACCTCTATCTACAGGAGGTACTCCTGCTTTTCCAAAATGTTTATATTGCCACAATCGGATTGTTGCCGCAAGTGTATTCTCTTTTAATCTAGGATATAACTTAAATTGATTTTTAATTTTTGTTAATAAATAAAAATACCTTTCCTTGGTCTTATCTGTCCAATCACAATCTATTAATAATTCTTTGAAAAAGTTTCCATATTTTGTATTCAAAGCTTGATCTAACGAATCTTTTGAAAACATTTTATCAAACTCCTCATTACTAGGCCAATTGTGTTTATTGTTAAGTTCCCAAATGTCATTTTTAATTCCATTTTCAATCAAAGAAGCAATTTTAAAATTCACTTTTTTAACAAGCCTAATAGCAAGCGTATCTAATTGTTTATAATCTGATTTCAATAAAACATTATTAGTTATAAAAACTGAAGCAGTAATTGAATTTAAATTATTTTGATTGTTAAAATTATTATTATTTAAAGATGCCACAGGCAACGCTTCATTTTGATATGGGTTCCAATCAACATCAAAAAAACGTAAATAAATATGTTTAACATTTAGTTTACTATTAACAGAATCAACATAAGAGCCACTTTGCATATTTGTTTGCCAATGACAAAATGAGTGAATTACATTATGTTTTGATTGTTTTTCACATGAAATACAGATAGAAATTGTGAAAATTAGAGTCAATAAAAAATATTTTGATAATTTCATTTTAATATGTTTTTGTAAAACAAATTTAAATTTTAAAATGAATATAAATCACTTTTAGAAAATATATTTTGATTGCAAATGAAAATAATTTTGAATAAAAAGTTATTTTTATAAAATTCAAATCTACCTCAATGCTTCACCCCTCAAATGCATATATTTTAGAAAACTGTAATTTTGAAACACTCTCATTTTCAACTTTAGTAAAGCATGCGAACGGCTTGGTTGACACTGAGAAAAAAGACTTTTATTCTATTATTCCAATTATCATTGAAGTAAATTCTGGTTTATTTACAAACAGTAACAAAGCCTTAAATTTCCCTGATGTGACCGTAACGGTTACTGATAATTTAATATCAACAACTTGCACTTGCAATGAACCCAAAACGAAACTTTGCCAACATCAGTTTCAGGTAATTTATAACATTGTAGAAAATAAAAAATACAGAACTTTCTTTGACAAATCATTACGAATCAGCGAACTAAAAATTATTGCTAAAAATTATGGTCTTGAAAATGAAAACAATTTAGAACAATATTTCCATCTCGCTTACATCAATAATGCTGTAAAAATCTCACCCAAAACACCAATTTTACCATTCGACAGTTTTTCAAAATCAAAAATTGAAAATTTAATTTTACCCCAAAACACAAACAAAAAACTACCTATTATTGAAACCAACAAGTTTATCATTTTATTAAAAAATCATAAATACTATCAACATTTTACTGTTGGAATTTTCGAAGCAAACTTCAGTAAAGATGGTAAAATTAAAACACCTCTTAAGGAAATTGATGCGCTTGAAATGGTTTGGAAAGCAGAATCTTTAAACGAATCAAAATTCTTTACTGCGATAGCTCAATTTCAAAAATATAACGAAAATCAAAAGTCGGACAAATACATTGATGCACTTAAAATAATCATCAAAAACCCTCTACAATTACCTGTTTATTACCATGATACTACAATTTCTGAAAGTGAAAACTCAAAATCGCTCATAAATACAAATCTGAATTTACTACATGTTGATTTGAATCTAAATGTTGATTTGCGAGGTGTATTTTTTGAGATTTATGGTAATCTGGTGTATAATGATTCAGAATACGAATTGAAATACTTACCATTAAAATTCGATTACTTCTTACTGATTAACAATACTTTAAATTTAATTCCTAGCTTAGAGATTCTCCAAATTTTCGAGTTTTTTGGAATAAATAACCCAAAAATCCTTATTCATAAATCTAAATTTGATGAATTTAAATCCACTATTTTAGACAAACTTGAAAACAAGGTAAACATTAAATACTCTTACATCAAAAATGCTTCTGCAAGTATCATTGAAGAGACTGCATATCATAAAACCCAACAGAAAATAATCTATCTTTATAATAATGAAAACTTTGTATCCTTAACTCCTGTGGTAAAATATGGCGAAGTTGAAATCCCCATTTTTTCTCGAAAAAAAATATACGACAAAGATGCAAATGGAAATGTGTTTTTAATTGAACGTGACAATGCTTTTGAAAATCAGTTTGCGAGTTTACTTTACCGTCAACATCCTGAATTTGAGGAACAATTAAATGAATTTGATTTCTTTTATTTACATAAAAATAAGTTTTTAGATGAAAATTGGTTCATAAATGTTTTTGACGAATTAATCAATAATGATATTCAAATACTTGGTTTTAGTGAAATAAGCAAAAATAAAATTAATCCCTACAAAGCAAAAGTTAACTTACAGGTTACCAGCGGGATTGACTGGTTTAATGCTGCTATAGGTATTACCTATGGTGGACAAAAAGTGGAACTTAAACAATTACATAAATCTCTCAGAAACAAAAGTAAATTTGTTGAATTGGGCGATGGTTCAAAAGGTGTTTTACCAGATGAATGGATTAAAAAATTTGAAAGTTATTTTAATTCAGGTGAATTTGAACATGATACAATTAAAATACCTAAAAGTAATTTCCTTGAAATCAACACCCTATTTGAAGATGAAATACTGAGTAATGAAGCAAAATCTGAAATTGAATTACTAAATAAAAACTTTACAAATCCTGAAAATATTGCGGCTGTAACTGTACCACATACATTAAAAACTACTTTAAGAGAATACCAAAAACAAGGTTTAAATTGGCTTAATTTCTTGGATAATTTCAACTTCGGTGCTTGTCTTGCCGATGATATGGGACTTGGTAAAACAGTACAAATCATTGCATTTATTCTTTCACAAAGAGAAAAGCATACAGAAAATACTAATTTAGTAATTGTGCCTACCACATTGATTTTCAATTGGGAAGAAGAAATAGAAAAATTTGCTCCATCCATAAAAATCCATAAACATTATGGCATAAACAGGACTAAAAATACACTTCATTGGAATGAATATGAAGTGATTTTAACTACTTATGGAATGTTAATTCAAGATATTCATTTATTAAAATCATTTCGATTTAATTATGTGTTTCTTGATGAATCGCAAGCAATTAAAAATCCAGAATCACAGAGATATAAAGCTGCAAAATTATTACAATCGAGAAATAAGGTGGCAATAACAGGTACGCCAATTGAAAATAATACGTATGATATTTTTGCTCAAATGTCAATTATTAACCCAGGATTATTGGGTAATAAACAGTATTTCAAAGAGATATATTCTACTTTGATAGATAAATTTAAAGACAAAAGAAGCTCAGAAAATTTACAAAAAAAGATAAATCCATTTATACTTCGCCGGACTAAAAAGCAGGTTGCCACAGAATTACCTTCAAAAACAGAAATGGTAATTTACTGTGAAATGGGGGCCGAACAACGTGAAATTTACACCCGTTACGAAACTGAATTAAGAGAATACATCAAACGCAAGAAAGAAGAAGATGTAGCCAAAGATAGTATGCATGTGTTAACGGGAATCACAAAGTTACGTCAGATTTGTAATTCGCCAGCATTACTCAAAGATGAAGTGTTTTTAGGGGAAAATTCAGCTAAAATTGAAGCATTGATGGAAGAAATTGAGAACAAATCAAGCAATCATAAAATATTGGTATTTTCTCAATTCGTAACCATGCTCGATTTAGTAAAACTTAAACTTGAAAGCAAAAATATTAGTTACTCCTACCTCACTGGACAAACAAACAACAGAGCAGAAAAAGTAAACGAATTCAAATCAAATGATGATAAAAGGGTATTTTTAATCAGTTTGAAAGCTGGTGGTACAGGATTAAATTTAACCGAAGCCGATTATGTGTATATTATAGACCCTTGGTGGAACCCAGCTATTGAAAATCAAGCGATTGATAGGTGTTATAGAATTGGTCAGACTAAAAATGTAATTGCAGTTCGATTGATTTGTAGTAACTCAATTGAGGAAAAAATCATTCAACTTCAAAAATCAAAACACAAACTTGTAAATGACTTAATTAAATCTGATAATGAACTTATTAAGTTATTTAACAAAAATGAATTGCTGGGTTTGTTGGGGTGAGGGATATATAATTGTTTCTTTACTATTGAAATATCAATTATCATAACCATTAATCAAATCTCTATTTAACCACCAATTTTTATTCAACAAATTTTGATTATTAGAATCACAAGTAATTTTTAACAATTCACTATCAATTGATTCTATTTGAGTTTTGAAATTAGAATAAAAATATTCAATTTTTTCCTGACTTCCGCACTGGGACACCCAAATTAAAAATTGAACAATTTTTGCAAGTATTTCTGTTCTTCGGTTAATATTAGTCTTTTTTTGATTATTTCATTATTAGGTAAAATTGAGGTGAG
>JBEEOW010000031.1:0-40512 GCA_041191405.1 Bacteroidota bacterium
GAAAATAATAAAAATGAAAATTGAAGTTCAATTGGCATAGTCCATAAACAAAAATTAATGTTATGTAAAAACCCTTGGTCATGAAATATAAATAAATCATAAATACATCTAAAAAACAATTGTTTTAAGGAATAAGCTTCATGCCAAAACTTACCAAACCAAGGTTCATTAGAAATATTTACAACTTCAACATTGTAATATATATCAAGCAATTTTGCAAAAAAATACAAAATTGAGGTAGCAAGTACTGGTAAGAGAAGTCTAGGAAAACGTTTTATTGATTGCTTAATAACATAATCAAAGTCAAAATTTCTGAAATATGAATAGCTTAATACAAAACCACTAAGTACAAAAAATACACAAACAGAGTAATGACCATTAAAAAACGTATAATTACAAAGAAAATTAAAAAAAAATTCAAATAAATATTTATCATCCGATTTAAACGAATCATTTGTATGTCCTATTACAACTACAAATGCAGCGATCCCCCTTAAACTATCTAAGTAGTCAAGTTTAATTGATTTGTTAACCATTATTATTTAATTTTTCTCCAAAGATATTGAATCCAACGATTATCAAAATAAAATTCAATAATCCTTAACTTAATTAGTCTAGGTAATTTTATAAATTCGAAATCCCATATACGTTTTGCATTATTATAATTAGATTCTTTTAAATATCTAAAATAAAGTTTCCTTAATCTATTTCTACATAATAAATTCCATGGCCTTTGCAGCGTAAAATGAACAACAACAACATCTTTAATAAATTCATTTAATTCTTTTTGAGAAATATTTTCTGGAATATAAGAATATATCAAATTATACTTTTCATGAACTTTATACCAATTATCTTTTAATATTGCATTCAAAGCACATTGGTCAACAAATTTTATATTTTGAGGAAATTCATTTAAATATTCAATGGCTTTTTGAGATAACATTTGCTCATTCCAAAGAGGTATATTATAAAGTAACATTCCTGAATTAAAATATTTTCCTTCTTCAACTATCCCTATTTCAGGTTGAGTTTTTACATAATTATCATATACAGCAGCTAGTGCATAACTTTCAAGGTCTATATTAAACAAAGGCTCTAAATCTCCAACAACTATCATATCGGTATCCAAATACAAAAGTTTTTTCAAAGGCTGTTTAATAAGTAACGGAAAAAACATCTTGTAGTAAACCGAAGAAGTCCAAGTTCCGCCTAATACAAATTTAGATAACATTTCTTCATCAACACTATAAAAATTAACTACAGAATTATGTTTTAATATATAAGTTTGAATTTTCTTTTTTTCATCTATAGAAACATTATCATTTATAATACAATGAAATACAATAGATTTAGATAAATTATTTGAAAATATTGATGCTATTAAAGCATAAAAGGGTGTTAAATAATTGTTATCGAATGCAATAGCTATATGCATTATTTTTTAATTTTAAAATAAATTTTTTTAATAAATAACGGAGTTAATTCTGAAATTAAATATCTCAGACCATTTTTTGTCAAATAGAATTTAATCCACCCTTTTATTGTCCATCCTAAAATAGTTTTTATTTCATCCTTAGATTTTTTTGATGATTCACCAACTTCATATTTCCCCCAATCAATGTTCAATTGAGCGTCAATTGGATTAGCTACAAATAAAAATGGATATTGTTTAGAAAGTTCCAATTTCGACATAGAGTTTACAATTGATTTCAATTCATCTTGATAATTATCATAAAATTTATCTTTGGCTAAATCCTCAAATGTATATTCAGAAAATGAACCATAAATAGAAACTTTTGCACCAAAATATGAAGCATAAACTATATGAGAACCAAAGCCATTAGTTGTAACATACTCAAATTTAGACAACATTGATTTTAATCTTAAGAGAGCATTTGTTTTTCGACCATCAATTCCTTCAATTATTTTAAATCCCTCTGATTCAAATTCTTTTAGCCAATAACCTTTTTGAATACAAGAAGGATGCAAGCAAATAACTACTGATGAAAAATCTTTAGATATTAATTTTATTTCATTTACATATTTATTGAAATCAATATTTGAATGTCCTGTATCATCTGTTGTGTGTAATGGCATAACTAACAATGACCCTTTTGATCTTTTAACCTTTATCTCAGGGGTATAAACTACTGGCAATCCAATATCTATTACATTATCATATCCGTTTAAAGTTAAATATTCTTTATCATATTTTTTACCAACTAAGCATAATCTATCTGGATAATAAGGGACCCAAGCAGCCAAAATAGGATGAGTAAAAGTATAATCAGGACACCAACCATGATGCCAATTTATCACTTTTCTAAATGGCACGATTTTCTTGTATCCGCAATAAAGGGACAAAGATTCAATAGCACCATATGAATCATTATTTTCATTTGGTAATTGAGTAGGTAAATCATCTAGAAATTGATATTTATTTTCCTTTTCCAATTATGATATATTGACTTTTATGATCTGAACTTTTTTTAACAGGCGTAATATTAAAATTACAAGTTTTTTCAACTAAATTTAATCTAACAGCATCAACTTCATTTTGATCAAACTCTATAAATTGATTAATATACTCCCACTCCCATTTTTCATTTCTCCTCCAATAAATTGGATTTCTATGCTGATCTATAATATAATGGAAACTATTTTCAGTTATACCAAGCCAATTAGTAAATTTAGCTAAATTTTCAGGCTTCTTTATAGAGTATTTATTAATCAATTCTAATCCTTGCTCTCTAGATAATCTTTTTAATCTAATCTCACGATTAACATGATCACTAATTTTTCCATAACCATGTTTAATGAATTTAATATAATCATGTACATCAGAATAATTATAACAATCAACATCATTATAAGTGTCAAAAGTTCTAGTTTGTTCTAGGGTTTCATAATCATATAACTTCAACATTTCTTCATGTTGAGCTTTAGTATCCCATCTAATAAAATTATTCAAATAAATACCTCTAACACCAACTCTAGCAATTGATTCATTATCAGGATAAACAAAAGATTTAATATCATCATATGTTATTTCATCAAAACTATCAATTAAATCTTCAGCTTCAAGACCCATTAAATCATGTTCTTTCCTATATTTTCGTGTCATTTCTACCTGATCTAAATGCGAAAACATACCAACTTGATCGATACCTTGATGTGCTCCCCAAATAATTAAAGGTATCTTAAACTTTACAGCAATTTGTACAGGAAATACAGTTTGGCCAGCTAAGCAATGCCAATATATACTGCCTAACCTCCTCATAGTTGCTCTGGTAATTTTTTTAACACTTTCAGGATTCACAGTTAAGGTCATGATGTCACAACCAAATTTAATCCTTAAGTTTGCTAAATTTCTAACTCCAGCATCAGTATTAAATTGCTTATTATAAGTAACCAACAAAGGATTCATTTTAAATACATTCTTAATAATATGTACTATAAAATAGGAATCTCTAGCTCCTGAAACAGGTATTATACAATCATAATTATTTTCTGAAATATTTCTATATTGATTAAGAATTTCATTTAATTGTGATGATTTTTCTTCCCAATTTAATTCATCTTTTTCTTCATGAACTCTACATCCGCTACAAACGCCTTCTTCATCAATAATTAAATTTAATGGATGTAATTCATTATAATGACACCTTTTACAATACTTCATATAATTTCAGGTTCAATTTTAACATATAACATTTTCTCTAACACATCATCATCTTTTTTGAGAATTCTCAAATTGGAATCAGTTTTAAAGTCTGAATAGCCAAAATTTGTTTCTGTTCTAATAGATGATAATTTATTAGATAAAATGGATTTAGTAAAAGTAACACTATGCTCTGAAAAATGAAAAAAGTTTGCAGCTGCGGCGGCTTCAATACTTGTTTTTTCGAATAAGTCAATGAATGAATTCACATTTTTTGCACCTCCTTGAACAATTATTGGTATGGAAACTTGATTTGTTAATTGATTAATTACATCAATATCGAACCCTTTATATAATCCATCTCTATCAACAAAATTCAATAAAATTTCACCTGCACCATAATGTTCAAGGTTCTTTAAATAATCAATTACATTATAATCTATTGTTTTATTTAATGTATAATCGAAAATTTTAATTTCATTCTGTTCCCTCTTCAAATCAACAGAAGCAATTATGCATTGATTACCAAATGCTAGTGCAAATTCCGTAATTTTATCTGGTGATTTAAAGCAAAGATTATTTATAATTACTTTATCAGCACCAGATTGTGTTAAAGCCCGAACATCATCTAATGTTTGAATTCCACCTCCTACAGAAAGTGGTACAAAACATTTTTTGGATACTTTTTCAATTAATTTATAGTCAGGTTTTAACCCTTTTTTGGTAGCATCTATATCAATAATTGCAATTTCATCAATTCCCCAATCATTTAGAAACTCAACTGCTATATCAGGTTTACCTACGGGTAAATACTTCTTAAATCCAATACTTTGAACAACAATTCCATTTTTAATGACCAAGGTTGCAATAATTCTTTTCTTTAGCATATCCTATATCAATTCAACATTTTCAAGAAAACCACGGAATAACTTTAATCCTGCCCTTTGACTTTTTTCTGGATGAAACTGAACTCCAAATATATTTCTATATTGAACAGAAGAAGTAATTAATTGATTACCAAATTCACATTGAGCAGAAATAAATTTCTCTTCAGTTACAAAATGATATTTATGATCAAAATAAAAATGGTTATCTTGACCTAAATTAGTATACAACTTAGACTCCTTTGTTATTTTAATATTATTCCAACCAACATGAGGAACTTTATCATTATTTAAAGGTATTATTTGTTTTACATGACCTTCAATCCAACCAAGTCCTTCATGTAATCCATTTTCTTCTGATGAATTTGCCAATAATTGCATTCCCACACAAATTCCTAAAATTGGTTTAGATTTCACTAATACTAATTCTCCAAGAATTTTATCTAGATTTCTAGATTTAATATTTTTAATAGCTTCTTCGAATGCACCAACTCCAGGTAAAATAATAACATCTGCATTTTTTAAATTAGATTCTTCTAAAGAAATCCTTACATTATATCCCAAATGTTTAATAGCATTTGAAACTGAATAGGTGTTTCCTAAATTATAATCTGCAATTACAATATTTAATTTTCTATTCATAATCCTTTTCCAACTTCAAATTTTGGAATCCATTTTCCACTAAAATCACGTTCAAACAATGCAGTATTTACAGATTTATCTACTTGTATCCAAAATTCTTCAACAGTAATTTCTAAAAAATCGCAAAATGATTTTATACTTTCTGGAGAACAAGTCCCATCATATTTTTGGGTTATACTAATTGCTTCATCTCGAGTAACCCTACCTAAACGAATTTCTTCATTCATATAATCAGTTGTTCTTCCAAAACCAAATTTATAATATTTAATCATTTGATTTAAAGAAACCCAATCTTCATCCAATGCAGTAACACCATACGGTTCTCCAATATTTTCTGGAGCCTCTTGCCTTACATCTAAACCTCTTAACGCTGAATAATTTCCGTTATTTATCAAAGACCAATCATTCCAAAAGTACCCTAAGAAAACTATTCTAAGATTTGCCTTTTCCATTTCATCATCACTTGGATAAATATATTGTAGAAGTTGGTTTTTACTTATATCTTCACGAATCATCCAAGTAATATCCCCTCCACCTAAGGTATTCATATGTTTTAAATTATTACCATCAGCTCCTGTTTTACCTTTAGTTTTTAAATCACCTAGTTGCAAAGCTGGATTTTCGCCCCACCATATTAATGGAATTTGATAAGCAATTGCTAATCTTGGAACACTACTATATAGGGCATACTCTGTAGATTTAGCCCAATTTGTATAATCAAGAAAGCCCTTTTTCATTAATTTTTGCCAAATTATAGGTGAAGGCTGTATTGTTATACAATCAAATCCATGCTTAATCAACATCGAAATATTATCGACTCCTCTTTGAGTAACTTGACTAGGAGGGTAACTCAAACAAACCAGTAATGGATTCATTTTCAAGACATTCTTTACATATAAAGCTTGTCTTGTACTGTCCTTACCACCACTTACTCCTATAATACAATCATATCCAGAAGAAGAATTTTGCTTGCCAAACTCAACAACATATTTAAGTTCATCTTCTCTTTCTTTCCAATTAATATCTTTTGTCTGCTCAAAATATTCACAAGCAGGACAAATACCATCCTCATTAAATTTTGTATTGGGTCTGGTATCTGTCTGTAAACAAGTTTTACAATATTTCATACTAAAATTATATTGTTTCTAATATTTGCTTCTCAATATACCAAACTCTACCATATCATGATATTTTCCATTCTTGTAAATTGATTCTTTCCTTACCCCTTCATTAACCATCCCCAATTTTAAAGCTAATTTTTGCATTCCTAAGTTTTCTGAACTAGTTCCGCAGTATATTCTATGCAAATTTAGATTTTCAAATCCATGTTTGATCAATATTTTCCCAGCTTCTTCTCCTATACCTTTTCCCCAAACTTTTTTATCACCTATTAATATTGCAAATTCAGCATTTCTGTCTATCCAATTAATATTTTGCAAGGAAATATTTCCAACATGTGCGTTATCTTCAATTAAAAAAATTCCTAATTGAATTAAATTAGAAACTTTTAATTGTTCCTGAAAAAACAATTCATGTTTATGTATGTTATATGGAAATCTACCATGAGAATTAAACTTAGTTACTTCAAAATCATTTAACCAAGTAAAATAAGGACCATATAAATCTTCTTTT
Source organism: Bacteroidota bacterium (assembly GCA_041191405.1). Classification (GTDB taxonomy): domain Bacteria; phylum Bacteroidota; class Bacteroidia; order Cytophagales; family UBA9547; genus JBEEOW01. The sequence continues at coordinate 6,823 of JBEEOW010000031.1, forward strand.
TCAAGTGATCTTAAATAAACATTTTGTCCTTTTAAAAATTGATGACTATAACTCATTTAATAGTTTCGTTAGTTCTTCTTCTTTGGTAACTGATAATAATGAAACAGAAGTAGGCAATTTACATAAAATCTTACCTAATTGCAAACTTACTACTTTGGTACCTAAAAGTTGTGCTTCAAATAAAATATTAGAAAAAAAACTAATTACTAAATTAGAATGCTTTATTAATAAGTTGGTCGGTACATCTTTCCCTAATATTACAATATTATGATGCAATTTATCAAATATTTCTAAGTTTTGATTTGGATGAGGTTTTATATATAATTGTATTTCAGCATTAAATGATTTTTTAATTGAATTTAAAACAAAATCTAAGCCTATTACTTCATCTACCCCCCATTCCTCTACACCTCCTACATTAGTTAAGGGATCTGGTGCATAAACTATCCATTTTTTTGAACTTAATAAATTATTTTCTAAAGAAAATTCGTCTTTAGATATATTAGGAAGCCATTTTTTTAAAAATTCGTGATAATAATGGCAAGTAACTTTTAATTTATCTTGATCTATTCCCTCATTGATTGCAAAGTCATATGATTTATTATCTATTACTTCTATAAAGTAAGGAAATATTTCTATTCCCTTACTTTTCATAAAAAATCTATTTCTAAAATTTGTCCAATGATCTATTAATGAGATTGTTTTAATATTTTTATTTTGACCTGATTCTATAAATTTTAACTCAATCTCTGATGTATAAGACGTTGCTGTATAGATAACCTCAGGATTAAAATCATTAAGCTTAATAATTTCATCACCTGTATTATATTTTTGAATTTCAAATCCATATTCATCGGTAAATTGATAAACTCTATCTGAAATAATACAGTATTCTTCAAAAAGCTCTTTTTGAAGCCAAAGTTTTGACAATAACATTCGAGCCCCACCTGGATCACTATAAACAAATAAAGCTTTCATTAATTACAACAATTCTCTATAATTTTCTGCAACTTTTACAAAAGCATTTATAACATCATTCATGTCTTGAGTACTCATACCTGGCCTCATATATTCATGAAAAAAAAGTTCATTATAATGCATTTGTTCAGCTACAGGACAAATACCTTTTTCATAAGACACATTACCTTTATAATTATTAAAAGCAAATTTAACTAATTTTTGTTGATATAATGATTGTAAATATAGAGGCCTTACATAACCACTAGCAATCAAAGGTGTATCTTCTCTTAAATGAGCGGATGGAATTTCATATTTTACTGCATCAACAAATTTATTTCTGTGTAACCCATCAAATTTATCTGACTGAAATTTAAAAGCTTGAACATAATAAACATGCTTTGTATATTCTTCTTTATACGGAGGAATTAATCCATCAATCATTCCTATATTTTTTAATAAATATTCAGCATTTACAATTCTCTCTTCGATTAATTTAGGTAATTTTTCTAATTGCTGAATACCAATAGCGGCCTCAATTTCAGTCATTCTGAAATTAAATCCCCAAGAATTTTTTAAATCTTTAACCCCTTTAGGTTCAACAATATTTTCTCCATGATTTCGAATTAGATAAATTTTTTCAGCCAAATCATCGTCATTTGTTACAACAACACCACCTTCTCCTGTATGAATATGTTTATGATAATTCAAACTATATACACCTAAATCTCCAATTGTACCTACAAACTTATCTTTATATTTTCCAAATGGTGCTTGAGCAGTATCTTCAATAACTCTTAATTTATATTTTTTAGCAATAGCCATAATTTCATCCATTTTGGCAGCGTTACCAAAAATATGAACAACTACAATTGCTTTAGTACGAGATGTTATTTTTTCTTCTACTGATTTAGGATCTAAACAAAAATTAATCGGATCAATATCTGCAAAAACAGGAACGCCACCATAAATCATTGGAGCTAATGCACTAGCAGACATTGTGTAAGGAGAAACAATAACCTCGTCTCCAGGTTCAATACCACATGCCCCAATAGATGCAAATAAACCCGAAGTATTTGAGTTTACACTAATAGCATATTTTACACCAAATTCTTTAGCCCATTTTTTTTCAAATTCTTGAACAGTTGGTCCACCATAAAAATCTTTATGCCAAGCACCTAGAAATTGTGATAAATTGCCGCTATCAAGAACTTTCATTACAGCTTTTTTCTCTTCTTCTCCTATAGTATTATATGCTGGGAAAAGCTCTTTTCTTACTGGCATCCCCCCATTTATTGCAAGTTTATTCATCTTGATATTATTTATCTATCCAATTAATCATTTTCAATATTAAATTAGCTGAAGTTTTAAAATTTGATTGACTTTGTCCATTCAAAATTTCACTGTATACATTCTTCATATAATCTTTTATAGCCCCATCAATTCTCATCTCAACCCCTGAATTTCCAGTAATATTAATCAAATTCCCAGATTTTTCAATATGAATGACCCATTCATTAAAATAAAAATGAATCTCAAATATATTCAATTCTATATTACTAATACCATTTAAATATATTCCAGCATCATTCCAAGTTCCACACATTTGTATAGTGGGATCATCATTAAATGTATCATTTATTGAATTGATTAAATGAATATTCTCTAGATTAATTTCATCATCTAAAAGAAATTGGATCAAATCTAAAGCATGTGAACAATTATTGAAATAACCTCTTTTATAATTTATTGAAATATTTTTTAAAGATTTTTTTTCAATATTTTCCTTTATAAATTTTTTCAATTTTATAAATTCAGGTTGAAATCTTCTTATATAATTTATATAAACAACCGATTTTGATGTTTTACTTGATTCAATTATCTTAATTAATTTCTCTTTATCTAATTCAATTGGTTTTTCACAAATAATAATTGGAACTTGGTCGTAAAAACACTTCAATAACAAATCATAATGAGTAAAAGTAGGTGAACTAATTATTACAATTTTAAATAGATCAAAAGATATGTCATCAATATTGTTTATGATTTTAAAACTATACTTTTGAGAGACTTTTTGTAATAAATCAGAATTTGTATCATAAATAAATACTGATTTCAAATTATGATGGTTAAGAGCTTTGGCATGAGTTAGTATTTCATCATTTTGAAAATCATACAAAGCACCTATATTCCCGCATCCAATTAATAAAATATTAAATTCTGCCATTTCTCCTTAGAAATTCAAATTTCAACTCTGCTAAAGCCCAATCTGTTTCATTATCAATATCCTGCATTTCTAATTCTGAAATTATATATGGCACACACCTATCTGTAAATAATTTCTTTTGATTCATTAATGAATTAGTTTTAAAAATGTAAAATTGACCAGTATCATGGTATGCATTTGGTAAATCTTGAGATCTTAAATTTATATTTTCAGGAAAATTCATCGCTAATAAATTATCGCTAATTTTAAGAGACCTCCAAATTGGATAACTAAAACTTGCTACAGGAATTACACTATCTGCATTATTATCAACCATTAACTGAAATGATTCCTTTAGTTTTATAGCTGTTACAAATGGAGCAGTAGGATATAAACAACATCCATATTTAAAATTCATATTACGTTTTGAATATTCTGCTAACACTTCCAATAACACATCTGCAGTTGTAGAAAAATCATCAGAATTTTCAGCAGATCTCAAAAATGGAACTTTTGCACCATATTTTAAAGCTACCTCAGCAATTTCATTATCATCAGTTGATACCATTACTTCATCAAATAGTGATGATTCTAAAGCAGCATTAATAGAGTATGCTAATATTGGTTTATCTATAAATTCTTTTATATTTTTCCTTGGAATTCTTTTACTTCCACCTCTAGCGGTAATAATTGCTACATTATCCATATTAATCAATATTTCTAATTACCATAAATGCTTCTGCCATTTCTTTTCCTATTGCAACCCCCCATCGTTTTGCTTGTATTTCTAATGCTTCAGGAGATCTAGGGTGTGGATATAATCTTTTTTCGAATTCATAAGATTCCATTCCTATTATTTTAGATTGCAAGTTTTCATTATTAATCGAAACAAAAAAATTAGGTATAAAATGTTTAGGATCTGATGAAGCTCTCCATTCGGTACCAGATGGAGTTTCAAAAGTTAAAATTGTCTTAACAATTTCATGACTCATAGGTCTACAAGATGTCAAAACTGCCTCAAAAGTTCGCTGATGATCAATATTAACATCACCACCATGATGAGTAAAAATAATTTCAGGTTGAAAATCTATTTTTTCTTTTTCAATAACTTTAATTATATCCAATAATGCTACTGTATCAAATCTGTTATCGGGAAAATCATAAATACTTACTAAATGATATCCAATACATTTTTGGGCATTATATATATTTTGTCTGTGAATTGCTAATTCAGATTCCCATTTTTCTCGATCTCTCTCATCTGATCTTGAAGTTATACCTTCACCTAAAATAACAACTTTAACTTGAGCATTAAATTCAAAAATCAATCTATTCAAAGTACCACCTACTCCTAACAGCTCATCATCTGGATGGGCTACAACTACCAATATTTTTTTATTTCTGAATGATTCTAACATCTGCAATAATACTTTTATCTGATTTTAAACTTGCTCTTGAAAATTCTAATTTAAAGTTATTAAATTCTAAATAAGCCTTTGGATACCCTTCTGCATCTAACATTCTGATATAATCAAATATATCATCAATATTTTGTAAGTTTTCAATATTACTATCTTCAGGCTTTCTTCTTACAAATAAAACAGGGCTCCCTTCTTGAGGATAAGGCATTAATTTTTCCTGAATTATTTGAATTATCATTTTTTCTATCTGCTTGTTAGCCCTTATAAAAATCTCTTCAGCTGTACCTAACAATGATAACTCACTTTTTAAATAAATATCACCAGTATCAATACCTTTGTCTACTTTTAATGCTGAAATTTGTGTTTCTTTATGTTTTCTTACAATTAGATTTTGTAATGGGCTACCACCACGTCCATACGGTAAATCAGTCATATGAAATACAATGCATTCATATGTAGAATAAATTTCTTCAGGAATAATATATGACCAATGTGGAATAAATATTTTATCTGGTTTAATTTGATTTAAGATGTCTAAATTAAACTCTTCTTTTGTAGAAATTAATCGAATATTACATTCAGGGAATTGATTAGTTAAATTATTAATCAATTCCTTATTCCACTTTTTTCGTGATAATATGATATAGTTAACTGATTTCAAATTACAATATATTTTCCCAACTTAAAGGAGTTCCTGATTTAATCTCATTATTTGCAACTTTGCCAATTAATAAATCAAAATATTTAGGAGCTAAACCTATACCTGGTCGAATTACTCTAATATTTTCTGAATCAAAAGTATCTCCTGGTTTTATATCTTTTACTGCAAATATTGACCTTTTAAATTGTAAACTTTTTTTCTCAGAACTTAATACTCCATAATGAATCTTACCTAAAGCTAAAAATGCTCTTTCTGATTCAGTAATTAACATTTGTAACTCTTCTGGTTCTATACTAAATGTACTGTCAACTCCACCATCTGATCTTCTTAATGTAAAATGTTTTTCAATTACTCTTGCTCCTAAAGCTACAGCTGCTACTGCCGCCCCAATTCCCATTGTATGATCTGATAATCCAACATGGCAGTTGAAAATATCTTTCATATGTGGAATTGTTAAGATATTTGTATTTTCAGGTGTTGCTGGATATGTGCTCGTACATTTTAATAAGATTAAATCGTTACATCCATTCTCTCTAAGTACTCTAACTGCTTCATCAATATCAGAAATTGTCGCTGCTCCTGTAGACATGATTACAGGTTTACCTGTTTGAGCAATTTTTTTCAATAATGGCCAATCCGTATTCTCAAAAGATGCTACTTTATATGCTTCCACATTTAATGATTCTAGAAAATCAACAGCAGTTTCATCAAAAGGAGTACTAAATGCAAACATTCCTAACTCTTTACACTTATCAAAAATTGGTTTATGCCATTCCCATGGGGTATAAGCTTCTTTGTATAAGTCATACAATTCTCTGCCTTTCCAAAGGGAACCTTCATCTTCTATAGTTAAAGCCCCAGGAATTGTCATTGTATCAGGTGTGTAGGTTTGTAATTTTATTGCATGAGCCCCAGCTTTTGAAGCTGCCTCAACAATTGCCAAAGCCCTATCAAGTGACTGATTATGATTACCTGACATCTCAGCAATCACAAATGGTTTGTAGTTTTCACCTATTGTAAAACTTCCAATTTTAATATCGTTCATTATTTTATATCGTAAGTATATTGATTTATCAAATCTGTTGTAGCTTGTAATTCAAACCCTAAATTTAACATAGTTTTATTAGAACTAAAATTATCTAACTTGACCTCTGCAACTAATTTTGCATGTTGCAATTTATAATTTTTGAGTTGATTTATTGATTTTTTTAACAAAATAAATCCCAATCCCAATCCTCTATATGGAGCACATATTGAATAATCAATTATAAAATTATTATTCTCATTTTTATCAAATCTTACCTGCCCTACAAATGTTTGTTTTAAATAAAATGCAAACATGTATGTATTTGGAGATAAAATTCTTCCAGTAAACCATTTTTCATGGTTCTCAAAAAGTATAATTTCAGTATTTATTGAAGATTTTCTTACCTCTGAATCATTCACTAATTCAAAATAATTATAAATATCCTCTTTATTAGCTTTTCTACATATAAGGGATGAATCAAAATAAGATTGAATTATTTTTTTCTGTAATCTTTTTAGTGAACTCCCATCAATTACACTTTTTTGTAATTGAATCATTTGATTGACATTATCAATTGTAATATCCTCAATAATTGATTTAAGGTTTAATTTATTCAAATTATTCAAATCCCCAATAGGATAAATCAAATTATTTGATTTAGCAAACTCATAAGTTTGAAATTGATTTTCAATATAATAACCTGAAATTACGAATAAACCTACTGAATAGCATTCAGACAATATTACACTAGAAGAACAAATTGCAATTTGAGATTCAATAATTAAATTTTTTATCTCTTCAGCTGAAAGATTTCTATGTAAATAAACAATTGAATTTGAAAAAACAGTTTTTATAAATAAATTCAAAGAATCAAGATATTGGTATGCTCCACCTACAACAACATGCACCTTAAATTTTTTTTCTATTGATAAAACTGATTTTAATACTTCAAGAGTGATATTATTCAAATCAGCGCCACCTAAACAGATAAAAATAGTATCAATATTAGAAATTTCTCTCTGCAGTTTTGCTTGTTCTAAAAATGATTTTCTTAATAAACTATAACTTAATCCTAAACAAAAAGTTGTATTTTCTTGACAATTATACTTATCAATTGTTGAATTCCCTGCTGTATTTATTATCAAATTACAATGTTGAAAATTTAAATATATATCATCAATTAAAATAGTATAGTTATCAAATGTATTTTTTATTGATTTAATATAATCAGAATCAAAATTATACCCATCAAAAATTAAAATATCATTCTCTCTTAAAACATTATCCTTTAGATACTTAATTTGATCTTCAGAATTGTTAGAATCTAATTTAATTAATTTTATTTCAGAATTAATTAAATTAGATTCTACCTCAACTATAGGGTTAAACATTAAAAAAAAACATGAAAAATTGTAGGATAAATATTCGGCTAAAGCAAAAGAACGAGTATAATGTCCTAAGCCAGTCTCTGCTGTAGCATCAACCCTAAATAAAAACCTTAACTCATTCATAATCATTTAAAGAAACTATTAACTATACCAATTATATAATTAATATCTTCATTTGATAAACTAGGAAACATAGGTAGGCTCAGGCATCTTTTATAATATATTTCAGACTTAGGAAAATCTCCTATTTTACTTCCCAAAGATTGATAATATGGCATGGTATGAACTGGCACATAATGTACTTGTGCATATATTCCATTTTCTTTTAAGTAATTATACAATCCCTGCCTATCATCAATTTGAATTACATATAAATGAAAAGCATGATATATATTATTTGCTCTATAAGGAATGGTTATGCCATTAATATGTTGAAATGCTAAATCATATTTTTGAGCTATTTCATTTCTTCTTTCAACACCTTTATCAGCTCTTTGCAATTGAGATAATCCTAAAGCTGCCTGCATATCACTTAAACGATAATTATAGCCAAGCTCTTGCATTTCATAATACCAACCACCTTGAGGTAATTCTGAATTTTGAATTTTGAATTTTGAATTATCCTTAGTGATACCATGTGTACGAAGTGAAAGTAGATGTTCGTACAATTCCTTGTTATTTGTAGTAATCATGCCTCCTTCACCACAAGCTATGTGCTTTACTGGATGAAAAGAGAATACAGTCAAATCTGCATAAGTTCCATTACCACACTTTATTACTTTACCTTTTGTATCTGTAAAACTTCCACCTGGAGCATGACATGCATCTTCAATAATCCAAAGCCCAAATTCATCGGCTAAAGATCTTAATTCTTCAGTATTAACAGGATATCCAGCAAAATCAACAGGAACAATTCCACTATAAGTTCCTTTTGGAGAAGCATTTAGTAAGGCTCTTAATTTATCGATATCAATTAAAAAAGTATCTGGATTGATGTCACAAAAAACAACTTCACCACCACAATATTTCACGCAATTTGCTGAAGCTGCAAAAGTGATGGGAGTCGTAATAACTTTGGTACCTTGGGTTACCCCTAATGCAATTGCGCACAAATGTAATGCTGTCGTTCCATTTGAAACAGCAACTGCATATGTTGCATCAACATATTGGGCAAACTCTTTTTCAAATGCTGCAATAGAAGGCCCTTGTGTTAAATAATCAGATTTTAACACCTCAATTACAGCATTGATATCTTCATCTGTAATATTTTGACGACCATAAGGAATTACTTTCTGCATATTATTACACTTCAAAAGTAGGGTCTACATGTTCTTTAATCAATGTTCTCAGCTCATCTACACTAACCCATTCTGAATTTTGTCCTGAACTATATGAGAATCCTGTTTCAACTAACTTAGCATTAAAATGTTTGATATATTCATTTAAATCCCATGAAGTTACTTGTGGTAAAATTACATAATATTTCCCTAAATCATAAGTTGTAAATGAATCACTAGCTGTAATCATTTCTTCATGAATCTTTTCACCAGGTCTAATACCCAACACTCTGTGTTCACATTCAGGTCCAATGGCTTGAGCTACATCAGTAATTTTATATGATGGAATTTTAGGAACAAACAGTTCTCCACCCCATGCTTTATCTAATGCATGTAAAACCATATCTACTCCACCTTGTAAAGATATATTGAAACGTGTCATAGTTGGGTCAGTAATTGGTAAAACACCTTCTTTCTTTTTATTTAAGAAAAAAGGAATCACAGAACCATTAGACCCCATAACATTACCATATCTTACAACAGAGAACTTAATATCTTTATGTCCTTTTATGTTATTTGCTGCAATAAATAATTTATCAGAAGTAAGTTTAGTAGCACCATACAAATTTATAGGTGCGCATGCTTTGTCTGTTGATAAAGCTACAACTTTTGAAACGCTAGTCTCCAATGCTGCTTTAATTACATTTTCTGCACCTCCTACATTAGTTTTCACACATTCATCAGGATTGTATTCTGCTATATGCACATGTTTCATAGCTGCAGCATGAATCACATAATCTATTCCAATAAATGCTCTTTTTAAACGGTCTAAATCACGAACATCTCCGATAAAATATCTAATAGCAGGATATTTCGAAGCAGGAAAATCTTGCTCCATTAAAAATTGTTTCTGCTCGTCTCTAGAATAAATTACCAAACGTTTTACATTAGGCCATTTTGTTAAAATATTCTTAACTAATTCTTTCCCTAAAGAACCAGTTCCACCTGTTATTAGTATTGATTTATTATTTAAATCTCCGAAACTCATAATTTTAGCCTTATTTTATTTATATTAAATATTCAAGCAAATCAAAAATTCACTTCAATTTTATTTTCATTATTAAAACTCCATGAATATGGGATAAATAAAGGTGAAGCGTTTGGTGCAAAAGATTCTGCTAATTCTCCAACAAAACCTATCTCATCTAATTTTGAAATAACTGTAAACGAACCTACTTCTTTTGACCTTGTTAATAATTCAGTCCCTGATTTCATTCTTGCTCCAGCATTTATTACATACGTTTGTGGTAATAATTTAAGATTTTTAAAGGTACAAGAAATTACAAACTTTCCATTAACCATATTAGGTCGAATTCCATCTATTAAACTATTTGCTGCAAATAAAGATCCATATTGGCTTTCTATACCAATCCAAAAATATGGCAATTCTATAGCTTTATCTGAAAAACAGTGTATTTCTACAGTTAATGAATCCCCAAACTCAAAATTTTGAGTTTGTTTATCATATTTATTTTTTAACCTAACTTCTTCAAAAATTACAATTTCATCCTTACCCTGTTTACCTATTTTAAATTCTCCATCATTATTATTATTAGAACTTAAATACAAATCAACAGCTTGTTGAATATCTCCAAATTTTTTAATTTCACCATTTTGTAAAAAAAGTCCTTTATTACACAAGGACCTGATTGCACCCATATTATGGCTTACGAAAAGTACAGTCCTTCCTTCTCCTGAACTAATATCCCCCATCTTACCTAGGCATTTTTTTTGAAACTCAGCGTCTCCAACAGCTAGTACTTCATCAATGATTAATATTTCACTTTCCAGATGTGCAGCTACAGCGAATGCCAATCTTACATACATCCCTGAACTATAACGTTTAACTGGGGTATCTATATATCTTTCAACTCCTGCAAAATCAACAATTTCATCAAACTTACGACGAATTTCAGCTTTCGTCATACCTAAAATTGCCCCATTTAAAAATATATTTTCTCTACCAGTTAGTTCAGGGTGAAATCCTGTTCCAACTTCTAATAATGAAGCTATTCGACCTTTAGTTTTAATTACACCCGTTGTCGGGCTTGTTACTTTACTCAATAATTTCAATAATGTTGACTTTCCAGCTCCATTTCTACCAATAATGCCAACAGCATCACCTTGATTTATATCAAAACTTACATCTTTTAACGACCAAACATAATCAGAAGTACCTTTTGAAGTTCTATCATTTGATTCTCCAACTTTTAAAAACGGATCTTCTTTCCCACGAATTTTTGCCCACCAACGATTTAAATCATGGCTGATTGTACCAGTACTTAATTCACCTAAACGGTATTGTTTTGAGATATTTTCTACTGAAATGGCAATGTTACTCATTTGTATATTTTTAAATTATAGATACTATACAGTATCCATAAATGATTTTTCAACTTTGGTAAACACAATTGCACCTAATGCTACAACAACAAAAGATGAAATGATACTGTATGCAAATAATGGCCAAGTAAAAGTACCAGAACCCAATAATGCATATCTGAAAATTTCCAAAATTGGGGATAAAGGATTATATTCTATAAATACTCTATATTTTCCTTCAATAGTTGATAATGGGTAAATAACAGGTGTTGCATACATTAACAATTGAATTCCGAAAGTTAACAAAAACACTAAATCTCTATATTTGGTTGTTAATGAAGATACTAACATCCCCCAACCTAAACCTTGAGCAGCCATTAAAAGAACCAAAATTGGCAACAGCAACATATACACATTCGGTTGTATTAAATCTGTTGTTATTAAATAATATACCCAAAAACCAATCAATAAACCAAACTGTATCCCAAACTTAATTAAATTTGAAATAACTATTGAAAGTGGCATTACTAATCTAGGAAAATACACTTTTCCAAAAATACTAGCATTATCTCTAAATACAGTTGCTGTTTTATTTAAACAATCTGAGAAATAATTCCAAAGTGTTATACCAGTCATATAAAACAATACTTGTGGCATTCCTTCAGTTGATATTTGAGCAATTTGCCCAAATACGATTACAAATGTTAAGGTAGTAAACAACGGTTGTAAGAAAAACCAAATTGGACCTAAAATCGTCTGCTTATAAACCGAAACAAAGTCTCTTCTTACAAGTAACATTAATAAATCTCTATATCTCCAAACGTCTCCTAATTTTAAATCAAAAAGACCATTTGAAGGTGATATTATCTCGGTCCACTCTTCTTCCTTTACTAAACTCATTTTTAATTATTCTATATAAACACAAAATTGATTATTGAGCTAAATAAATAACTCAATAATCAATTATTGATTTGCAATTTAAAATTTATTTTGTTGTTAACCTAAGCAAAATTAACAATTATACATTTTCCGCTTTGTAAATCTTCTTCTACAGATTTGTATTTTACGTCTCTTTTGATGGTGCCGTCCATATATTGAACTGAAATTTTATCGTTTCTACCTGGACCTTTATCAACTATGATTGGCTCTTGTTTTGGCAAATCAGCTACTTCTGTTTCATCTGAACCGCCTGACAATGCACTGCCATAGTTTTCATGTATTTCTTTCAAAACGGGACGTGGTGCTTGAAACTGAACTGGTGGTGCTTTCACTTCCTCAGCGTTCATTTCTGGCATTGCTCCTCTAAATACAAAACGTAATATGTCTTCATTTATCTGACTTACTAATGTTTTAAATAATTTAAAGGCTTCCATTTTATAAATCAACAATGGATCTTTTTGCTCATGTACAGCATTTTGAACAGATTGCTTCAAGTCGTCCATGTCTCTTAAATGCTCTTTCCATGATTGGTCAATCAAGGCTAATGTTGCAAATTTTTCTTTTGCAAAATTCACTTCCTGACCACCATTTGCTGCTGCTTTTTCAATATTTACATAGATATTCAATCCATTTTTACCATCAGAGAATGGAATTACTACGTTTTCAAACTGAGTACCTCTTGCCAATAAATCATTAGCAATATGAGCACACTGAGCTGCATTTTCTTGTTTACGTTGGTTGTAAATTTTTAATGCTTCTCTGAATAACTGTTTTGTAACAACTTCAACTTTTTCTTTTGAAAATTGCTCTTGTTGTATCTCTGGAGAAAAACCAAAAATATTTATAGTATTAAAACGTAAATTTTCAAAGTCATTAGAATGTTTAGCATTTTGTGCGATTTCATCACAAGTATCGTAAATGATATTTAAAATATCTAAACTTAATCTATCTCCAAACAATGCATTTCTTCTACGTTTGTAGATTACTTCACGCTGTTTGTTCATAACATCGTCATACTCAAGCAAACGTTTACGTACACCAAAGTTATTTTCTTCAACTTTTTTCTGTGCTCTTTCAATAGAGCTAGTAATCATTGAGTGCTGAATTACCTCTCCTTCTTCAAGCCCAAGTCTGTCCATTATAGATGCAATTCTATCTGAACCGAACAAACGCATTAAGTTATCTTCAAGAGAAACAAAGAATTGTGAAGAACCTGGATCACCTTGACGACCAGCACGACCACGTAACTGTCTGTCAACCCTACGTGAATCATGGCGTTCAGTACCTAAAATTGCTAAACCACCTGCTGCTTTCGCTTCTGGAGAAAGTTTAATATCTGTACCACGACCCGCCATGTTGGTTGCAATTGTTACTGCACCAGACTTACCTGCATCTTGTACAATTTCAGCTTCACGTTGGTGATGCTTAGCATTAAGTACGTTATGTTTAATTTTTCTCATACTAAGCATTCTACTTAGTAATTCCGAAATTTCAACAGAAGTTGTACCCACTAACACCGGACGACCTTTTTCATTTAATGCTACAATTTCATCTGCAACTGCATTAAATTTCTCTCTAATAGAACGATAAACTTTATCTTGTTCGTCTGTTCTACTAGTTGGCCTATTTGTTGGTATAGTGATTACAGCTAATTTATAAATTTCCCAAAACTCTGATGCTTCTGTTTCTGCTGTACCTGTCATACCTGAAAGTTTGTGGTACATTCTGAAATAGTTCTGTAAAGTTACAGTTGCATAAGTTTGGGTTGAATCTTCAACTTTTACGTTTTCTTTTGCTTCAATTGCTTGATGTAAACCATCTGAGTAACGGCGACCTTCCATTACACGACCAGTTTGCTCATCTACAATTTTTACTTTACCGTCAACCAAAATATATTCTGTATCTTTCTCAAATAAACAATATGCTTTAAGCAACTGATTTACTGTATGGATACGTGAAGATTTTTCGGTATAATCTGAAATTAATTTTTCAGTATTTTGTAATTTTTCTTCTTCAGTTAAACGCTCATCTTTTTCAATTAGCGCCATGTCTGTTCCAATATCTGGAAGGATAAAGAAACGAGCATCATCACCATCAGACGTAATTAAGTCAATACCTTTAACAGTTAAGTCAATAGAATTGTGTTTTTCATCAATTACAAAATACAATGGTTCATCAGCTTTTGGCATCTCACGAGAATTGTCCTGTAAGTACTGATTTTCAGTTTTTTGTAAAATTTGTTTAACTCCTGGTTCAGAAAGATATTTAATCAAAGGTTTATTTTTTGGTAAACCCCTATAAGCTCTAAATAAAGCTAAACCACCATCTTTTTCATTGCCTTCACCAATAAGTTTTTTAGCTTCAACTAAATAATTACCAACTAATTTTCGTTGTGCTTCAACAAGTTTTGTTACTCTTGGTTTTAACTCTTGGAACAAGAAATCTTCGCCTCCACGAGCCATTGGTCCAGAAATAATTAATGGTGTACGTGCATCATCAACCAAAACTGAGTCAACCTCATCGACCATTGCATAGTGATGTTTACGCTGAACCAAATCAGTGGTATCACGAGCCATATTATCTCTTAGGTAGTCAAAACCAAATTCGTTATTGGTACCATAAGTAATATCAGCTTGGTATGCATTTTTACGACCTTCAGAATTAGGTTCGTGTTTATCAATACAATCAATTGTAATGTGATGGAACTCAAAAAGTGGAGCCATCCATTCAGAGTCACGTTTTGCTAAGTAATCATTCACAGTTACAACGTGAACACCTTTTTTAGCCAATGCATTTAAAAATGCAGGTAAGGTTGCAACTAAAGTTTTACCTTCACCTGTTGCCATCTCAGCAATTTTACCTTGATGTAAAACAATACCACCTATTAACTGTACATCATAGTGTACCATTTCCCAAGTGATTTCGTTGCCAGCGGCTAACCATTTATTATGCCAAGTAGCAGTATCGCCTTGCACTTGAACATTGGCTTTATGACGAGCAATTTCCTTATCAAACTCTGTAGCTGTAACTACTAATTTTCCGTTTTGTGCATAACGTCTTGAAGTTTCTTTAACCACAGCAAAAGCTCTAGGCAAAATAATCATTAAAACTTCTTCAAGTTTTACATTTCTTTCAAGCTCAAGTTTATCAATTTGAGAAAAAATAGCCTCTTTTTTAGCTGTCTCTAAGGTATCATTAGCTGACTTATTTAACTCGTCTAATTGTTTATCAATATCAACTAAATAATCTTGAATTTCTTTTTGTAAATTAAGAGAGGTTGCCCTTAATTCATCGTCAGAGATAGATTTTAATTTATCGAATTCAGCATTAATTTGCGCTACAATAGGCAATAAAGCTTTTACTTCACGTTGCGATGCAGTACCAAAAAGAGAGGCAATGCTTTTGGTTATAAAATCAAGCATAAATATAAATGTACTTTTGTATTGAACTCTGAATTTAACAGATATTCGATTTCAAAGATAAAAGGATTAATTGATAATTGAACAATTCTGCATTGACAAATATCAAGCTAAATGGATTTAATAGTTATTAATCTGCCAAATATGGTATTTTAGTAATATTGTGTATGACAAAAGTGGTAATTAAAGAAATGTAAACTATCTAGTTAATTGAAAATTAAAAGGAATAGTAACTTTATTTACTTTAACTGGCAAATTGTGAATTTTCCCAACCTCCCATTTAGGCATTAAGGAAACTACCCTTAAAGCTTCATTATCAAGCAATTCATCAACGCTTCTAGCTATTTTAAGATTGGTTAAACTACCATCAGTTTCTACTGAAAACATTACATATACAATACCTTCAATATTTCTTATTCTAGCCTTTTTAGGGTATTTTAAATTATTTATAACAAAATTAACCATTTTGCTATAACCTCCAGGAAATTCAGGATCTAATTCTTGTTGATAAGTTCTAATATCGAGTAATTGCTCTTTCCCATTTTCATCCCACCCTTTTAGTGCAATCAATTTCCCTAAAGTATAGGTTTCAATAACAGATAATTGTCTATTTGGATAATACCATTTCCATTCCCCATCATAATAATCATCTTTATAAAATCCTTCTCCCCAAACTGTGCCATCAGGATTCAATGTTTTAGATTCACCTTGTTTTACATCATTTTTATAATTGATATATTTTTCAAGAAACCCTTCTTTTGCAAACCATTCTACTTTCCCTTCAAATATTTCACCTTTTTTATCAGATGAAAATGCTTTCATTTGAGGTTTACCTTCTTTGTAATAATCAGTTACAGCGTAAAGCTTTACTGTAGTATCAAATTTCACTAATCTGTAGAATTCAACACTGTCTTTTACCTTTGTTTCTTTCCAATCTGAATTATAGAAAATTGTATCTTGCTGAGCTTCTGCAATTAAACAAAATAAAAATAGGGTAATTATTGAGATAAAGATGTTTTTCATATTTAAAGTTGAATGTAAAGCCTTGGTAACCCTAGCCTGATAAATAATTAAATTAATATTGGATAATTTTAGACGTGGCAAGCCACGTCTATACACATTAATCAATATATCTTTTAACAATATTTTGGTAAGCATCTATTCTTCTATCTCTAAGGAAAGGCCACCAACGACGCACATTTTCACTTCTTTGCAAATCAACATCTATAATTACTTCATCTTCCTTGTTTGATGATGCTGTATAAACCAATTCTCCTTGTGGACCTGCAACAAATGAATTTCCCCAAAACTGTATTCCGTTTGTTTGTCCAGATGGGTCAGACTCATGACCGACTCTATTTACTGAAATTACTGGTAAGCCATTCGCAACTGCATGTCCCCTTTGTGAAATAATCCAAGCATTTTGCTGACGTAATTTTTCATCTTCAGTATCAGAACTTTCCCAGCCAATTGCAGTTGGATAAATCAACATTTCGGCGCCACGCAAAGCCATTAATCTAGCTGCTTCGGGATACCATTGGTCCCAACAAACCAATACACCTAATTTACCAACACTTGTTTGAATTGGTTCAAATCCTAAATCGCCTGGTGTGAAATAGAATTTTTCGTAATAAGCTGGGTCGTCTGGGATATGCATTTTGCGATATTTCCCTGCAATTGAACCATCTTTTTCAAAAACTACAGCAGTATTGTGATACAAACCGGCAGCACGTTTTTCAAACAATGAGGTAACTAAAACAATATTATTTTCTTTGGCAATTTTGCCATAAATTTCAGTAGATGGGCCAGGAATTGTCTCGGCTTGGTCAAATAAGTTAACATTTTCGGTCTGACAAAAATATAAACCGTTATGTAATTCTTGCAAAACAATTAACTCTGCTCCTTTGCTTGCCAAATCTTTAATTTTAGACAACAAATTTTCAATATTTGCTTGAATATCAGAAGAGTTTTGTTGTTGAATAATACCAACTTTTAGATTAGTTTTTTTCATGATAATTTATGTAAATGCCATATTTATGGCAGTTTGTTTCCCAATTTAAATAATTCCATAAACATACTATTTTTTCATTTAATTTGTGAATTAAAAGTTGAGGTTCTAAAAAATAATAACATTTGCTTAATCGTTAAACTAGTATTCAAACCTCAATTTAAAACTTCCTTATGTATTTCAGTAAAACTTTTTCACTCATTATTATTGCTATAATGGCTTTTTCATGTTCACAAAATTTGGGACATGAAACTAAATTTCCATCTGAAAAATATAAACTTACTATTGATTCAGAAAATGATAAAATACATTTTGATACAATAACACCTTTAAGTTTTTTAAAAAAACATTCAGTAAATAAACATGAAAACAACTTTAACTTTTTCAATTTTAATTATGAAGCTCTCAAAACTTCATTTACAGATTCAAATACAGTTAATGTATACGCCAACGACTTAACATTCAGTATTGCTTTAGAAAAATTTGACACAGAAAAATTTAAACAAAACATCAGTACCAACAAAGATTATTACAACAAACAAGCTAAATACTTTTGGGGAATTGATGAAACACATCTGGATAACGAAACGGTTTATTTACCCAAAAATGAAATAAAACATATTAAAATTATTCGCCCAAATGGAGAAGAATATGTGGTTGACAAAAAGATTTACCAATTTCTTTTTGAATTAGACATAAAATCTGCAAAAGGTTATTTAACAGAGAATAATGAAATTATAATTAAAATAAATGGTGGATTAGGAAGTGGAAGTTATGTAGTAATTTTAATTTTTAACTCTAAAGGTAAATTTAAACATAAATTAGTTGAAGCTTTGGCACCATAAATTAGTTATAAAAACACTGTCTATTTGCATTTCTAACCCATATTTCACACATTTGTTTGTTGGATTTAAATTTGTGAAAATGAAAAATATAAGTAAAATATTAATTATTTCATTGTTAGGCATTTGGGCATGTAACAGTGCTGATAAGCAAGAACAAAAATCAAGTGAAGATACTGCTTCAAAATGGGAAAATGCGGGAACAGAACACCGTGCAGATTCAAGTGTAAACCATAACGATACGGATGCATCGCAGGTTCAAAATTACCATCAACAAACGCAAACTCAAAATTCATTAAAATTAAATGATGCCGAATTTAAAATTGAAAATAAAGACAAAGATTGGGCATTGAATTTCAATGGAAAAACACTTTTATCATTCAAAAACATTAAACCTACTCCTTTTGTTGGAGGATTGTTTATCCCTAAAAATCAACCTATTGCGAATCATTTAATTGTTACAAAATTCGGAGACGATGACAGCAAACTATTCGTTTTTAATGCAAAAGGTGAAAAAACAATTGAAGTAAAAGGTGGGGAATTTTTCGTAACTGAGCACAAAGGCAAAAAATACTTATTTACCCTACAAGATACTCGCTCGCCATTGATGGCTGTAGTTGATATTGAAAATAATAAAATTTTAAATAAAGATATTCCACTTGGACAAGGTGCAGCAATGCACGCTTGGTATTGGCAAAATAATTCACTGGTTGGAATCAAAAACAATGGCAAGCCTGATGTAATAGGAAATTACAAGGCAATGTCATTCAATTGGGATAAAATGCAATTCGATGAAAAAGAAATTACCATCTCTGGAGCACAATTAAGTCATTTACACGAAGTAAAATTTGATTATAGAGTGGAATATTAGATTTATGTTTTAAATTTGAAGCTTGTAAATACAGAAAGAATGAGACAATATATTATTGCTGCCAACTGGAAAATGAATAAGACCTTAGAAGAAGGTCAAAAATTAGCATCTGAAATCATCAATATCGTTTCAGACGAAGTAAAATCAAACGCACAAGTTGTAATTTGTGCACCATTTATACACTTAACAGCTGTTAAAGCTTTAATTGGTTCAAAGAAAAATATTTTCTTAGGTGCTCAAAATGTATCTAACAAAGAATCAGGAGCATATACTGGAGAAGTTTCTGCTGCACAATTAAAATCAGTAGGTGTTGACTTTGTAATTATCGGACACAGTGAGCGTAGAGAATATTTCAACGAAAGCAACGAAATGTTAGCAGAGAAAGTTGATTTAGCTATCAAACACGGTATTCGTCCAATTTTTTGTTGTGGAGAATCACTTGCACAACGTGAGCAAGGTGTTCATATTGATTTCATTAAATCACAATTAACTGAAAGTTTGTTCCACTTAAGTGAGCAAGATTTCCTTAAAACTGTGATTGCTTATGAGCCAATTTGGGCTATTGGTACAGGTTTAACAGCTACTAGCGAACAAGCACAAGAAATTCACTTAGAAATTCGTAACCACATTGCTAGTAAATATGGCAAAGCTACTGCTGATGCAATTACTATTCAATATGGCGGAAGCTTAAAACCATCAAATGCAGTTGAGATTTTAGCTCAAAATGATATTGAAGGTGGTTTAATTGGTGGTGCATCTTTAGTTGCTAGAGATTTTGCTGATATTGTTAAAGCTGCGAAATAGTTTTATTTGGTACTGAGTACAGAGGATTAAGTACTGAGTATTTAAGATATAAAAGCCTTTGAGAAGAGATTCTTGAAGGCTTTTTTTTTGAGTCAAAAAACTCCTTTAATAACAGTTTCAGCGATAATTGAAAGCACTTTTTACAATAATCCATTTTGCTTAATCACACAAAACCAACACATAAACTAAAAAAAACTTTGCTTTATTTTTTAATAATAAAAAACATTAAGTAAATTTACTTATAAACTTTTGTAATATATGCCAAACACATCAAAAAATATTCGTTTGTTAAATGAATTAACGCAGATGTTTTCAGAATTAGAGCAACAAAAGATTGCTCTAGACTACTCAGCGATAGTGGCAATTACTGATATAAAAGGCAATATTATCTATGTAAATGATAAATTTTGTATCATTTCGAAATATTCTAAAGAAGAGTTATTAGGCAAAAACCATAGAATACTTAACTCTGGAACCCATGATAAGTTATTTTTTAAAGAATTATGGAAAACAATTTCAAGAGGAAAAGTATGGTCAGGTGAAATAAAAAACAAAGCAAAGGATGGAAGCTATTATTGGGTACACACCACAATTGTCCCATATTTAAACGAAGAAAACCTTCCCTTTCAATATGTATCAATCAGATTTGATATTACCCAAAAAAAAGAACAACAAGAAAAACTAGTACAACAAAAAATAGCATTAGATTCTGCGGCAATAGTTGCAATAACAGATGTAAAAGGAGAAATAACATATATAAATGACAAATTTTGTAAAATATCAAAATATTCTAAAAATGAACTACTTGGCCAAAACCATAGAATAATAAACTCAGGATATCACGAAAAAGATTTTTTTCAAAACTTGTGGTCAACAATATCTAAAGGTCAAATTTGGACAGGTGATATAAAAAACAAAGCAAAAGACGGAACATATTATTGGGTTTCAACAACAATTATCCCCTATTTAAATGATATGGGTAAGCCTATTCAGTATGTGTCAATTAGATTTGATATAACAAAACAAAAACAACAAGAAGAAGAACTAAAGAACAGAGCAAAATTGCTTGAAGATTTTTGTTTTATTGTTTCACATAACTTAAGAGCTCCAATATCAAATTTACCTGTATTAGTATCAATGATTCAAAATTGCGATACTTTTGAAAAACAAAAAGAGATTGCGAGTAAACTAAGTAAACCTGTAAATGTGCTTTTAGAAACTTTTAATGAATTGGTTGAATCTTTACACGTTAGAAATGATGTAAACATTCAAACAGAATATGTTGATTTTTTTGAATGTTATAATTTGGCATTAGAAAATTTATGCATTGATACATATAATTTTGAAATTGAAATATTACATGATTTCAGTTTAATAACATCAATATACTATTCAAAAAAATACTTAAAAAGCTATTTTATTAACTTAATAAGTAATGCTATAAAGTATAGAGATCCAAATAGAAAACTAAAAATTATAGTAAAAACTAAAAAAATAAACAATTCAATTCAATTATCAGTTGAAGATAATGGATTAGGTATTGACATGAAAAAATACGGCGATAAATTGTTTGGTTTAAGAAAAACTTTTCATGAAAATCCTGAAGCAAAAGGTTTTGGACTTTTTATTACCAAAACACAAGTAGAATCATTAGGAGGCTCAATTATGGCAGTAAGCGAGCCTAATGAAGGTAGTACATTCATAATAAAATTCAATTAAGTGAAAAAAATCAATTCAATATTTGTAATAGATGACGACGATATTTGTCAATACATTGCAGTAAGTATTATAGAACATTCAGAATTAGTTAAGCATACCAAAGTATTTAATAATGGAAAAGAAGCCATTATTTACTTAGAAAATAATTGCCAAATTCTAGAAAATATTCCAGAAATCATCCTTCTTGATTTAACAATGCCCGTGATGGATGGCTGGGAGTTCATAGAAAATTACATTAAATTAAAACCAAGGATAGGCAAAAAAGTTTACATCTATATAATTTCTTCTTCTATAAACCCATATGATTTTGAAAGAGCAAAAAATATTAGTGAAGTTTCAGACTACATAGTAAAACCTTTAACTTTAGAAGGATTTACAGAACTTGTAAAATTCATAACCAAATAAAAAGTTAATATTTATAAAAACTATAAAAAATCCCCCCATAAATAAAAAACATCCAAACCCTCAATATATTAAATTGTTAACATGTACTATTATATTTTTTTGTAACTTAGCGTCCCTTTTATTTATAACAGTTACGGAATGAATAATTCATTTTGCCAAGGTTTACAACTTGGTATCTTGGGCGGCGGTCAACTTGGACGTATGCTCATTCAATCTTGTGTAGATTTTAACATACATACTTCAGTACTTGATGCTGATGACAGTTCGCCTTGTAAGGAATTTGCTAGTACTTTTGTGCTTGGCGACCCTACCAACTATGATGATGTAGTGAACTTCGGGAAAAACCTTGACCTGATTACTATTGAGGTTGAAAACGTTAATACTGAGGCGCTTGCTAAATTAGTTAAACTTGGCAAAAAAGTTTTTCCTCAGCCTGATGTTATTAAATTGATTCAGGATAAACGTTTGCAAAAACAGTTTTACAAAAAACACAATATACCAACGTCTGATTTTGTTTTGTTAAACGGTAAAGCCGACATTCAAAAACATGCCGACTTTTTACCAGCTATGCAAAAACTTGGCACTGCAGGTTACGATGGTAGAGGTGTACAAAAAATCAATTCAATTGAGGATATTGAAAAAGGTTTTGACTCAGCTAGTTTATTGGAGAAATTTGTAGATTTCGAGAAAGAGATTTCTGTAATTGCTGCTCGTAACCAATCTGGCGAAATTGTAACCTACCCAGTTGTTGAAATGGTATTCCACCCAACTTATAATTTGGTTGAATATTTATTTTCACCGGCACAAATTAGTAAAGAAATTGCCAATGAAGCTGAAAGAATAGCTAAATTGGTAGTTGAAAAACTAGGTATTGTTGGCTTACTTGCAGTTGAAATGTTTATCACTAAAGATGGCAAAGTGTTGGTAAACGAGGTAGCTCCTCGTCCGCATAATAGTGGTCACCATAGCATGAAAGGTAATTATACATCGCAATTTGAGCAACATTTAAGAGCTATCACTGATTTGCCACTTGGCAATACTGGCGTGCTTAAAAATGCTGCGATGATTAATATTTTGGGTGAAGAAGGTTACAGCGGTATAGCAAAATACGAAGGTGTAAATGAAATTTTGCGTATTTCGGGGGCTTACATACATTTATATGGTAAAAAGTTTACCAAACCAAAACGCAAAATGGGACATATCACTGTTATTGATGATAACTTTGAATCACTAATTGCCAAAGTAGAAAAAATTAAAGAAACCATAAAAGTAATAGCATAATGAACCAAGCACTTGTAGGAATTATAATGGGTAGTGCATCTGACCTACCTGTAATGAAAGAGGCTGCTAAAGTTTTGGACGAACTTGGTGTAGCTTATGAGTTAACAGTTATTTCGGCACATCGTACGCCACAACGTATGTTTGAATATGCAGAAACAGCTAAAACTCGTGGTTTAAAAGTAATTGTTGCAGGTGCTGGTGGAGCAGCTCATTTACCCGGCATGGTAGCATCTTTAACTACTTTACCTGTAATTGGTGTTCCAGTAAAATCATCAAATAGTATTGATGGTTGGGATTCTATTTTATCTATTCTTCAAATGCCTGCTGGTATTCCTGTGGCAACTGTTGCTTTAGACGGAGCTAGAAATGCTGGTATTTTAGCAGCGGAAATTGTTGGTGCTTATGACGAACATATTTCACAAAATTTAGGTGTTTTCAAAAAGTCACTTCGTGAAAAAGTAGAAGAGTCTGTTGCAAAAATCGAAGCGAAAGGTTGGAAATCATTGTTAGCAACTGAATAGACTTAAGATGAAAGACATAAGATTTTAGATTTTAGAATTGAATAGTTTTACATCTTAAGTTTAATAAAATAATCGCAGTCGCTCGGCTCTACCGAGTGGCGCTTATGAAAAAGGCATCTTGCCTAATATTTAAAAATGGCTAGAAGCCATAAAGATAATTGTCACTCGGCAGAGCCGAGCGACTGCATAAATTTGATAACAAATTAAACAAATATAAGCTTGGCAGAAATTTGTAGATTCTTTGGGATTATCATTTATATGTATCACAGAGATCATGCTCCTATTCATTTGCATGCAAAATATGCAGAATTTGAAGCAATGTTTTCAATTGAAACTTGTGATATTATTGAAGGAGATTTGCCAAAAACACAAACTAGATTAATTCAAGCATGGATGGAGATTCATCAAGATGAATTAAAAAACAATTGGGAATTACTGCAGCAAGACAATGCTACTTTCTTTAAAATTAAGCCATTACAATAGTTATGATACCTAGAATTAAAGGAATTGTAAAAGTTGAATTATACAAAATTGCTTGTAACTGGACTACAGATGAGTTGCGTATTGTTGATTTTACAGATTGGTACAATGAAGCTCAAAATAATAAAAATAGTTTACTATATAAATTATTTACCCCAGAGGTATTTGTAACTGTACAATATGATAAAGAACAAAATAATATTGTATGGCCACATTTATTACCCATGAAAGATTACAATGGCAATACAGAATTGGTTGACTTAGATTTTAGCCCTGAAGTATTATATAACATTAGTACTGTTGCAAATAATACCAATTTGACATAATTTTTGCCAAATAAAAATGGCTAGAAGCCATAAAAATAATTGTCACTCGGCAGAGCCGAGCGACTGCAGTAAATTAATTAATAATTAGCAATTAATAATTGATACTAAGTTTTTGTATGTTTTAACATTACTAATTCTTAATTATTAATTATTAATTTAATGAAGTATAAAAATGAACGTATTAATATTAGGCTCAGGCGGACGTGAGCATGCATTTACTTGGAAATTAGCGCAAAGTAAAGTTGTAACAAAAGTTTTTGTAGCACCAGGAAATCCGGGAACTGCATCAGTAGCTCAAAACCTTGCAATTTCTGCTGAAGATTTTCCAGCGATAGAGAAAGCAATTCTTGAAAATGACATCAAATTAGTAGTTGTTGGTCCGGAAGCTCCGCTTGTATTAGGGGTACGTGATTTTATCACTTCTACACCTTCAATAAGTCATGTAAAAGTTGTTGGTCCAGATAAAATTGGAGCACAATTAGAAGGAAGTAAAGATTTTTCTAAAAACTTCATGCAAAAATATGGTATACCAACTGCTTCTTCACGCACATTTACAGCCGAAGAATTAGAAGAAGGTATTGCTTATGTGAAAGCACACACATTACCTGTGGTTTTAAAAGCGGATGGTTTAGCTGCTGGCAAAGGTGTAATTATTGCAGAAACACACAAAGAAGCTGAAGAAACTATCATAGATATGCTTGCAAACCAGCGTTTTGGTAAAGCAAGTGCAAAAGTGGTTATTGAGCAATTTTTAACAGGTATTGAACTTTCTGTTTTCATATTGACTGATGGTAAAAACTATGTTACATTACCAGAAGCAAAAGATTACAAACGTATTGGCGAAGGTGATACTGGCTTAAATACAGGTGGTATGGGAGCAGTTTCTCCGGTTCCATTTGCTGATGAAGCATTTATGAAAGTAATTGATGAAACAATTACTAAACCAACAATAAACGGCTTAATTACAGAAGGTATTAATTATGTAGGTTTTATTTTCTTAGGTTTGATAAACACTCCAGATGGACCTTATGTAATTGAATACAATGCTCGTATGGGCGACCCAGAAACTGAAGTTGTAATTCCTAGAATAAAATCAGATTTAGGAGAATTACTTTGGGCTGCAGGCAATGGCGAATTAGCTGGCAAAACAATTGAAGTTGACCCAAGAACTGCAACAACAGTAATGTTAGTTTCTGGTGGTTACCCTGGTGCTTACGAAAAAGGTTTTGAAATTACAGGTGCTGATAATCAAAACGAAGTATTGGTTTTCCATGCAGGTACAGCGATTAAAGACAATAAACTTGTAAACACAGGCGGAAGAGTTATTGCTTGTACAGCTTATGGTAACTCAATTCCTGATGCTTTAGCAAAATCTAATCAAGCGGCTGCAAGTATCAATTGGTCAGGCAAAAACTACAGAAAAGATATTGGTTTAGATTTATTGAAATAAACCATAAAAATTATAGATTTAAAAAAAGGTCGTTAAAGATGAGAATCTTTAACGACCTTTTTTATTGATTTTACTCAATCACTGTTTTTACACTTTTCGGCGCTTTAACTCTATATTTAATCAAGTATTCATTTTTTTGTCCTTGTTGTAAATCCATTTTCCAAACTAATTCTCCTGAATCTTTATTGTACTCAGCATTTGAAATTTCATCCACAAGAACTTCAATATCCTCTGTGATTGAAACAGGAACTTGGTCATGTAACACAAGTTTAATATTACTTTTTTTGTTGTTTTTAACTGTTATATTCCAACCTTTTGAAACTTCCTTTTTAAATCCAAAAAACTGTTTTTTAGTAAAATCTTTTTTAGGTTCTCTACTTATTGATACATTTTTATCTCTACCTAAAGATACTGTTAATGTATCTGAATTTAAATTACTTATATCCAATAATGTTTTACCAACATAAGTATTTTCAAAGTAAATAGATGCTTCACCGTCCAATAAATTATATTGACTCCAATTTGTAAAACTTGCCAATAAAAATGCATCTTTATCAGCTTTTGGAGCTGCATAATACTCATAATTTGTTTCCATTTGAATTCTTTCAATTTCAACTGTTATCAATTTATTGGTTGAAGGTAATGTATATAATGTTTTGATTTCAAAAGTAGTAGCAACTGGAGAATTGGTTACTGATTTATCTACAATATCACTTTCTTTTGCATATTTCTTACCTCCAGATACTCTTTTTAAAACATCTGCAGTTGACCTATCTGGAGTTTTTTTAATTTGTTCAGATGAAACTCCATTAACAACTTGAGTACTATTTTTTCTTACAGTTAATAAAAATTCTGAAGAGATTGCAACTTCTTGTGTATTTTGTACTTGTTCTTTTAAAACAAAATCTTCAGTACCATTATTAGCGACTCTGGTTTGAGAATTATAACCTATATACTTCACTTTTAATGAGATATCAGGTTTAGAAGGAACAGTAATTGAATATTTTCCTTCAATATCACTTACTGCTGAAATTGAATAACCTTCAACCGTAATTAATGCTCCAATCAATGGATCTCCATTTTCATCTGTGATTTTACCTGTAATTTCGTTTCCTTTTGAAATATATTTTGGCGGTGTACTATTAAAGTGCAATTGATAAGGAATTAATTTAGTGGCAGTATTACCCAAAATTGGGTCAGTAGTTGATAAACTCAATTTTACATTAGACCAGTTTTCTTTTGTATTTTGCTGAATATTAGCTTTGTAAATAATTTTCAAAGGTTCCGATAATTCATCTGCTCTAATATCGTACGATGGAAACCATGTTGCATTTTCGGCAAAATAACTTAATTCAAAATCAATTTTAGTATCTTTTTTAACTTCTACTAAAGCTAATACTTCGGCATAATACTCTACTTTTTTATCACCTATCGAATTATATTGTTTTATTTGTGCCTCAAGCTCTTTTTTGAGTATCTCTATTTTATTCGATACTTCAATTTCCTTTTGTTTTATATACAAAAACTGCTCTTGATAAAATGAAAGTGCATCTTTTAAACTATTTACAACATTACTATTTGCCGAAGGCTTAAATGTTCTATTCTCTTGTAAAAGTAAAGTCTGCTCTTTTAGTACTTCTAAATTTGCTAGTTCTATCTTTATTTGATTCTCAATAGTTTCAACCTTATTTAGAATATTTTCGGTTTCTTTTACACGTTTTAAACTATCTAAAAAATTAAATTGGTAGTTCACCGAAAGAATTGTAACATCTCCAAACCCTTTTAAAAGTATAGATTTACCAACTAAATAGGGCGACAATTTCATGAATTTTACAATGGATTTCCCTTGTTGGAGTTCAATGCTTTTTTTCCTTGTAACTTGGGCTCCGCTAGAGAAAACAGTTACCTCGATAGGCTCTGTACTAACATTCACTTCTTTAACTTGCTGTGCAAACATTTGATTTACAACATACAACAATACAAACATTAAGAATACGCTGAATTTCATATAACAACAGATTTAAGTTTAAATCTAAAATATGCATATATAATTGCATTTAAAATACTGAAACAGAAAGTAAACAATTAAATAACATCTAGGTAAAATAATTACAACTTTAACAAATTAACATTAACCTTAATTGACCTGACGATTCATTTGGTGCACGATGAACACAAGGTAACACTTCACTGTTGGGATAATCAGTAGCTAAACGCCACAAATTACTATTTCTCATGAATACACTGACGAAGACGTAAGCATATTTATAGCGTAATATTGAAATTCAACGATATTAATTTTCCACGAAATGCTACAATGTAAATATATAAAACTAATCAACTAAAAATTATAACTCACATTTACTCTGATATTAAAGGGAGTGCCTGGAGTGTAATGCAGTTCAGTAATAGGTGCAGATTCAGTTTTTAATTTTGATTCTGTAGCAAATTGGGCTTCATTCCAGGTTTTGTTTAATAGATTTTCAATCGTTACGCCGAGCTGAATTTTCTTCACTTTATAACTTGCCACCAAATCGGTAATAAAATATCCTTTGGCTTCTATAGAATTATCTTCAATTGCTGGTCTGGTTCCTAAATATCGGTACCTTAAACTGATATTAAATCCTTGTTTTGAAACTATATTTATACCAGCCACACTTGTAATTGTCGGTGCAAGAGGAACATAGTTTTGACCAATTGGCTCATTAACAAACCTAGGTTTTGCCAAATTAAGGTCAGCATCAGCATATAACCAAGTAAATAGTTGTAATCGTGCACTTAAATCAACCCCTATTCTTTGTGTTTTACCATTTGGACCAATAAAACCATCGTCTCCGGCATAGGTATATTCCGACTCTAAGTTCATCCACCATAAGGCAGTATTTAAAAATATTTTTTTAAATAATGTAATACTTGTACCAATGTCGGCACTGATGCTACGAGGAACCGTATTTTGATTTGCCACATTTACCACACCACGGCTGTCATTGCTGTGGTAGCCTGTACCAGTACTGAAATACAATTGGATTTTGTGATTTAGGTTATAATATAAATTCAATTTCGGGCACGTTATTGATTTATAAACTGACTTTTTTTCATACTTCATCTCGCTTAATTTATCGATATATTCAAATCTAAAATAATCGAATCTCAAGCCAAGATTTAACGATAATTTAGGGTTAATAATAATCGTTTCATCTACATAAGCACTAGCATTGGTTTCGTGAATGGTTCCCTTTTTTAAATAATTTATAAAAACTCGTTTTACGGTATTCGACAAGCCAGAATTTGTGACATAATCACCTCTTAGCCCAATTCCTAATTGAGTTTTAAACTGTAAATTACCAATGGTGTTATCTTTGGAATAGGAACTATTGTATCCATAGATGTTTCTATTTTCGAATTGAAAAATTTGATCTCCATTTAATGAATCATTTTTAAAAAAAGTAAAGTTTGAATACAGGTTAAAATTGTTGCGGACATAATAAAGATTGTTTTCTATGAAGGAATTATTCTTTAATCTTTTAACAATTTTTAAATTAAAATTATATCTAGATGTTTTGCCGCCTTCCGAATTATCTATAGAACCATATCTAGTAATAATTCCTTGAGATACTGCCCTTTCGGGTATTTGCCCTGATGCATACCATGTGCTTGAAAAAGCACATGCCGAAAAAATCAAATTCAAATTTGAAGTCAATTGATTGGTATATTTTCCAAAAAGATTGATTCTATTAAATTTTTGTGGAGATTCTACAAATCCTTTAGTAGTAAAATATTCAGAGGCTATATAGGCATGTTGTTTGGTGCGAATAGTATCTTTTTCGTTGAATAAATTAAACATAACAACACCTCTATAGGTATTAAAACTACCGATTTCGGATTTTATTAAATTAGCGGGTAATATTTTTTTTGTTTTAAACCGAACTGCACCAGCTGTATTAAAGTTGCCCGTAGTGGCATCATAAGATCCTTTTGAAAAATCGATTTTATCAACTGTTTCTGGAATAACGAAGTGCAAATCTGCATAGCCCTGACCATGTGCATGCGACACCATATTTACCGGCATATCATCAACCGAAACGGCTACATCCGTACCATGGTCGACATCGAAACCTCGCAAAAATATTTGTTCGGCTTTGCCACCTCCGGCATGTTGAGCTATGAATAAACCAGGTACCAATCTTAACAAATCTTGTGTGGTGGTATGTGGTCTTAATTTAATATCGAGCGCACTTAGTGTATTTAAAGAGAAGTCTTTTTGGGCATTCACTATAATTTCAGAAATCATTAAAGGGGCCTCCTTTAAATAGAAATTTTTTGAGAAAGTAGCATTTTCATTCACATAAATAGTGTCTGATAAGGCAGTATAACCCAAGGCTGTAATTTTAATGATATGCCTACCCGAAGTAAGTTTATCAAAGGAAAATGCACCGTTTTGATCGGAAAATATTCTTGTATTGGTTGAAATATTTTGTATTAAAAGCGCTTCTAAAGGCTGTTTTGATGATAAATCAAATACAAAACCTTTTATATTGCTACCTGCCATTAAATTTCCTGAGAAGAAATATAATAAGGAAATTACAACTATGTTTTTTAACATTTAATTTTAAATTAGACGATAATAAATTCATTGAAAAAAGACAAAAGCGTAGCTGATGAATAAATAAACATATTCATAATGAGCTAATTGTCAATTATATAAATTTATGCTAATTCGGGAGGTAATAAATTGGGTGCAACAATAAAAGAAACAAAACGACTCAACTTAAAATTGAAATCATTTTTTTTGCAAAAAATTATATCAATTTTGAAATCAATAAAATGATTATTCAATACAAATAAATAAACCTTATTGTTTTTTACCAACTTGTGTTTCGCCTTTTTAAGTGGTTTATGTTGATTTATAGCTTCTTTGTCACTTTCAGTTAAATCAATGTGGTCGTTTATAGTATGGGTATGACTATGAACATGATGTGAATGAAAAGAAATTGGAATATAATGTAAAAGGGCATGCGATATTGTAATAGAATCTTTTAAATTCAATAGAAAGATATTGGCAATAACTAATATCGAAATATAATATCGTACCTTTATAAATGACATCTATTAAATACAATTTTGAATTATAAATGCTTATTTAAAATTAACTTTTTAGCTTCAAATGCTAATTCATCATTTTGATAAGGATTTAACTTAAATGATTGTTTAATAAGGGCGTTACTTGCTTTTATTTGTCCAGTTTTATTATAAATCAAAGCAGTTAAGGTTAAAAGTTCGCTATCGTTTCTATGGGTGCGAGAGGCAGATTTAATATATTTATAAGCCGTTTTATATTCTTGTTTTTTGTAATAAATCAAAGCCAAACATTTATTTACATCAATATTGTTGGGTCTAACTTCATATTCATTTTCAGCATATTCCAATGCTTTATCGTAATCATGAAATAAGTTTACATACAAATTAGCTAATTCTAAATCTACTTTATGACCAGCATCGGCATCTTCATCAAGCATGTCTATTACCTCTTCAGCAGTTTTTTGACTCAGTTCTTTTTTGCCAACAGTAGCGTATAGTTGAGCTAAATTTTCATTGAACGAAAATTCAGGAATAATTTTAGCTGCTTTTTCATAATAAGCAATAGCAGTTTTATAATCCTTTTTATTTTCGGCTATACTTCCCAAACCACCAAGTGCAAAAGCATAAAAAGGTGTTTCGTAAAGTGCTAATTTATATTGTAATTCGGCATTCGGTAAATCGCCCTTTTTTTGATACAATTTGGCTAGATTTATTCTTGTCCAAGCTGTTTGTTCTAATCCAGGCAGTCCCGCAGAAACGGCTAATTTCATAGCTTCAATGGCACCATTTAAGTCTCCATGTATTTCTCTTAAATATGAAACTCTTGAATAAGACCTCAAGTCAGGTTTTAATGAAATCATCAAATCTGTAACTTTTACAGCATTCTCATAATCCCCTAATTCTACATAAGCATCACACAAAATGCCATAAATAGCGGCATTTGCATTGCCATCTTTCAAGGCCTCTTCGCCTAATTGTTTAGCGTTTTGAAATTGATGTAATGACAATAATACAGATGCTTTTGCTACTATTGCTTCTTTATATAAGCCGTTATCTTTGTTTGTGTTCGATAATACAGATTCGAGCAAATCTAATGCAGCAGGATAATAATAAGGATGTTCGCCAGTAATTCTTGCTTCTTGCATATAGGCAAGTGCAAGCAACATTTTAGCTTTAAAATTCCCTGAATTCAACCTGATTTGGGTTTGCAAAGTCTCAATCGCTTTTTTGGTGTTTAACCATTCGCTAGTTGTCGATATCGGACCAAGTCTTTCCAATAATGGAGGAACCTCTTTTTTATCTTTATTTACAAACAAATACGCTCCACCGATGGCAAACATGGCAACAATTGCAATTGACAATACTTTTATTTTTTTGTTCATTATCTATTAATGTTAAGATTGTTTGTAAAATCTAATTCATAAAAAATATTCAAAATCAAAAGCCTTCAAGAATAAACATACATTTATTCCCGAAGTCTCTTAATTGATATTCAATTATTTAGCAACCATTTTAATAGTCGTAATTAATTTACCATTGCTATAAACTTTAGCAAAGTATAATCCTGAAGGAACATTATTATTCCATGTTTCATCATGTGTTCCTGCTTGTAGATTTTCATCTACTAGTTTTTTTACAAGAGAACCATTTTGAGCATATATATTAATTAATACATGTCCATTATTTACCGTTCTAAATCTTAAAGTAGTTGAGTTCTCAAAAGGATTAGGGAAATTGTAAGCAGACCCAACTGCATCAGCTGACATACCTAAGCCACTTTCAATACCAGTTCCTGTAAGTACACCTGCATCACCTTTTCTACTATAGCCATTCCAAGGAGTTTGTAGGTAAGGAAATGCTCCTCTAAATGTGGTATCATTTGCTTCTACACCAGTAGTATAGCCCAATACATTTGTTAAACCAGTTGTTACTGGAGAAGGTGAAGAGTTTGGCATATAATCATCATACCACAAACCAATTGCAGCTAATACTACACCACTTACTGCTTGTAATTCGATACGGGTTACATCATCTTCCAATCTTCTTCCGTTAGGGAAGCCATCCATATTAGGGATAAATTGTAAGTTTTTGTTTCCGTTATAAGCAGGATCTGTTAATCCTAAAACTGCAGCTCCAACTAATCCTAAAGTTGAGAATTTAGGGTCGTTTCTTTGTGTAACTGGTACCGCCATATTTAATCTCAACATATCACCCAATACAGGTAAAA
>JBEEOW010000032.1:0-39141 GCA_041191405.1 Bacteroidota bacterium
TCAAACTTGAACCTGTATCGATGTGCTCTTTACACACTAAATGTTTGAATGCTTCACTGTATACAACCTTTGTTCTTCCTTCCATTTTATGCTTACTTTGTGTAAACCTATTTCAGGACAAGACAGTGTATAGCATTGTGTGCAAACCATTCTGCAAAGTCAATAAACTCCCTAATATGCGAAGGTTGATTTTGATAATATTCTGTTTTTTTTAAAAATGAATGTTCAATTTTGTTTATAGTAATACTTTCACTAGAGCCATTTAAGGCATTGATACAATAAACTTTAAGGTTATTAGGCTTAAGAGGTAATTTAAACTTCAATTTTTCAGTACCTACAAATCCAGTATCAAGTTTACCGTTATATTTTCTTTGAAAAAATACTAAATCACTATGTTTATCTTTACCAATTACAAGTAATTTTATTGGCTTTTTAGATGAGATAGTTAAAGTTAATTCATAACCTCTACCCTTATTTTTATCTATTTTATAATACATAGTCTAAAATATTAAAATCAGTTCCGGTAAGTATTTAGTTTACCGAAACTGATTAGTTTTTAATTTAATTATTGCCGAATTTGACAAAAGCCCAAATTGCTACAGAGAGAGCCACTACACCACCAATAGTCCAATAAATCCAACTATTGTCTGTTTGTACTTCTTCTTCATTTGAACTAGAACTAATTGAACTAGTACCCATATCTATTGGTCCTTTACCCATAACTTTGTTATAAATATCAGCCAATGGGCCAAGGCTTTCAATCCACCCCCCTACTTTTTGTGCTGTTGTTTTTTTATCAGCCAAAGATACTCCTAAATCATCTTCAAGGTCAGCGTTGTCATCATTTCCATCAACCCCAATATACAAAGATTTAGGAGCTGGTTGTAATCCAATGTTTGAGTTCATAATTCCAGTAAAACCTGAAATATTTTGAGTACATCCACACATAAATTTTTATTTAAATATTAATACCAATACAATGATTAGAATGGCTATAAAACCGAACTTTTTGAGTTGTTTTACCTCATCTTCAATACCTGCAATTTTATTACAAGCACACTTCTTTTTGGGTGCAATTTTGGGATTCGGTACTTTTTCAGTTTCATTTTCAGTAGCCACTACTTCTTGTTTTTCGTCATCATCAAGGACAATATGACGAACTATATCGTCCTTAAATCTTCGAACATTTTCTTTACTGATATTGATTTTTTGTTTTTCAAAGAAATCAATGGCAGCAACATAATAATTCTTCATTGCAGCTTTGTAAGCTTCAATTTCAGAATCTCGTAAGTCATTCAAGAATACTTCCTTAATCCAAATTGGGAAATTTTCAGGTACAGGAACTGTAAATAAATTTTGGTTTACCATTTTAATTATTGTTTAAAGACAAATAAAAGTGCAATTGCAATTGTTACAAACACAGCTCCTACAATTCCATATTTTACATTTGCAGAAACCTTAGCTCCTGAATTTATAGCTTGAATATCAAGGTTTAACTTTTCAGTTTGACTTTGAATAACTTGTGCATCAAAAGCTTTTTTACCTGCTAAACCAAGGTTAGTATTAGTTTCTAAATCAGAAGCAGTTAACTTGTTAATGGCTTCAGTTAATGCTAATACATCAAGTCCTTTTTGTTTATCAAAAGCTCCTTTTCTTACTGACCAAGCATCAAGTTGTGATTGAAATTGTAGTGGATAAGCATTTACTAATCCTTCTGCTTCAACCCTTTCCTTTTTAGCAGCATCATAAGTTGTTTTTAAAGAATTAACAGAAAGAACTTTTGCATCGTAAGACGATTTTGCTCCATCCCTATTTTTTCTAGTTGATTCCCTTCTTGCATTATTTTCAGTTTGCGTAACTCTTCCTCCTAATTCAGAAGAACAAGCTTTTTCTAGCCAGCCACCGTTACAATTATTATTGAAAAAAGCTAAACGCTTTTCCCAATTTTGCCAATTTTGAAATAATGGTTCAAGTAACTTTTCCTCATTTCTCCATGCAGTTTCAGCAGTTGTTTCAGCAGTTTTCTTAATTAAAATTTCGCCTTGAAGTCTTGATAATTGATTTGTTGGTGTAGGCTCAGGGAACTGTTTATTTTTAAACTCAGTTAGAGTTTTGGTTAATTCTGCTAGGTTTGCAGGAATTATTTGTCCGTTACTTAATGTTGTAGCCATTTTTATAAATAATTTAAACTAAACCACCACCAAATAAACTAGCAACCCCAGCCCCCAAACCTCCTAAACCTCCTGAAATGGATTTGATAATTCCACCAGTACTGTTGTCATTTATACCAAGTTGTTTAGCAAGTTCTACTTTAGCTTTTTCAGCATCAGCCATAGCTTGTTTTTCGCTAACATCATCTTTACTAGTGTAAATAATTGCAAAAGCAACTATACTAGCAACAAGTATTAAGCCCCCAGTAATAATTAATATTGTTTCTGTTTTCATAATTAAAGCATTTGAGTTTATCCAAAAAAAGCCAACCTTTACAGATTGGCTTTTTTTAATTTATTGAATCAAATTTTAATTATTACTCGCCTTGTGCGTTCACAGTAATAACAGACCTGTTTCTCAATGCAGCATTCAACTCGATTTGAGATGCAACATAAATCATTAACTGTACTTTACGTGGCACAGATGCAGAGTGAGCTTTAGCAACTTTAACCCAAAGTGTTGTACCACCGTTGATTTCAGTAGCAAAATTTTTGGTAGTTAAGAAGGTAGAAATGTTTTGAGAACTTTCTAAGTCCTGGAATGGCTCATAACCTTCATTTGTGATTGCATTACCATCTTTTTTAGTGATAATCCAATCAAGTTCTAATTGATTTTGGTCACCAAAAGAATAACGAATACAATCTGTAAAGAATGGTTTACTTCTTGCTTCCTCTTTCAACTCGTTTAATTCGTAGTTTTTAGGAGTAACAATAATCCCTCTGCCCGAAGTTGGTAAAGTACCATCTTTATCACGTACAGTATCAAAAGGAATTGCATAATTTTGATTTGCAGAGAAAAGAGGAACCCATAGGTCGTGTTCATTATCAGTATTGAAAATATCAATAGTGATTGTTTTACGTTTAGAAGAATTGGTAACATTACCTCCAGCCATACCTGAATATGGAGATGCAGCAATATATTCTTCTCTTTGTCCACCTAAACCTGCACCACCCATGTATGCAGAAATGTGAGCATCAGCTTGAGCTGATAATTTTGAAATTTTTGAGTTCATCTTAAGTAAGGTCAGGTAGTTATCCCGACAATTAGTGAATGATAAATGATCCGCAATTATTGCGATTAAATTAACAAGGAACGCTTCAAATTAACGATAAATGTATTTTTTGAGTAAATGCGATTAATAAGTTATTATCGAATCTTCGGAATGTAACACAAACCTATCTAAACAGATTAATTTTAACACTTACCAAATTAAATACAGATTACGCTTCAATTTCAGCAGTTGCTTTTGTTGAGTTTTTGATTTTGTCGTATGCAAACATTGCAATAGCAGTACCTACAACTACAACTAACAAAGTTGTTCCAATTTGTTTCCAGTCTAAGCCCATGAGTAAAAAGGGTTAATTGTGATTTTTACAGATGCGAATATACAAGTGAGCGAAATTTTTTTTTAATATTGGGGTATTTAGGGTGTTTTTGACTCAAAGATTGAATCTTTCTGCAATAAAAAATCGTTGAAAGAAGCACTAAACATCATTTAAGATGAAGTTATAAATAAATACAACTAACAATTCAATAGTTAGAAGTAACAATTGTCTTGTATTTCCTAATCTTGAAAATCTTGAAAACAATTGTATTCATACATTTATAAGAGTTTAGGAAACAAAAAAGCTCCCAAATTAGGGAGCTTTTTTTATACCTCAATTCCTATTGACAAAAACAAAACGAATTAAATTTCTTATCTGCTTTTTCTTTAGTTCGAGCAAAACTTGAATAGTTTTAATTCATTATTTATAGAAGGACAACTAAAATGAAACTTTTGAACCATTAAGCATTTTATAAAATTAGAAGTAACATATAAGACAATAAATTTTGAATCTATATCTTAAAAAAATTATCAATATGAATTTTTTTGTAATTATCCTTATCAATTTTTTTTAACAAGAAAGCAGAAGATATCTGATTATTCTCAAAAACAACCCCCAATTTTTTACCTATTTCAACTTTTTTTATTGGCAAATAAAAAATAAAATCAGGAGTGTTCAAATCATACTTCCCTTCGTTTCTATTATTAAAAAGTGAAAAAGAAGTGAAAGTATTCTCAATTTTAAACAAATAACATGAATATTTAACATTTCTATAAAGTACACTTTCGATATCTAAAAAATCTAACATATCCACATCATTACCACAAATAATTTTATACTTCCCTAAAATATTACTTTCAGATATTGTATTTAAAACTTTATTATTTTCAATTTCTTGAATCAAATCTTTATTAATTTGATTTGTATTTTTTATTTCAATAAGCAGTTTGTCACTAGCTTCTTGTGTTAAAGGTTTTTTATTTTCTAAGTTCAAAATACTATATTCGTATATATTATTTATTTTTAATAATAACAAAATATTCCATTTTTTAAAATTAGGTAATAAAATAATATAGAGGATAGCAAAAAGTAATGGTACAATTGTACTATAATACCATGGATTAAGTTGTTTATTTATATAATTTATAGTTGTTTCATAATTATTCGCCTCTGAATTATGAAATAATATTGCAAGAAAAACATTATGATTCCATGAAACAAATGAAATAATATATGAAAAGGTAAAAATATTACCAAGTCTATTAAATATCTCTTTTATTCCATTTTCTGTTGTTTCCACCATTCATATTTGATAATAGTAAACAATATTAATAAATAAATTCTAATTTATTATATTTATTTTAAAACCTTACTACACTTAAACATTAAACTTTCTTTATCTTTTTCAAAAGTTGAGCCATCAGGACGGATACATTTAACTACCTTTTTGCCAATTTCATGTACATAGTATTTTAGTTCTCGAATTGGCTCGTTTTGATTGGCGTAGTTATACTTAAATTTGTAACTAAACCATTTACCTACCTTAATTTTATCAAATGAAAAAGGTACATTTTTAGTGTCAATAAATTTAGTTGTTCCCTTTCCGGGTAAACTTTTCTTTATTTGATTATTGTTTTTAAAATATGGGGATAAAAACAAAATAGCCCAAAGCAAAACCATAACACAAGCTACAATTATTGCTAATTCTTGTAAGTTTATCATAAAATTGATTGAATGAGTTTAAGTAAATATTGGTCTATTGTAAGGCTATGTGCAAACAAATGAGGTAATGGAAATGTGTAAATAGCAATTATGTAAACCTTGAATTTGATTACATTTTCGATTTTGAAAAATGTAAGTACATTATCCATTTTAGATTTTGTACCAACATAATTTGGAGATAATCCTCGTTTTAAATTCAGGCATAAATCAAAATAAAGCCAATACAATAACAAGTAAAATACTACTTGTAATACCGTTTCAGTAATTGACTGTGTAGCAATAAGAAAGTAGATTGTATAAACTACAACTCTGATACTTGCAGATTTAAAGTGATTTATTGGCTCGCCTATTTGAATTTTGTTATAGTCACTATTTAAATGAACAAAAAGCATCGGTATTGCTATGCAATAAAACAGTATTGTATAGCATAATTGATATAGTACTTCGCTCATTATTTACCTCTTAAAGCGTTAAAAATGGCTGCAATAAACCACAGTCCAGGAGTGAACAAAAAGGCAAACAAGCCTAAATTATTCAAAACAGTTTGTGTTGTACCATGCTCATTGCGAGCGATTGCAAACAAGATGCACGAAAGTACAAACCCAATAAGGACTGCTACTATGTAAATGATTTGCCCTTTTTTGTTAGGCTTTTGTGGTTGATTATTCATAAGATTATTATTGTTGTCTAAATAAATATAAATGGCGTTTAATCCAGTTCATTTTAGCAATTTGAGTATTTGAAACCTTGGTAGATTCGACTACTTTTATTAAAGTTGGTTTACCGTTTTCAATAACTACCTTGTTAAAACTTTTACTCTTATTGTTTTGAGTAGCTTTGGTTAAGTCGGTCCGGTATTCGGAGGGATTTTCGTCAAGGAATTCATTACAAGCTTTTATAAATTCGGCTTTTGTAATTCCTTTGATGTATCTATCTTTCAGGAAAACATACAAGTAAAAGCGTTTGTAACTGAGTATTTTTTCTTTCAACTTGGGGTCGGATTCCCAATTTGGGTTTAACCTCTCCAGCTCCATTGCTTTATTGTAATAAGCATCAATTGCCAATTGTGCTATTCTTAGTATAGTGTAGAAATTAGCTACCTTGTTTTTAATCTTTTCAAGCGATACACCATCATAATGCATACGAATTACTCGTGTAGATTCATAGTGAATGGGCCTAAGTGGATTAAGCGATTGCAAGTGCATAATACAATCAGCCGAATTGTGTCGAATAGCTTTAAAACTCGATTGAATTTCAGTCTTTTCAAAAGAAATTGTATATCGATTAATATCCTCAAAGAGAGCTAATCCACCTCTAAAGTTTTGACAAATGGTAATCATAGTCAAAAGCATTTGAGGTTGTGTCATTTGTTGCTTAAACTTGGTATATGGAATAATTCTTTTTATTCCAGGACTAAGGCTCCCAAGCAATTTTTCAGACTTGGTTACAATTCGGGTATTGTGCTTTTTTTCGTTTGCCCTTGCTTCTTGTATTTCAAGAATATCAAAATTTACGGTTGGGTATTGAGCGTATGTATCCTCAAAATTGGGGTCAAATATCAATACTGTTCTATTTGGGTGTGCTTGGGCATATTGTTCAATGGTTTTTTGCGTGGTGTACGATTTACCACCCCCCATTAAACCAGTCGAAATTAATATGTAACATTCCCTTTTTGACATTACTCTTTAGCTTTATTGCGTTCCTCTAATTCTTTGAATTTTTGGTCTAATCTGCGTAAATACAGGTCATTTGATTTCTTAATCTCCATTACCGTTGGGATAATGAAAGCTGCAATCAACAAACCAACCCCAACCAACAACTGAACAGTTGGAGATATTTCGGCTTGTATGCCCTTTTCCTCACAGAATAAATCCAATGCTGGCTTTATAGTCGCATCGTAATCATCAGGAATTGAAAGTTTCTGCTTTGTTTGCTTGTTTTTGGCTTCAATTTCAGAAGCGATTTCAAGTTTTAAATTGGTATCAACCTCGTACTTTTCAACAATTTTGGTATCTATGTTTAATACATAAGTACCCATTAAATTGGGAAAACCATTTTTAAAATGTTTCCAAATAAAATCAGAAGTACGAACCCCCATTTCCCCTTTGGCTTCGTTCAAGCTTTGAGCATTTGAAGGCATATCGGGTATATCCTCGAACTGCATACGCTCCGAAACATCACTTTCTGATGGAGTGATTTTTTCTTCAATAGCAGGAGTTTGAACTTCCTTTATTTGTTTGGTAAACTCAGGAAATGCAAAAGCCTTTTTAGGGTGTTCAACAACTTCTTGCTGATCCTCAATTGCAGGAGCTTTTTTTAAATCAGAATCAATATTATTAAGCTGACTTTCGGGATTAATTGCGTATTCACGCTCATTTACTTGTGTATTAAAACCAGCATCTTCGGGGCGTGGACCAACATTATTCATTTCAAAATCCTGACCTGAATCGGCTGCCTTAATTACATTTAGGATTTCAGCATCTTCTGAACTTGATACAGTTTCTTGATTTGGGATATTATCCTTTTCTGTACTCATTTTCAATTATTTTTAAAATGGATTGTTCCATGATTCTGTACTTTTTAGTTAAATCAGGATATATATTTTTATCTATAAAATAGGCAAAATCATTCTGATTGTGTTGTATTCGCTTATAGTTTGGCGTATGAAATAGCCTTGCTAATTGCCTTGATGAAAACTGGTAATTTTGATGCAAAAAGTAATAACAAGCCGAACGTGCATTGATAAACTTTTCGCCACGCTTTAATTTGGCGTGTTCAATATTCTTTCTATCACAATTAAAAACAACAGCAGCGGCTTCAATGGTAGTTTTTGTAATTGAATGATTGTAGTCTATTTCTTTTCGCTTAAAAAGACACACATACTTCGTTGATAGAAACAAAATTCTATCATAAATCGAATAATTATCAATTACAAAGCTTACCACACTCTATCCTATTAATTTAGGTTTGATTGGTTCATTTGCATACATATTTGCAACTTCACTCAATTGTGTAATTGTGAAAACAAATGGGTCTGTATCCATTCCTACCATTGTAAATTTTACCATAACCGTTTTTTCGCCTTCAACAAAAAAAGCTACTTCGGTTTGGCATTGATTTACAGCAGACAAATGGTTAATAACATTTGCAATGTGTGGCTCCAGGACTATTAAAAGATTAGTCCCCATTTCCATCATTTCCACAACTGGCAATGATTTTTCCTTTATTACACGTTCAATTCTATCGTTTTTTGTGATGCCGATAAAATCAATAACCTTTTTTACCTCATTAGGTAAAGCATTGAGCAATTGCCCTACAATTGCACCAATTGGTAACATACTAAAAATGTTCATGTTACTTTTTGTGAACGGTATAATAAGATGTTAACATGGCTGGTTTGTGTAAACACAGCTTATAATCGCCTACGGTTTCGCCTGTACCAATATCATCGACTGGGTAACCTTTAGCTTTCAGCATTTCTTTGCTGATTTTCTTTACATTTGCATCAAAAAAATACTCAAGAATCGCTTCTTTTTCGTCCTCAATTTCAGATTCCTCGTCAAAATCCTCAATCAATTTGCAGATTGACTTATCGAGTGTTAAAATTTCTTTACCAAGGTTGATTTGTTCCTCAGAACCTTCGGTTTCATCGTCCCATTCGTCGATTAAATCTTCAAGCTTAGTGATAGCTTGTTTAACCTCGTTTGGTAGTTCACTTACTTTGATTTTATTGGCTTGAATAAGCTTTTTGTACTTAATATCTAATGACATAACGGTGTAGATTTTCGTTATATCAAAATTAGCTTATTGAAAAATGAGAGGGAGGTTTTATAAAAAGTTGTGATGACAAACTGTGCAAAAAATGCACAGTTTGTTTAATGTTTTTGGGCATAAAAAAAAGCCTAACGGTTTGGTTAGGCTTTTAAATTAAATCAAAGGATTTATATATCTTTTATTATCTTAAGAAACTCATCTAAATTATATGCATTATTAACGATTCTTTTATCGTAAACCATAAAATAACGATAATCATTTCCTGCTTTTTCTTTCCATTTTTCACTAAGTCTTATTTTTTGCTCTGCATCTAAATGGTCTCCTTTTGTTTCTAAAATCAATGTTTTACCTGATTTAGTATGAATAATAAAATCAGGATAATGATTTATAAATCCATTTATTTTAAATCCTTTTCTCTCAACATTTCTAGTCCAAAAAGCAATGTTATTCATATTACTAATTTCATTAATAACACGCTCTTCAAAATTATTCATTTTCCCTTCTTTCTCATATAATGACTTAGATATATCTTTTCCTGTTTCTCCAAGTGTAATGTTTCTAGGAAAAGAATAAGAATGTTTTATGAATACCTTATCTGTATCCAAATATTCCCTAAACTTCTTTTCTGCATATATTTCAGACAAACTAATTATTTTATTTTTAATTTTATCTTTATAAGTATATTCATTATTAGCTAAATCGTTAAATTGTTCATCAGTAAAGTCTTCTAAAATTCTATTGATGTATTTTGAAATTTCTCTATCTTCAATAGGAAACATATTACCGATTAAGTCCATTAAGCGACTTGTAAAGTTCTTAACCCTACTTGTTTTTCGAGAAGGGTCAAGAATATATGATAAAATATGATTTTTTATATCGCCATCAAGTTTAACAAATGTAGGTGTATGCTCTTTTCTTGAATTATCAAGGTCAATTTGATAAAGTTCAGACCCAATACTATCAAATGCAATATTGGTATCCGACTTACTTAGTTCAAAACCATTTAGTAAATTCTCTTTATCTAAAAGCACATCTTCATAATTACCAAACAAATCATTTCCAATTACTTTTAAATAAAATTGAGGTAATTTTATTTGCTCTATTTTTTCTTGAAAAATATCTTTAATTCTAAATGTATTCACAAGCTTTTGAATTTCATTTGGTAAAATAGTTGATTTATTTTTATCAATATCAGAAACAGTTTTCTCAAAATGTTCATTTTGTTCAATAGCTGTTTTCTCAATATCAAAAAGAATAGTATTGTCAATATCTATACTTGAATTAACTGGTTCTTGAATTTCTGTCCACTTACTAATCCTAGATATATCAATTTCATCGACCTCATCTTTTACTATACTAAAATCTAAAATCTCTTGTTTTGATAAATCTTTAGCAATAACATTCTCTGAAACTAATTCAATTTCATTTTTCCTGTAACTTTTATCACTGAATCCAGCTTTGTTTAACCCTTTTACAATATTATCTAATGTATCCAAGAATTTTGAAGATGCAGTTAAAACAAAACTAAGATTTAGCAAAGGAGCATTATGCTTCATTACGTAAGGTTGTCTTAATACCCTACCCAATATTTGTTCCACATCAACAGCCGAACTTTTATCTGCAAGTGAAGCCAAAATATATGCAAATGGGCAATCCCAACCTTCTTTTAATGCATTTATTGTTATAATAAAACGAACTTCACATTCTTTACTCATTAAATCAATGCCTTTTATCTCATTGATATTTGCTGTTTTTATTTTAATTTGTTCTTCAGGAATTTTTAACTCAATGAGCTTTTCCTTTAACTTTTGCACATTAGATTTTTCTTCTTCTTCGTTTAAAAATGATTTACCATTTTTCGGTTGTGCTTGAAATAAAACAATAGGTCTAATATATTTACCTCCTTTCTTTTCTTCAGCAATGGCTTGCAGCTCCAATCGCTTTTGCAATTGTAAACTAGAATTGATTACTTCTGTTTTGTCTTGATGATTGTAAACTATTACTGGTAGTTTAACCATATTTTCTTTTTTCAGTTCCAATGCATCAATGAAACTGATAATGTTGCTATTCTTCCTTGGAGTAGCTGTTAGGTCAAGTATAAAACAAGGGTTAAATTCTTTGAGCATTTCAACACTTAAATCGGTTTCTGCATTATGGCTTTCATCAACCACAATCATAGGATTTAAGTATTGCATTACTTTCATCAAAGATATTTCTTCATCAGTTCCTAATACTGT
Source organism: Bacteroidota bacterium (assembly GCA_041191405.1). GTDB lineage: Bacteria > Bacteroidota > Bacteroidia > Cytophagales > UBA9547 > JBEEOW01. Next base: position 11,270 of record JBEEOW010000032.1, read on the forward strand.
TTCAAAAGATTGAAGTGAACCATTTTGTTCAAAAACTTTTCTTCCTTCTTTATTAGCTGTACGAATACTATCAAAACTTAAAACAAAAATATTTAACTGTTCTTTTACAGTTGTTGCATTAAAGCCACTTCCTTGTAATAAAGTTGATTTATCAAAAACCTCCACCTTGTTACCAAAGTGAGAATTTATTTTTTGTCTGTAAGGATGACTTGAATCTTTAAGGTTCTTAATAGTTTGTTCCAAAATGGTAATAGAAGGCACTAACCAAACAACAGCTTTTGGTTTATCATAAGTAAATGCATCAAAAATAGTTTTGATAGCATTACAAGCGATAAAAGTTTTTCCTCCAGCAGTTGGAACTTTAACACATATATGTGGTACTTTAGGTATATTATTTTTATAAGGTTCTATTGCAGTACCTGAAAATGGAACTAATGGCGTATTAGGGTGTTTAGCCCAAAAATCATAAAAGGCATCATTTGTATTTTTAGTAATTTGAATATGTTCTAAAAATAATGACAAATCATTTATAACTTGTAGTTGATATGGTTTTAATTCCATGGCTTAAAATCTTGTTATATCTCTAGGTATTTTTTTGAAAATAATATGATGATTTAACATAAACTCTTTTGTAAGTAAACAGTTATCAGCATAAATAATATATTGCTCAGCTTTAGTTTTTATGGTAGCCAAAAATTCATGGTCTAATGTTGTTCTTTTATCTAATTCATAATTTAAATAATAAGCTGTATCATTAAATTTGTCCAAGAAATGGATAGTATCTTGAGAATTTGAATTTGTTAAAGACTTTTTTGTTTCAGTGTAATAAATATACTTTCGTATTTTATCCACACCAACAATTTCATTTAAATTACCATCTTCTAAAAACAGAGGTTGTCCTAATTCATAAAAATCAAAACTTTCATTTATGCCTTCTATATTACCATAACCTTTTATTGCTCGTTTAACTCTATCGGCTGTAATGTTTTCTGCATAATCCATCATTTCTATACAAATGAATTTACGGTTACCATCGTCTTGTTTGTTGAGGTTTAAAACGGCATGAGCTGTAGTTCCTGAACCTGCGAAGCAGTCAAGTATGATAGAGTTAGGATTATTATGAGTAATTAAAGTAAGTAAATAATTTATTAAATTTAGTGGTTTCGTAGTATCAAAAACTTTATTGCCAAATATTTCTTTAATTTCTAATGTTCCTGTTGAAGCAGAACCATATTCTAATAAAATAGAATTTAAAGCAGATTCAGTTATATTACCTTCTTCAAAAAGCCTATATACATTTCGTTCATTTCCTTTATCTGAAAAGTATAATGATTTTTGGTTTATTAATTCTAAAACCTTCGATTTACCAACCCTCCAACGCCCTTCTGAACCATCAGTTTTAATTGGCAAATAAATTTTAAAGTCAGAATATGAATTTGGTGCTAAATCATTATCTGTTACAAATGCATTGCCGTCATTATCAACAAAAATTGGAAAAAACATTGAAGGTCTATCTTCCCTTTTATCACCTTGTCCCCATTGTCGTAATTGTTCTTTTCTTTGTTTCCCAATTTTTAAATCTGGTAATACTTTTACTAATTGAATATTTTTTGCAATAAAAAAAATGTATTCATGTTGATTTGCAATAAGTTTTGTCGTACCTCCTTTTCCTGACCTTGCTTTCCAAATAAATTCACCGACAAAATTATTTTTCCCAAAAATTTCTTCACAAATAATCTTTAAGTAATTATTCTCATTTTCATCAATCGAAATAAATATTGCCCCATCGTCTGCCAACAATTTGTGCATCAATTTCAAGCGTGGATACATCATGCAAAGCCATTTGTCATGCCTAGTAAGGTCTTCGGCTTCTTTACCAACAACTTTACCAAGCCACTTTTTTATTTTAGGGTCATTTACGTTATCATTATACACCCAACTTTCGTTTCCTGTGTTGTAGGGAGGGTCAATATAAATACACTTTATTTTACCTTCATATTCAGGTAAAAGTGCTTTTAATGCTTCAAGGTTATCTCCATGAATTATTTTATTTCCACTTTGAGTTTCTTGTTCAGTTTGTGTACCGTTTTCAAAACCGTATGAGTGTTCCAATACTTTAAACGGAACATCCATGTGATGATTGATAACCTTATCTTTACCTATCCAATGTAATGTTGGCATAATTATAATTTAGTTTAAATCAAAAAACCATAATTATACACTATGGTTTTGTTATTAAAAATTGTTTTTTTATTACTAATATTTGAGTAATAACTACAATTTTAGTTAAGAAATATCATATTATCAATTAAAAATTAGATTTAAAAAAATATTAATTAAAACTTAATTTCCTTCTTCCACCAAACCAACCAAGCCATACCAACAAGTCCAAAAACAGCACAAATAAAAAACAATTGTTTTGCAAATCTAAATCTGCTTGTAAATTCAGGTAAAAGCTTTGTTGGTATTTTGGCACGAATAAATGCTTTAAAATCGGCTATAGTAATTTGTCCGTCCTTATTTAAATCAATTCCTTTGTTTTGATTGTAGCCTTCGCCTTTTAATGGAATTACATAGTCATCAGGTTTACCAATGGCTGCTGGATAAAAAACAGCTAAATACAAATCGTCATAATCACGAAATTTGCTCAATTTTACCATTTTCAAGGTAGCAATTAAGTACTTTTCAACCCACGCTAATTGAGTAACTGCACTCATTTTTGCAAGTTGTGAGGTACTTGTACCTAACCAATTTGCTGTTGCAGGCATAAATTGAATTAAACCAGTTGCACCACTCCCTCCCATGTTTACTATTCCAGGACTGAAAGTTCCTCCTGTTTCGCTATTCATTAAAGCCATTAACCAATTAGGATTAATGTCAAGGCGTTTTGATAAATCAACTACTGCCCTTCCAAATTCATAACGATAACTTTCCGGTACTTTTTCAATGAATAATAATGCCATGTTTTTGTGGGTTGAGAGTTAAAGGCTTAGAGTTAAGAGCTTTTAATTTTAAAACTCTTAACTCTTTCTCTAAACTGTAAGTATATCTAATGTAGAATTTAAACCAGCCAATTTTTTAATGTAATCTTGACTTGATTTTGGTTGTGATGCATAAAAACTTGCAACGGTATCGCCTTTGGGCATTTTAGTAAAAAATCCTTTATTGTATCGAACGATAACTTTATCAAGTCTGATTTTACCGTTTTCTGTGTGAGCATCTAATAAAATACCCAAATAAATAGCTCCTACAAGGATATTAAACTCTGGATTGTATAAATCTGCATCAGTTACAGAAAGTCCTGTATTTTTATTACAAATACGTTTATCACTCATGTAACGCATTGACAAAACACAATCTAAACGAGAACCCAAATACTTTCTTAAAATAGCTTTTTCGGCATCTCCTAAACGCTTTTTTGAATTTTCGTACCAAATAATGTCATTTGCTGCTTGTGCTTGCACTTGCATTAATCCAATTGCTTTTACAAGTTTTGCTTTTGGATTACCTTGAGATTCAATGAAAATAACTGATACAATTAAATCTTCAGGTACTTTGGTAAGTTTAGCAATATTTGCGATTAAGCTACCGTAATTTGATTTAATTTTAGCTAATTCGGTTTGAATATTGGGCTTTTGCGAAGCTGTATAAAACGATTTGTTAATTAATGGAATAGTAATCATTTTAAGCTCGTTTTATGGTTACACTTCTATTTGATTTTGCACTTTCAGAAGCTTTTTGTGATGTATCAGAAAGAACATCTTTGTTAGCTAAGTTCTTTGTAACATACCATGTTAAAGTAACTAAAGCTAAAAGTCCTAATACAATGGCTACATACTTAATCATTTTGATTTGGTTTTAGTTTTTGGTTTAGTCTTTGTTTTTGGCTTTGGTTTGATTGTAGATTTATAATACTCTTGTATTGCATCTGCTAAATCCTTGTTTTTATCTTTAGTGAAAATAAGTGTGATTTTATAATCACCTGAACCAGACTTTAAGTAAATACGATTCATTTGCTTTATATGCAAATTTGCTTCTTTTAGCGATTGGTGGTCAACAATCTGCACCTTATTTAGTGGTGTTGATTTCTTTGGAGGTTCAAACGAACCTCCATTCCATGCAACGGTTGAAACTTTATATGCCATTTAATCTACTCTTTAACAGCTTTTTGTTTTTCCTTTACAGCTTCAATTAAATCATTCATTTCTTTTGAAAATGTATCAATAAAAGATTCTGAACTGATACCACCCAATGCAGTTTTTAAACTTGCTAAAGCATTTTTAAAATGTTCGTGTGATTCTTTTAAAGCATCTACTTTGATTTTACTTACTTTATCGGCTCCCATTTCTCTACGAACAGCAGATGCAACTGTACGAATGATTCCAGTACTCAAAACCGTTGTTACACGTTTTTTAACACGTTTTTCACTTGGTTTTGGATTTCGTTCACGTTGAATAGCTTCGGCTTTTTGAACCAATTCTTTTGCCTGAGAAATAGTTAACCCACGATAAGCAAGTAATTCTATTGCGGTTGGTTTACATTCCTTACCCTCAGCATCTTTAACAGCTTCTTTTGCTACACGTTCAGTTAAACGCTCACGTTTTGGTTTTTCGGCTTTAGCCTTTTCAGACTTTTCCTTTTCTGCATTTGCTTTTTCTAAATCAGCTTTTAATTTTTCAGCTTCTTCATTTTCCAAATTGGCAATTTGATTAGTTAAACTATCAATTTTTTTTTGATAAATAACCTTTTCATCTTCGTCCTTTGTTTCAGCAAGTACCTCAATAGCAGTTGCAAGTTTTTGTTTTAATTCGGCTAGTTTCATAGAAAGATTACTTTTTTAAATCGTCAACAATTACATTTCTATTTCCATCATGAGTAACGGAATATTGATTTTTTATCAATTCAATATATTCGGGTTCTTTACCTGAATTCAATTCATTAATAAATCCTCTTTCAACACCTTTTGGGTCTAGTATTGCTTTTGCTTTTTTAACCTTTAAAGAATCAAGTAATTTTTGAGCATCGGCAAATGAAATGCGTTTACTCATATCAACAGCTACTAATTGTTGAGATTTAGCTGGGTCTAAAGCTGTTTTATCTCCAACATTTACAAGTAAAATTCCTTGATTTTTAAGAGAATCTTTAGTTGAGTTAGAAATATCACTTAGTGATGTTCCAGCAGGAAGTTTATTTAACATTTCCTGAGTTTTGGTTAAAATTTCAGGTGCAACTTCTTTTTTTCTAAAGAAGAAATAATAAGCTAATCCTCCTGTAAGGATAATTGCCAATGCAATTAATATTTTGGTTAAATTTGACATAAAAACTATACAGCTAAAGCATTTACAATTGTGTTTCTTTTTGTGGCTGGATTAAAATACAGCTTATAACCATTTTGACGAATTGTAGTCATTTGTGGAGCAAGTACATAATTTGGCACTCCTGGACCGTTAACTATTGCCATTGCAATTTCGTCTTCGGTTGTTTTTTTGTTATTAACAATATCATACTTATCAAAAATAAATCTTTGATAGTTAGTTGTATCTTTTATTTCTTGAAGCAGTTTAGTAGCATCTGCAATTGAAATTCGCTTAGTCAAATCAAGTGTGTATAGCTTACTAACAAACTCGATTTTGCCCGGACCTGTTTGTTGAACCGTACCCATATCAATTATTGCCACACCTTTATCTTTAAGTGCATCATGAGTTTCTTTTGAAATGTCGGTTTGTTTAGTTCCTCTAGCTAATTTATCTAGCAATTCTTGTGTTTTGGTTAACACAATTTCAGGTACTGAGTTCTTTTCAGAACTTTTTTCTTTCTTAGAATAAACAAAGAAATAGTATGCAGCACCTCCTGTTGCTATTAAGGCTATTGCAATGAGAATTTTGATTGTTGTAGTCATAATTAAGGTTTAAATGATTTACCCATAAATTTGACTTAATTGTATTTTTATTGTTGTTTTTGGGGTATTTAAATAGAATTTTACTATAAACTTATTGTAATTAAATATATTTATTACTTACTTTACATAAATGTAATATTTAAAACATGGCAAAGATTATTAAATGCCCAAAAACAAATAAAATTTCATTCTTTAAAGATGGTAATCAATTATATGATTTTAAAATCAAAGGGAATGTTATAGAATTTAAGGATGGAGAAGTTATAATTTTGTAAAAAAAATCCCTTTGAAAATTAATTCAAAGGGATTTTTTTGTTAAAAGAAACATTTATCTAATCTTTAAATACTTGCCTTCAATTTTACATTTTTCTAAAAAATTAGCATTTGCTTTTCCATAAGCAACTAACACACTTGGACTACCTGCTGATTCACCCTGTTTTCCATTTACATGGTAAAAGGCTAATCGACCTTTGATAAATAAAACAGCATTTGCTTTTTGCCAAATATGTTCAAAAAAAGCATTTGTTTCTGTTCTAGCAAATATTAATGCAATTGCATTTCCGTGTTTTGCACATTTTTCTAACCATTCGGCTGCATTATCATAAGGTGGATTACACCAAACTCTACCTTTCCAAACTTGTTTTAAACCATTGTCTTTTCTTGTAAAATGTTGTTTTGCTGTGTCCCAAGGTCTATTAGTTGGACTACAAGGGTCTAAATCAAAACTACCCAATGCTTTAATTATAGCTGGAGGTGTAAGCCACTCTTGTTTACTTTTCTTGACTCTTTCAAAACTAGTATTCATAATTATGCAACTGCTTTCATTTCCTCCAAATATTCGAGTAGAGTTTCAAGTTTAAATTCAACTTTTCGCTTCAATTCTTTAGTGATTGTTTTATCCTCTAAGGTTTCTTGAAGTGTTTCTATTTTGAATTTAATTTTTGTTACTTCTGAAATAGAGCTTTTCTTTTCAATTGTTTTTTCTACAATTGGTTCAACTTTAACTTCAGTAGTTATTTTTGGCAAATCAGCTTTGAACTCCATGTATTTATTTAAAGCTTCAAATTGTGCAACACAATCATCTAACGATAAAATACTGTTTGCTCTACTTTCAATTTCAAGTCTATTTTTTTCAGTTAGTGCATCAAGATATTCTTGAGAATAAAAACTTTGATTTTCTGCTTTTAAAGCTTCAATCTTAAGTTTATTAGCTTCAATTCCTTCGTTCAATTGCTCATTATTAAAGCCCATTGAAGCTAAAGTTTCTAAGCCTTTTATAAAGCGTGGACGAACATCTCTCCAATTACTAACCAATTCTTGAAGTACATAGTAATTAAATCCTGAAATAACGACCTCATTGTCACGAACTCTTTGCATCATTGAGGTTGCACGCCTACTAATTGCATTCATGTTGTTTTCAGAATAATCCTTTTCATCAAAAATTACAGGGATATAAACCTCTGCATTTAAATCAAGTTTTGAAACAAATGGTTCTTTAATTCCTTTGGCTTCGTGGTTTAATCTTTTTGAAAAATCTTCTTCAATATCTCTTTCTTTTAAAATTTGAGCATATTTTTGATTAAATTCATTAACAGATGCAACTACTTTGGGGTGTAAATTATTGAAAGTAATTGTACTTGATTGCAATTCAGTTAATCTTACCAATTGATTATTTACTACTGTTATTTGAGCATCAATTTCACGACTTTGTCGTTTAATTTGAATTTGAGCTTTACGTTTTGGGTCAGTTATTAACGATTCCTTAATTTCTTCGGGATTTACATCATCTAAATCCAATTGAGATTTTGTAGAAGTTCTATCTAACAACTCTTTAATTCGTTGTGTTTTCTCTTGTAGTTTTTGGTAAATGAAAATATCTGCTGTATTAGCCATTAAAACATTTACAATTCTTACATAAGAAAACATATTACCTTGTCGCCAAATTCTACCCTTTACTTGGTTGTAGTCAGTTGGATTCCAATCAGGAATGATGATATACAAACTTGTAGCACAATTTTGTAAATCAATACCCTCTTTGATTGTACTTGAACCAATAATTACTTTAATTTCTCCTATTAAGAATTTTTCTTTGATTGCTTCTTTTTTCTCTTTTGAAACTTCTCCATTAATTATCTCTACTTCATTAGGCTTAAATCCTACTTGTTTAACCAAATATTCTTTAATTAAACCAAAATAACGAGTACCAGCACTCATGTAAATAACAGAACCTGAAACAGATTCTTTTCGTGCTTCATGCCATTTTTTAGAGCTTTCAATACATTTAATTGTATAAAGTAACTTCGGACTTTCTTCAATATATTCTTTATATGTTGGGCATCCTAAATCATTACAAGCAAACAAATAAGGGGAAACAGCTAACAGTTTTTGCCACGACAAAGCCCTTAAAATTTTAGTACTTTCGGCTTCATCCATTAAATCCGACTTAGCCTTTTCGAGATTTTTTATATACTCTTTTGTCAATTCACATACATCACTTTCTAAAGCATCATCACATACATCAAAAACCGTAACATCATCATTATTAATGTAGTTTTCTATTTTTTTCATGTATGCTTTTTGTAAAGAACTTAATTCTAAAACAGAACTTGCACCTCCCCATTTTTTAATACTTGATACATCAGGAATTGAAATAGCTTCGGGCCTCATTACATTTGCATCTTCGCCAGTTTTGTAGTCAATGATGTCAAATATCATTTGGCGTAATTGTGGTAAATTATTAAACCCAGTTACTACAGGCTTGTATTCAGGCATACCTTTGGCATTGATTACAAGCTGCAATTCTTCTTTAATGTATGTATTAAAAAAGTCAAGCATATTGTCTTTTCCTTCTTCAACTAATCGTCTGTAATTAGTTAATGCAAGCATTGAAAAGACTTCAAGTGGATTGTTTGTAAAAGGAGTTGCTGTTAAAATTGTGTTATTCCCTTTTGCAATTTGTTGCACATATTGGCTCATGCAAAAAGCACAAATAGCTTGGTTTGAAGGTTCGCCTGAATCAAGAGCGTATTGGCTCATTTCACGTTTTACCATTCCTTTATCATCTGTTTCTTCCCCAGGCTTAACTTCGCCTTTTACACGAGTAAATACCTTTTTCATATTATGTGCTTCGTCAATAGCCAAATGGTCTATTTGCAAATCATCAATATTAATTTTGGCATTTAAACCAGTAGTACCAATTATTTCATCAATTTTTTTAACTAAAGAAGCTTCATTTTTAGCATCAACTTCTCCTTGAGATAAAATTTTATATAAACCTGAACGTAGTTTTTCTCTTGAATTTTCACTAAATCCTAAACGAACTAATCCAGTATAATTTAACATCACAATTGAACCTTCAGGAATAGCTTTTACCTTTCCTAGCGTATAGATTGCAAGTTCTAATTCTTGTTTTGTTGCATCAAGAAGCAATGAAGTATAATAATCTACATAACTTACATCATTCTTTTGAGATAAAATTGTTTTTACTTTAGTTTCTGAAAGTACTTCATTCACATAATATTCAGAAAGTGCAGATTTACTTTTGATTAAAGCATCAAGCAATTCTTTCAAAGGTTTTGCAAAAGCATCCTCATTAAACACTTTTGTTTCATATAATTTTCTAAAATACTTTGCTTTGTTTAAAGCATATTTTAAAAAATCTATAAATCTTCGTTCTGTTTCAGAATACTCTCGAACTTCATTTTCAATTACATCAATGTTTAAATTTCCAAACGCAAAAACTTTAGCTGTTGGTAAAGCTCCGTATTCCCATTTATTATTTTTTTCTCCACCTTTTATTTCAAATATCCATTTTTTAAAAGTGGCATCAGGTACTACAAGTAATGCTCGTTTGGTAGTGCCAGTTGCAAACTGATTACTCAAACAAGCAATTAAAGTAAGTGTTTTACCCACACCTACATCATATCCAAGTAATGAAGATTTATTTAAATATGAAAAAGCCACACCATTACGTTGAGTAGTTGTAAGTGCTAATTTTGAACCACCTTTAAAGACTTTTGAAAATGGAAATGAAACTGGAATTTTTGCTAAAATTGGTTCAACTGTACCGTTAAATTTAGCATTCCATTCTTGATTTAAAATAGCAATGTCATTTTGAGAAATAAAATCTTCGATATATTTATAAAAGAGTTCATCTCCAGCTTCTTTAGCTTTGCGTTGTTTTGCTTGTTTTAATTCAGTTTGTTGGTCCTCAGAAATTCCATTTTTATCATATTCACTTAAACGAATAGATTTATTTGCAACATATTTTTTTACATCGTCAAGTAAAGCTCCATTTGTTATTTGTGAACTTCTTAATGAATAATTAACATAGATTAAAAACTGTTCATACAAAGAGCCATTTACTGTTCTACCGTTTTTTAGCTGAGTTATTTTAAGTTTTTTACATAAATCAGCATGAGGTAAAATGATAATTCTATCATCTTCATTAACTGCATCTATTTTTTTAAAAGGAGGTAAAATAGATTGCATTTTTGACAATTGAAACTCTAATTGAGATAGCGTAAAATATTTATTATTATTCGCTTCCAAATTGGGCCAATTGTTTAAAATAGCATTCTGTACTGCATTCATCTTTTTGAATACATTACCTGAAAGATACTCATAAACATAAACCGTTTTGATATTTCCTAAACTCAAATAGCTTGGAATATCAAGCATTAATAACCCTCTTTTAAAGCATTCTTCTTCTGTTATTGTAGGTTGTTTGAATTTCCAAATATGAGAATCAGGATTGGCATACAAAAAGGCTGATAGTTCCTCAGTAGTTATTCCAGGATTTAAAGTATCGTAATTTTCGGCAGCAGAATACATTAAAGTTTCTGCAATTGCACCTTTTGAATTTTCACTTGCTTTTGCTGTAACTACTGCTTTTTTACGGTCAGTTTCAGCTTTAGCAATTACATTTTCAATTACCTTTTTAGGATTTTCTACTTTTTTAGGCATAGTAGCAATAATTATATTTGGGTTTGCTTTGGAAATTGCTTTTAAATCTGCTGGGATTGATTCTTGCTTTTTTCGTAAAGCATTTTCATAACCAAAACCATATAAAGCATTAAACATTTCAACTGCACTTTGCAAAGTACCTTTTACCATGTGTTCAATTTTACCACCACGGTCACCACGAGCTTTCTCGTAAGGATCACCAAGAATATGATTTGGATTTGCTTCAAAATAAGCATCTCCAATTAGAATATTATCTTTACTCATTGTATTACAAATAATTTCGATTGAATTTTTATAAATATTTTCGTTTACACTAGAATCATTATTTAAGAATAAACGTATATTTGCTAAAGCTTTAACAAAAGCAGATTGCCCAACCTCGTTGAGTGTGTTCTCGTTATTTTCAATGGGGGGATTTTCGGTATCAAACGAGCTTGTATCGGAAAGTGGAATATAAATAGTAGAGGGTAACCAAATTCCTTCTGCTATTTTTTTTTGTACTTGACTACTTTTTTGGTTAGGTAAAATTGTAATAGCTCTTATCAATCCTTCTTCTTCCAAATCAACTTTTAAAGTCAAACAAAAATTTTTATTTCCTTCAAGTGTTTTTAAATAATGAATTGTTTTTGAGTTATCTTCATTAATTTGTTCATACCTTGAATCAGCATTTAATAAACTTGGAATTATCAAACCAATAGCTTCAAATTTAGATTTGTCATAACTTCTTGGTTTATTTCCTGTAATAAAATGAGTTACATATTTAACCCATGCTTCACAAATTCCATCTCTTTCAATTTGCCTTTTATCAGGCATAAAAAAAGCTTTTTCATTGAATTTAGTAACAATTGGATTTTCAATATCATACTTTCCAATCAATTTATAAACACTTAAACTTCTAGAAGAAATACTATTAAAATCCATTTCCGAATTGTAATATGTATCATTCTTAAGTGTTTTGATTATAAACTCATTGGTAATTATTTCATTACATTCATTACTCATTAATTTCAGGAGTTTGTAATTGTAATTCTACCAATGAAACAGCTTCGTAAACATCATCTATACCTTCATTTAAAATAAAGTTTTCAACTATGTTTTTAACCTTTGTTAAATTGACTTCATTGTTTGAAATAAACCCACAAACATTTGGGTATATTTTACATAAATCCGAATCTTTAGGGATTTCAGAAATAATTGATTTTAATGTTTTTTGTGCCATTTTTATATATTTATTTCTTTCTAAAACAAACAATATCAGTACCTACGCCAGTATTAGGGAATACATCATTAGGCAATCTGAAAGCTTGAACTAAGTCAGCTTTTTCTGCAATTTGTTCTTTAATTGGGTTATACAATCGTTCATTTCTCAGGAATGTTGAAGGTATAATCATAACCAACAATCCTCCTGATTTAAGTAAATCCAAGCCACGACTTAAAAAGTATTGGTCAAATTGAGTGGCCCCAACTGATTCATATTCTTTTATGTAATAACCTCCTGTTTTTTCATAAGGTGGATTACCAATTACAAGGTCATAATTAGCAACTGCAATTGCCCTTGTATGTGTATGTACATTGCCTGTATAAAACTGTGATTCAAAAGATTTTACAGACAATTTTATTAGAGGATAAAGTAATTTACAGATTGTTGCAGAAACTTTATCTTTTTCAAAAGCAACAATTGAATTTTCTGCATCAACATAAAAATATTTAATTAAGCGACCAACACCTACAGAAGGTTCAAGAATTTTCCCACCTTTAAAACCATTTAATAACGCAATACGATACATCATATTTGCAATTGGTTCAGGAGTATAAAATTCATTTAAAGCCCCTGTACTATTTAAATCTTGTGCAACACCTTTCAAACCTCCACGCCCCTCGTATTTCTTAAGAATTTCAATATCCTCTTTGGTGTATTTTGAGATTGATTCAGGAGTGCCATCATACCAACCTTTTTCATCAACCAAGGCTTGAATGTTTTCATAAATTGATAGGTTGCGAGCTACTTTTGTATTGACAGTCTTAACAATTGGGGTAACAGATTGTGCTTGAACATTTACAATCTCAGCACCTCTTTCATTTACTAATTTTTGCCATTGAGAAAATGGCATTTTTAATATACTTGTATTGTCAAAAAAACTAGAGGTAGAATTTACAATTTCCACTTTAGCATAAAAATCATTATTTGCCGTTAATTCTTTTGGAGTATCACGTTTTAAAACTGTAACTTTTAAAAATGAAGCATCAATATACTTACTTAAAATGGATTTTAATTGTGCAGAATTAGTTATTTTGAGCATGATTTTATATGTTTGCTCAATGATAAAAAATAATTAGATTTTATAGCGTTTTTTGGGGTATTTAACGATAGTATTATGGCAAAGAAACATTTTGAAAACCGTATATTTAGATTTGAAGTAATTGAAGACATCAACACTGACACTGATGTGTTTTTTGGCTTTAAAAATGATAAAAAAGTAGAAATAGCACAGGCTTTGGTTCAATATTTTAAAGAAAATCGTAAAGAAGCAATTATGCTTAAACGATTTTTGGAACTTGCAGAAATAGAAGCTAATAAAGAGATTTTGGAAGAAGAAAAAGTACAATAATTTGAAAAAATTATATACAACTATTTTGAAAAATTATATACTTGAAAGTTAATTACTTAATAACCAAATCTCTAAATCTTTTAATTTAAGCCCCATTGTGTTTAAATTTGATTTAACTATGTGAATTGGAACTGGGTCAATATGTGATTGAAGTATTACAGGACGAATCAAATCTTTTTTAGACCATTTTTCATGACCTCCTTTATCTCCAATATGATTTAATCCATTTTCTTTTAAAAATCGTCTAAAAGCTTTTAATGGTACATTTTTGAGAATTGTCATTATGCAAACACTGGTATTTCAACAGGCATATCAAATTTTCGATAAGCTTTGTTATTTACAACATCAGCAAAAACATCATTATCTCTCAACAACTCTGAAAAATTGGGAGGTGTCATTGGTTTAACTTTGCTTTTAGGTACAGCCCAACCATGCTCTTTTAAATCTTTACGAAGCGTATTTTTCTTAATTGTATAATCAAAATATTCTGAAAGTGTAAATTTAAACGATTCAAAAGCATCATTTTCATTGGCCCCATACCCATTTATATCCAAGGCAGGGCAATAATAAATAAAAATACCATCTTCTTCAAAAACTACAATTGGCAAATTAACAGATACTTTCAACCCAATTTCTAAGTCAATATCTCCTTTTACTAATTTATTTTTTTCAGTTGAATTTTTCATTTACAAATGATTTTATAGTTAAAACGATTCACATCGATTTATTGTTCCGTAAAGCTGAACAAAAATTTACTTAATAGCAATATGAAATAATGTTTTTTTCGATAACCCACTCATTTAAATTCAACTCCATGATTTCTTAAAACAACAATTAATTCACTATATAATACTACGTTCATCCATTTCATTTTATATATTTCTGCCAATGTAAATTCTAATAATTTCTCAATATTAGGAATTTTATGTACTCCAAAAAAACGTTTTAACCCTCTACTCATTTCAAGATTTTTATAAGGAGTTTGGTAATTTGTTTTTAAATTTTCCATTATGCTACAACTTTTAAGATTCCGTAAACAATAAACGCCAATAACCGTTAGATTATTGGCGTTTTAAGTATTAATTACTCTTCCCACAAAGTAAAGAACTTTGTAAAGATATTAAAATTTAACCTTTTTTAAAATCATTATAAAAACTTACATAAAGGCTATATTCTTTAGGATAGAATGTTTTAAAATATTTTTTAGTATCAAAATTACTTTTTCTAATTGCTAAAGAATTATCAATATTTAAAGAACAAACCCCTACAAATATCTTTTTTCTGCATTCGTCTAATTCGTTAATTATTTGGCTGTAATAAATTCCTTGCGAAACTAAAATGTTTATTAAAACATCAAATTCAATTGGGATATTTTCTTCTTCAATTTCCATATTACCCTTTAATAAGACCTATAATTATTACTGTTGCGATAAATAAACTACATGAAGTTCCGGGATATTCATTTAATAATTCAAAAATTTCTCTCATATTCAGGGTATCTAAAATTTGTAAAATGAATTATTGCCATTGGTTCACTTCCGGGTGATTTAAACCAATCACAGAAATCAAAGAAATCAAGTCCGTCATTTTCTGCAATTACGTCCCAATCAATTTTACCATCTCCAATTGAAGCCCAAACACCATTGTCGGGATTTGATAATTTCTGAATACCAATATCGCTTTTACTATCAAATTGCTGTATTTCTCTTTGTTTTGAATTGTAAGGCTTACCTTCCCAAACTCTTACAGAAAGTACAGCCCAACCAGCTTTTACTTCTAAAATTCTTTTCTCCCATAATTCAAAATTATTTCTAAGCGTATGTTTTTTTGTACCTGCTTTTATCAATGCAGGGAAATGTGTATATGCTCCAGCTTTTTTATGAGTTTTAGGAAATTGCTGAGAAACTATTAAGACGTATGTTTTCATATCTTAAAATTTATAAGCTAATTCTTTGAAATTATTATTTGCAGCATACAGATTCTGCAAATGATGAACTGTTAAAATTGGGTGCAAATAGTTTTTATAACTGATTACCATTTCATCAGTACATAAAACCAAGTCCAATTCACGTAGTAGTAATTCGTTTAATTCTCCAACATAAAACCAACAATCTATTTTTTTGAAACCAAAATTTTTAACCAGCATTTTAGTTGTTAATTTAATTGGCTCAATGAAATAAATAAATTGTGAGTAGGTTTCGTAATATGTGTTTGGCTTTTGATTTATGTGTTTTAAACCGATACTATAAGTTAATTTCCTATCTAAATCAACCGTTTCTGATATGCTTGTTACTTCTAAAATAACACCTTTAAGCTTTGGGTGATGTTTAGGATTGTTAACCCTTACTAGGTTACCAATCCTTAATTCCTTTGCATCAATTTTCATACTTCTGTATTTTCAAGGTAATCTTGTAATTGCATTTTTTGAGATTCAAACTCCCATGATTTCGCAACAATTTGTTCTAATGGCTTATGTATTTTATAAAGCTTTTTCTTATATTCTTTAGCCTTTTCTTTAGCATAATGAACTTCTTCCCAACCATGTCTATCATAATTTTCTTTATCAAGCAAAACCTCTGTAGCCATAATTAATTTGTCAAGTACTTCTACTAAACACCAAGGATCACTTAATCCCAAATCGTCCTTTTCAATTACAATACAATCTTTAATTTTTGCCATTTTGATTAAATATTTTCATTTGAATCTTCATTTTCTTTGTGTCCAGGACAACCACCTCCAAAAGGGTCAAAACCTACGCATCCAGCTGAGGGAATAAGTTTGTGTCCTTTTGCTTGAAGTTCAGCTATTTGCTTTCTTACAATTTTATCAGGCATAGTTCTACCACTATCGTAAAAGAAAATGTTGATTTTCTTACCTTCAAAATGCTTCAATAAGCCTTCAATGTTTGTGCTTAAGTGACGTGTAACTGATGCCATTTTTACTGATATATTATTTCGTTAAATTCTGATTTAAACTTTTCAATTCCTTTGTCAGAAATTGAGTAATAAACATTTCCTAATCGTTCCCATTTGTGAGCTAATTCATTGGCTAACAATTTTTCAAAAAACAGATAATCTTTTTCTCCATTTTGATGTAATCTTTCAAGTGATTCTACTCTACACATACAGAAGTAATTCCTGTAAAACTCTTTGGGTAATTTCTTATCCTTTTTTTTCTTTGAGCGAATTGCTAATTCAAGATTCACTCCCAAGGTGTGACTAATGATGCTCAATTCATCTTCGTTAAACTTTTCAACTATTGGCTGATCCACTTTTGTAATAGACCTCCAAACAATTTTAGGGTTCTCTTTCTCAAATTTTGCGATTGCTAATTCACAATCTTTTTTATTAACCTCAATCACCTTACTACCCATTTGCCCGAACTCGTCTTTATAAGTAAACTTATATTGGTGTTCGTTTTTTAATTCAACTATTGGCTGATCCATAATTCGTATATTTAAATCTGACTAATTTCATCTATTGCTTGTTGAGCGATTGTTTCAGGGAATGACCGTAACTCATCTCCATTGGTAGGGTTTGCCATGCGTAGTAATGCTTTTTGGGCCACATTAAGTTTAGCTTTTAACCTTACCATTTGTGTACAGAAATTTACAATTTCATGAGCTTGTAAATCTGTATTTGGTTTGTCATTTGCCATAAATTCAGTTTTTAGGGTAATCATTATCTTTTAACACTTTTAAATCTGCATCAATAAAACCTCCATTTTGAAGGTATTGAGTAGCGTTATTCATAATAAACTTACCGTATTGGTTGTAGAGCTTATCTGTTTCTTTGTGCCAAAATACCCACCAAAACCTTACAGTATTGAAGTAAGTAATTTCTTTATTTTGTTGACCTAATCTCCCTGTGTAGTCTGTACTATTCGCCATTTCTTTCTACTTTTTTGCGTGAAAGCTTGTTTTTAAGTTGTTCTATTTCTGATTGTAATTCGGTAATATTTCCATTCAGGAAAAGGATATTACTATCAGCTTGTTGCAATTTGTAATCACGTAAGTTGATGTCGTTTTTCAATTCAGTGATTTGAGTTGATAATATTTCTACATTATTTTGTTCTACATCTAGCAATGATTTTAACATTACTTTACTATTTCTTAAATCAATATTTTCAAGCTCTATATCGCTTAGTTTTGTGATTGACAATTTGTATTCAATCCACTTTTTAACAAACAATTCGGCATAGATGTAATTGATATAAGCTACCAATGCAGAAACAAATACTATCCTACAAATAACCATTATCTCTATTTGTGTAAACACATCAAAGAAAAACAAGGTCATTAAAAAAGTACAAATAGCCAGTAATATATTTACTCGTTTATGTACATAATTTGCATTAGCTGTTGTAAGTAAAACAGTAAACTCAAACCCTATTGCCATTAACCAGCTTGTAACTTGTTTTGCCCAGTTATCCATATCCGTAGGCAATGTTCGGATAAACAAAGTGTGGCTATCAAATACCAATGCAACGATTATTAAAAACATTGCTACCATTACAGCCTTTACCGAAGTTATATAATTTGCTACCTTTTCCATATCACAATTTTTCACAATTTTGAATTACAATTTTTCACAATTTCTCCACAATTTTCACAATTTTTCACAATTGCAATTGTGAAAAATTGTAACAATACCTTTTAATTATCAACTATTTACATTTTTAAAATTGTGAAAATTGTAAAAATTGTAAATTGTGAAGCAATTGTGAACCTGCAATTGTGAAATTGTGAGCTCTTTTAGATACTTTTTCACAAGTGCTATTTTTGCTTTCATTGATAATTCGTCATGCTCTGTACTTCCTTTTTTTGCAAATTCGTAGGTTGCTATTTTATCATTGCGATGTTTAATTGCAATATTTGTTTGAAGCATTATTTCATTTTTTTTGATTGAGAAAGCATTTTTAAAAGCTTCTATTTTTTGTGGAGTAGTAAATTCCACTAATCTACAATTCTCAAAAAAGTTATAAAGCAATTCAAGATTATAAGCATAGGCTTCATCATTTGCTAAGCAATTTTGAATATCCTGAGCAATAGCAATCATTGATTCGTAATCATGTTGAAGCTGCAATTCATGCTTAAATTCAATCTTATTCATTTGGGCCAAATGCTGTGCTTTTGCTTCTGCCAATTGCATATCACGTTCAATAGTCGCTTGAATCATTTTTGCTTCAATTCTGAATTTTGAATTTAAATACGCTCTAATCGCATTTACCCAGTTAGCGACAGAAATCCCCATCCACACACCGAAGTCGCCTGTAATTGCACTTTCTGTTGCATATTCAAGCTCTTTAAAAGTTAGCATCATGAAGTGTATTTTAATTTTAGCTGCAATCCTTTCTCCTAACAATTCTCTATCACTTTCAGCAGGGATTTTTTGATTTGTATCACGGTACATAATGTCAACCAACTTCATTGCAAACATTTCAAAATGAACTTCACTTTTAAGTGTTGCAATTCGTGGGGAATTTTGCATCATGTCAAGTAACATTCGAGTTTCTCTAGTCACTTGCATTACACCAGTTCCAGGTGTATGCACTTCAGTAATGTGTGGTAGCAATGATCCGTTTTTATGAATTGCTGGAGTTTGGTTATCTTCATGCTTAATGATTTTCAAACCGTTTTCAGCTTCATTTGCTATTACCTTATCAAATTTGATTGGGTAATAATCTTTAGAATTGTGGTTGTGTACCTGCATTTTGATGTTTTGCTATAATTCGATTGTAAATATTTCTATTTTGTTGATTCAAAGCTTCAACTCTTGAAATTGGTTGAGTTCCTTTTCCTTCCAGTTCTTTTCGGTTTGCATTTCTCAACTCAAGTACAATAGCAGAAATCTTTTTCATTGTAAAAGTGAAGGAATACAGGCTTTTTTGCAGAAACTCACTTAATTTAAACCTCTGATTTATAATATCTTGATAATAATTACATATATCTCTATGTAAAATATCAATTTCATCATCAGCATAGTTTCTATTTTTGCGACACTCCTTTTCAAACCACTTAATCAGCGAGTTAATTGCGAAATTGTCTTCTTTGTTGTTTGCGTAGGTTGTTCCTTGGGTTTCATATATGTAAACAAGCTTATCCCTACAAGGATGCTTTTCTTTTTTTGCCGCAACTTTTTTTTCTTTTCCTTTTGATGAAACAGAATCAGTCATATTGGCATTGTTTTCAAAATATTTTTTAAAAGAAAAATTTTGAAGTTTAACCGATTTTTCCAAAACCAAATCAGTAAAAGCATTTTTAATATTGACGATAGTCAATAGAAATTTTCTCTTTTTTTCTTTTCCTTTTTCTTCTTTTATTTTATTTATATTTCTTTTCTTTTCTTTTACCTCGTTTTTTGTAGTTTTAATTGAATTAAAAGTATCGTTAATTGAATTATGAGGCACATTAATTGAATTAACAGGCACATTTAATATTTTTGCATCAAAATTTTGCTCAATTGTATCAACTTCGCTTTCTTCATTTTCTGTACTAATTCCAAACTTTTTAGCATTATACAAAACAGCATCTTGAACATCAATCAGCATATATTCTTCAACAATTCCCTCCTGGAATAACTTCCTTTCTTTAGCACAAACCACCCAATTTTGCTGTGCTTCTTCACAAGTTAAAATGCCAAATTTGTTAGCCTTTTCTTTGCTCAGAATATCTTCTTCAAACATAAATTCGAGCATTCCTGTAATTGCACTTTCGTCAATTCTAAGCTCATCTGCGAGCAAAAACAAGCGTTTCTTTTCGTATGGAATAAAATAACCTCCATCAGTATTTGCCCCCATACGCACACGCAATTCATCGTAAAAACCAATCCCTACAAGACCGAACCTACTTCTTAAAAGCTTTCGGCTCATGTTATCCATGATTGAAATTGAAATGTATTGCAAGTGTTGTTTGAATGCTGCACCTTTCTTTTTGGCTTTCAATTTAACTTCTCTCATGGCGTGCTTCTCTTTGTAATCGTATAAGGCTTTTTTGAGCTTCTAAGCGTTCAATTTGTGCTTGGTATACCTGAAACTCATTATCTCTGATATTTCGCTGTAATCGGTCAATTTTAGCATCCAAATCACCAATTTGTTTGTGCAAACTTTCAACACTATTTACCATGATAGAAGTGGTTAATTTTAAAATTCAATGATTTGATTTGTTGGCGATAATAGCGTACTTCAAAATGTTGTAAACAACAAATCAATTGAATTACTACAGCTCCAAATGTTCGCCATGAAAACCCCTCAAAAATCAATTCTGAGGTGTAAATAATTACAATTGGCACAGATGTAATTAGAAATAGTTTTTGAAATAAATTCATAATAACAAAATGATAAACAGTAGGTTACAATTTCAATTTGCACCAAGAAAAAGGCATGAACTTTCATCTCAACATTTGGAGTAATGTTGTGCTTTACTTAAGCGACCTTGGTGTGTGGGATTTTTAGATGATTAGGCTATATGTTTTCCTTCAACATTTCTAGCTTTTCTATCTTCGGTTCGTTTATTTAACCAAAGCAAAGCTTCATCTAATTTGGTAATAGAAATTGCATTTTCTCTGCAAGGAAATTTAGCTTGAAGGCTATTTAATCTGTTTATTAAAACTTTGATTACTTCCTCTGTAGTAGTTCCATCATTAATGGTTTTTAATTCACCATTTCCTTGATGTTCTTTGTGGATAAATTGTAGGATTTGTCCAGGAGAATTTGTGTTTTCAAAATTGGGCAATTCGTATGTATGCCCTTCAACTAAAACATTCATTTAAACTAAACATTAAAGACAGGAATAGAAGGAATATCTGCAAGTGTTTTTTCAAACAACTCAAATTTCAAATTTTCGATTACTTCGTAAACTTCTACACAAGCAATTTGGAATTTAACTTGGTCAGCAGAAACAATAGGATAAAGTTCTACAAGTAATACTTTTCTTTCAACGTCCTGGAATAGTCTAACCTTAACCTTGAATGAATATGTAATATCAGCACCTTCAGAATTGATTTTCTTTTCTAATGCTGTAGATGTACTACCATTTTGTTCGTTTTTAACATCTTTTTGAATAGTTTCAATTTTAGCGTTGAAACTATTTAGCTTTGCCATTAAATCAATAAACTCTTGTTGAGATGCAAAATAGTGGCGTAGCTTTTTAAACTTATCCCTTAAGTTTTGAATGGTATGCGAAGCATCTTCATTAAAACCAAATAGGCGAGCTTCTGCGTGTTCAGTTAATGTACCAACTACAGTTGCTTTGTTTACAGGGTCACGGTCATTTACAACAAGCCTAATAAAGTTTTGATTTTCACTCACTTCAACATAAGAGTGACTTGCATCAATTGTGTTAGCTCTGTGTTTTGCATATTCAGCTGGAGCATAAATAGAACCTTTAAGTTCAAGATTTAAAGGAGCTTGCTCTTTTAGTAAATCAGGAGCATTTCCAGTTCTAATTACAAGTTCTTTGGTATTATTAGATTTTTCAAATTCAATAATTGCACCAATTACATTTTTTAATTTTTCTCCAATAGCTTCTCCAGGAGCTTCGTTGATTTTGTCGTCTAATTCGTTTGACATGATATATTTAGATTAAGAGTTTGCTGCAGCACTAAATTTCATACTAAGTTGCTTTTCCTTTCTGTACAAAGGACGAGTTTCAATCACATTTCCTCGTTTGTCAACAAAGTTCATGATGTTGTTTTCTTGGTCATCAATCATATACACATCTTCAGTAGTTTCAAAACCTGAATTTTTAATTTCAACTTTTGCTTTTTGAAGTTCAAGATTTAAAGTTTTCTTTTTACTTGCATAAAGTAATTTCTGAGATTCAAATTCACTTTCAAGTGCATCTAATTGTGATAGGGCTTCAAAGTATTGCTCTTTGGTTTGAGCCTTTTCTTCTTGGTCAAACTCCATTGTGAAAGTTTTCACAGTTTTGTCGTAAGCCATTGCTTCGAGATTATCAATAATCTCATGAGGTTGTAGATTCTTACCTTCAAAAAGGTTTTTTTGGATAACTGCCATATAATTGTGATTTATTAATTATAATTAATTTTAGTTTCTGAAGTACCAGTAATATTTATAGAAATTTCATTAGTAGTAATTTCTATTTCTTTTCGTTTTAATGGGTATCTTTTTTGATTATATCCTAATGCATCAGTGTAATCAACAAGCATATAATCTTCAATTATCCCTTCTAAAAAACCTTTCCTTTCTCTTGCTGCCAAAATCCAGTTTTCTTGCGTTTCACTAGAAGTAATAATTTTGTATTTTTCGTACAATTCTTTAGAAAAAATTGATTTGTCTAAACAGAATTCAAACCAATTTTGTAAGAAATCCTTTTCAATTTTTAAATTACTTGCTAATAATTCAAAATCATCAGTATCGAAATGAATGAAATATCCACCTTCCCTATTACCACCAATTTGTATTCTTAATTCATCAAAAATACCGACCCCAATTGCACCAAATTTTGCAATAAGAAGTTTTCTATATTTTGAGTGAGCTATTGGAAATAGAACATAATCAAGGTTTTGTTTTGGTAAAGCACCTCTTTTTTTCTTAATTGGTACATTATTAATTTCAGAATCAATACTTAAATCTTCCATTATACTTTAATTGATTTACAAATTTCAAGGGAAACCCTCTCAGGTTAATGGGCGTTTCAACTTATCTGACTAGCGGCTGTTCACAACACCTAAGCTCAAGCGACATCTTTAACAAACATTTTCGCATTATCAATCAATCCGTTTTCATACCTCGCAACCACATTGATAATGCTACTTCTCTCTGTTTGTTTTGCCCCCATAACACCAACGAAGGTGTAGGTAACTGGTAGGAATAATTATTTTATATAGAGGTTAATCAAAAAATAATTATTACCTCGAATCATAAGCCGCTTGCTTATATTCGTATGGGGATATTTTCTATTGTTTACTAAATTTATTTAGTTCTTCTTTTGAAATCATGTTTTTGCATCCCTTTGGGCCAACCTTTTTAGCTTTAATCAAACCAGCATCAATTGAATCTCTTATCTTTTGTCTTGAAAAGCCTGTTAGCTCACTTGCTTCTGTTACTGAATAATATTGTTTTTCAACATTATTAAGTTTCTTTGCTATTGCCAATATCGGAGCCAATTCTTCACGGATTATATTTCTTATATTTTCACTCATGCTGCATGATATTTTAAAATAAAACTTTCAAAATTTAAAACTTTAGTTTTAAAATTCTTTTCAAATTCAGCAATTGACATTTTAAAATAAATTGCCAAAAAACGCTTTTCAAGCTCAGTAATCTCCTTTGTTTTAACAATAAGCTTTAAACGATCCTTTGAAACCAAACATTCAGCTTTATCAGGATGCTTATATTCGCTATAAAACTTCAATAACAATTCAAAATCCATAGCTTAGTTACTTAATTGATTTATAGACAATCTACTCAAAGCCAAATCTTTAAAATTAGATTTCAAGTTTTTAGCAAAACATAGTTTCATTTGATTTTTTCTTAGTTCAATTGCAAAAGCTTTATCACATAAGAATTTGCTTTTTTCTAAAAACGTACACATATAAATAGGAGATTCTAACATTCTGTACTGGAATTAGTAAGATTAAACATTGCAATAGCTTCAATCATTTCTGTAATTCGCTCATCAGTAGAGCGAAGCAGTAAAACTGTTGAAATTTTAGAGTTAAATTCAATAGAATTACAAGCTGGGTCAAATGCCACAAACATTGATTTATAGTTCTTTTTGGGTAAATATTGCTTTGCAAAAGCCACCCTACTTCTAAGATTTTCAATCTTTTGTTGTTTTTCGGTTTTGTTAAAAACAGCCATAATTTTATTATTTTATCAATTTTTAAAACAAACCTTCAATATTTTAAAAGTTTTGTTTCAATATTGGCATACTCTTTGTATATTTGTTCACTGAATTAGTTCAGTGAAGTATTTCAGTGAACTACTGTGGTGCAAATATTAAAGTTTACTTTCATTTAAACAAGTAAATTTATACATATTTTAAAGTTCAATTTAATATAAAAATATAAAATACTAAAAATGAACAACATAGGGCAAAAATTATTTTCTCTCAGGAACGTAAATGGGAGGAAAGTTTCAGCAAAACTTGTTGCAGATAAATTAGGTAAAACTGTACAAGCAATTTATGGCTACGAAAAAGGTACTATAATACCTGACATTTTAGTCTTAAAAAAATTTGCAGAATTTTACAATGTACCATTAATAGAAATTGTAGGTTCTGATGAATACGAAGGTATAAGAGTTAGTGACATAGCTCAAAAACCTATCGAAAAAGAAGAAGACAAACCAAGCCAAGAAGTAACCCATATATCCACACAGATGTATGAAGAACTTAAAAAAGAACTTGATTACTTCAAAGAGAAATTAGACGAAGCAAATAGTACCATTAAACAGTTAGTCAGCATAATGGCTAACGGAGTGGGAAAGCTTGAGGGTAACACAGTACCAAGCTATTACGTACATAATTTAGCTCAATCAGCCTTAATAGTTGGCTAATTAGTAAATTTTACGTAAATTGGGTTACCCATTTTGCTCTTACGTGGTGCAAAATATAGCTTAACAAATTGATTAACAACATTAAATGAAGGTTTTGTGCGAACCCCTTCGATTTCTAATCTTTATTAATAAAATATAATGATTAACTCACTAATAAAAAAAATACTTAAGCTATTTATAATAAGCTTATTAACTAGCTTTACAGCTTATGCCCAAGTAGGGATTGGTACTACCGATCCTAAAAGTTCCTTGGAAATACAAGGGAGTTTAGGTTTTAAAGTAAACACTATTACCAGTGCCACCACTTTAGATGATACCTACCATGTGGTTTTATGTAACAACGGACCTTATACGGTTACACTTCCTGCTGCTGCAGCAAATACAGGTAGAGTGTACCGTATTAAAAATATAGATGCTCAAAGTGATGTAATTACCATTGATGGGAATGGTTCCGAAACAATTGATGGTGCATTAACTTATGCCTTACAACCCTATCAATACTCCATTACTTTAATTAGCGATGGTGCCAATTGGCAAGTGATAGAGTTTTTTACTTCGGGGGTATCTCCAACGGCAAGTGCAGGTGCAGCTTTATCCGCAATATGTCAAAGTGAAACATCTGCCGCTATGGGTGGTTCTGTAGGCGGAAGTGCTACTGGGGGAACTTGGACAGGTGGAGCGGGAACATGGACAAACGCTACAAATCCATCTACAGCAACTTATACAGCAGGTGCATCAGAGTCTGGAAGTATCACCTTAACCTTAACCACCAGTGGAGGTTCATTTGGTACAACAACAGCTACAAAATCTATTACTGTAAATGCAGCCAATACCGCAGGTGCGGCATCCAGCACGCCAACACTTTGTATTAATACTGCTTTAACCAATATTACGCATACTACTACTGGAGCAACAGGAATCTCGAATAATGATGTTGCTGGAGCCAATGGCTTACCAGCAGGCGTAAAAGCAGTTTGGGCAAGCAATACGATAACAATAAGCGGAACTCCAACAGCAAGTGGTACTTTTGCTTACAGCATACCCTTAACAGGCGGATGCGGAAGTGTAAATGCTACAGGAACCATAACCGTAACGGCAGCCAACACAGCTGGTGCGGCATCCAGTACGCCAACACTTTGTATCAATACTGCTTTAACCAATATTACGCATACTACCACTGGAGCTACAGGCATTGGAGCAGCAACAGGCTTACCAGCAGGTGTTACAGCAGCTTGGGCTAGTAATACCATCACTATTAGCGGAACTCCAACTGCCAATGGTACCTTTAATTATAGTATTCCTTTAACAGGCGGATGTGGAAGTGTAAATGCTACAGGAACCATTACGGTAACAGCAGCCAATACCGCAGGTGCGGCATCTAGCACGCCAACACTTTGTGTTAATACAGCTTTAACCAATATTACACATACCACAACTGGTGCTACAGGAATAGGAACAGCCACAGGATTACCAGCAGGCGTTACAGCAGCATGGGCAAGTAATACCATTACCATTAGTGGTACGCCAACTGCAACTGGTACATTTAATTATAGTATTCCTTTAACAGGTGGTTGTGGAATTGTAAATGCAACGGGAACCATTACGGTAACAGCAGCTAATACAGCTGGTACAGCATCCAGCACGCCAACTTTAAATGTAAATACTGCTTTAACTGCTATTACGCATACTACTACTGGAGCTACAGGAATAGGAGCAGCCACAGGATTACCAGCAGGGGTTACAGCAGCATGGGCAAGCAATACCATTACCATTAGTGGTACACCTACTGCAAGCGGAACATTTAATTACAGCATACCATTAACAGGCGGTTGTGGTAGCGTAAATGCTACGGGAACTATTACGGTAACGGCAGCAGGTGGAAGTATTCCTGGTAATGCAACTTGTACTGGAGCTACCATCTCAGCAACTCCTTGTAGTTCTGTTAGCGGAGCTACTATTAATAATAATGTATCAACTACTTTAGGTACAGAATATAATTGGACAGGAGCAACTACAAGTGGTATGGCTAATACAAGCACTACACAAGCAATTGTTGATATTGGTGGACAATGTTGGATGCGTTATAATATGAATACTACACCAAGTAATTTTAATCCTGTACCAACTTGGGTAAATAGTACAGATGTTGGTTGGAGTGGTGTTTATTCAGGAGGCTCCTTTAGCAATGAAGGTTTGTTATATCAATGGAAAGCAGCTATGAATAATAGTACTACAGAAAGAGCTCAAGGTATTTGTCCATCGGGTTGGCATATACCAAGCGATTGTGAGTGGATGTATTTAGAAAATACACTAGGGATGAATACTACTGACCAGCAAGCTACTGGTTGGAGAACTTCGGGAGATGTGGATTATGATTTATCTTCGGCTGTGTCTAGTGGTACAAATAATTCTGGGTTCTCTGGGCTTTTAGCAGGTTACCGCGATACCGATGGTACGTTCGTCAGTCGCACGTCTTACGGCGACTGGTGGTCGTCTTCTGCTGCGGGTGCTACCACTGCTAGTTACCGCGGCCTGGGCACAGGCCTCCGTGGCGTTTTCCGTTTCAGCAACTTTAAGGCGCACGGCTTTTCTGTTCGTTGCCTCAAGGATTGATTTATTTTATATTTGATTTATTTAGGGCAAAAAAAATGACATTAAAAGATAAAATAGAAATGCAAGCACAAGATACTACCCAAGTATATCTTCATCAAGAGGGTATATTTCCGCCCTTGTTGGTCTTATGATCAACAAGTAATATAGATAAGCAAAAACATTTTCCGCCATTGTTGGTCTTATGACCAACAATTATAAAACAATGAATTTCGTGCTCTTCTGGATTTGCAATCCAGAAGCCGTATCTAAGGATTTTTAATCCTTTA
>JBEEOW010000033.1:0-38596 GCA_041191405.1 Bacteroidota bacterium
TATTTCTGAAACAACTTGAAGTTTAAAAGAATGACTATAATCTCGTTGACTTCGTCTTTTTAATTGAGTAACAATATTTTCCATAGTATAAGTTATCTATGTGACAACCTAATTCAGGACGGGACATGGGCAAAAAAAAGAGGCTTCCTTATGTTGGCAGCCTCTTTTTTGATGTATTTTTTGATTATTTTAGTAAATAATCTTTCAATAACCTAAAATCGGGTGCCATAACTATTGACTTCTTTTCCTTGCTCATTGCCGCCTTCAATGAAGCTGGCAATACAATCTGTTTGGAAATATTTTCGTCAATCACATCCATAAACTTAGCTGGGTGAGCTGTACCCAAGAATACGCCACTAACCTTCTTATCTAAAGTAGCAGTATATTTCTTTAATCCCAAATAAGCCACAGCTGTGTGTGGGCACATGATATATTTTGTTTTTTCAAACACCGAAGCCAATGCAGCTCTTGTTTCATCATCTGTGAAACTATAACCTGCTACATCTTCTCTGAATTTTTCTAAATTGTTTTCGCTCAAAGCTTGCATACGTGCAAAGTTTGATGGATTTCCAACGTCCATAGCATTTGAAAGTGTTGCCACCGACGGACGAGGAGAGAATGTACCTGTTTGAATATAAGATGGTACAATATCATTTGCATTGGTTGATGCTACAAATTTCTCCACAGGTAAGCCCATTCTTTTAGCAAATAAACCAGCAGTTAGGTTTCCAAAGTTTCCACTAGGAACAGAGAATACCAAAGGTTTGTTTTTTGCTTTTAATTTTGAATAAGCATAAAAATAGTAGAAAGATTGTGGAATTAAGCGAGCAATGTTGATTGAATTAGCTGAAGATAAATTTTTCTTTTTGCTTAATTCAGCGTCAAGGAATGCTTGTTTAACTAATTTCTGACAATCATCAAATGTTCCTTTAATTTCAATTGCTTGAATATTGCCACCTAATGTAGTTAATTGTTTTTCTTGCAAATTACTAACGCCACCAGATGGGTATAATATAGTTACATTAATTCCTGGTTGATTTAAGAAACCTAAAGCAACAGCTCCTCCTGTATCACCAGAAGTAGCCACAAGAATATTAATTTCTTTTTGAGATTTTTGTAAATAATGACTCATTACTCTAGCCATGAAACGTGCTCCAAAATCTTTGAAAGCATGCGATGGACCATGGAAAAGCTCTAAACAATAAGTATCATCTTCAACTTGAACAAGTGGTGCATCAAAATTTACAGCTCCTTCAATAATTTCTCTTAAAACACTATTAGGAATAGAATCGCCAACTAGCTTTTTAGCTACTTCGTATGAAATTTCTCTAAATGACAGTTTATCTATTTTAGCAAAAAAATCATCTGAGAATGTGCCAATTGAAGTTGGCATATATAAACCGTTGTCAGAAGGTAAGCCTCTGAAAATAGCCTCTTCAAGACCTGCATTTTCCGATTTATGATTGGTACTGTAAACCTGCATATCGTTGTTTTAAAAACTTGGAATCACAAATATAATAAATTCTCGAAATTTTTTTCAACATTTTATTTATCGAATTGAAATTTTGTGCTTGTTTGGTGAAAAATTGTGGGGTTTTGAATTAGTTTTGGGTAAAATATGGTTTGGCTTGTTCGTTGTAATACGTAGTAAGACCAACATCGATGATAAAATTTAATAAGTTAAATATGTACCTTTATGTCATAAGTTGTATAGTGTTGATATTGTTATCATTTATTCTAATAAAACTTACAATTAAAATGATAAAAGAAAATGATTTACGTTTTTACAAATCAATATTATTGATTTTAGGCTGTATTATTATGCTAATAATTTTGGCATTTGGGTAGGAACTGTCCGCTCTTTCCTTACTATCCGTTGAGTTCTGAAGGGCTCTACGAATGTATTATGAATTGTAGTCTTTGACTATATTTTTAGCCCTTTAAGTTATTTCTAAAATACTTGCAGACAGTTCGCTGGGCGGAAAACCATCAATCTTGATTAAAGAAATTCAACTTTTTGCTCAATAAAATTTAGAATTCTTTTAATTTATTAGTACTACCAACTTTTTCAAATTATATTATTTTAGAAAGTATGAAGTATTTATTTATTTTTACAAAAATCTAAACAAACATAAAGTGAAAAAACAACTACTAAAAGTAATAGCTACAGTGCTATTGGGTATGGGAAGTGTGACCTTAAACGCCCAAAATACATATATTCCAGACGATAACTTTGAACAATATTTTATTGACAAAGGCTACGACAATGTGTTAGATAACTATGTGAATACTGCAAGTGTCAATTGGATGACTTCTTTAAATATTGGATATAAATCAATAGCTGACCTTACTGGTATTCAGGACTTTACCAATTTGCAATATTTGTTTTGTTATGGGAATAATATCACTAGTTTGAACTTAAAAAATTTGACAAATTTAACTTTTATTGATTGTAGTTTTAATGCAATTGAAAGTTTAGATGTGTCTGGTTTAACTAATATAACTTATTTGGACTGTACAAATAATAATCTTAAAAGTGCCAATGTGAGTGGTTTAACTAATTTAAACACTTTTTTATGTTTTAAAAATTCTCTTACCTCTCTAAATTTAAGTGGCTTAAATAGTTTATCTACTTTCGATTGTACTGAAAATCCCTCTTTGGCGTGTATACAAGTAAACGATGTAGCGGTTGCCGATGCAAATGCAAATTGGAAAAAAGATGCATTAGCTAGCTATTCAATAGCTTGTGTGACTCCTAAGTTTACTTATGTACCAGATGATAATTTTGAAAATGGGTTGATTACACTTGGTTATGACAATGTAGTAGATAATTATGTAAATACGTCTAATATCAGTGGACTTACAAATTTAGATGTATCTGATTTAGCTATAGCTGACTTTACTGGTATAGAGGATTTTACAAGCTTAACAAAATTGAATTGTAGTGGAAATGATTTAGCTAGTATAAATGTAAGTACATTAACTAATTTAAAGGAATTAAATTGTGGTAGAAACAACTCTTTAACTAGCTTGGATTGTAGTGGATTAACAGAATTGACTATTTTAAATACTTTTGGAAGTCCACTTACTAGCCTTAATGTGAGTGGTTTAACTAAATTAACCACCTTAAATTGCAATTTAAATGCTTTAACAAGTCTTGATGTAAGTGGTTTGACTAATTTAACTACTTTGAATTGTGCTGGAAATAATCTTACAAGTCTAAATGTGAGTGGGTTAACAAATTTAAAAGATTTAGATTGTATCAACAATAAACTTGTAAGTTTGAATTGTAGTGGACTTACAAGTTTAACTAATTTAATTTGTTATGATAATAAACTAACAAGCCTAACAATAAGTGGATTAACAAGTTTAATTAAAATAAATTGTCAAAATAATAATTTAACTAGTTTAGATGTTAACGGAATGGCAAGTTTAACTGAGTTGTTTTGTTTTAACAATAACCTAAGTAATTTAAACTTAGTTGGAACAACTAATTTATCTAGTTTAAATTGTACAATAAACCCATTATTATCTTGTATTCAAGTAAGTAACGTTAATCAGGCAGAATCCAAAAAAAATTGGTTTAAAGAAGATAATGCAATTTATTTGTTAAACTGTACTACGGGCTTAGAAGAAAACAATAATAATTTAGCAGTTCATATTTTCCCAAATCCTACAAATGGTGTTTTCACTTTACAGAATGCTTCGGGAACAATAAGTATTCAAAACATAATGGGAGAATTGGTTTTTAGTACATTAATTAACTCAACAAACGAAACAATCAATATCTCAAGTCTTGCTAATGGTGTTTACTTTGTAAATGTAAATGGCAAAGTGATCAAATTGGTAAAAGAATAAGACATTATAAATATATCAATTAGCTTATTATTAACTTAATTTTCCTTTGTTCGAGATGTTAGTACAGAGCATCTCGAACAAAGGAAAATTATTTTTTATATTTGGTTCTCATAATTTCAACATCAAAAGTAAAAAGCTCTTCAATAATTTCTCGAACTGTAAGCGATAGAAGAGAATAAAGAAAATTCCATTAATAGTTAGAGGTTAACTTTAAAAACAAAATTTTTTCTTCAACCTAAAAAATGTATTTTTGAAAAATGAAGTCAAACTCAATTACCAAATCATTAGTCAAATATTTTTTGCAAGGCTTATTAGTGAGTGCTCCACTTGTGCTTACTATTTGGGTTCTGTATTCAGTATTGGAATGGGTTGACGGTTTATTACCTATCAAAAAACCAGGTTTGGGTATTTTGGCATTATTGGTAAGTATCACATTTTTAGGGTTTTTAGCTAACACAATTGTTATTCAACCTTTACTAAAGTTGATTGACAAAACTTTAACTCGTATTCCATTAACAAGTATTATCTACAACTCTATCAAGGATTTAGTAGGTGCCTTTGTGGGTGACGACAAAAAATTCGACAGACCTGTAATGGCTAAATTAAGCGAAAATACCTACAAACTTGGCTTCGTTACTATTGAAAATCTAGGTACCGAACTTGATCCAGAAAACAAACTAATGGGTGTATATTTCCCACATAGTTATAATTTTAGTGGTGAATTAATGCTTATTCCCCGAAATAATATCGAATTTATCAATCATATTTCAGCTGCTGATGTGATGAAACTAATAGTATCTGGTGGGGTGTCGGGAAATATAAAGAATAATGATTAAAATTGTTTGCCATTTAATTTTATTAATAAGTATTTGTTTTTTAGTATCTTGTAATAAAAAAAAGGATATTGATAACAGTACAAATAACTTCAATTATATTGAATTTACTTTAGATACTTCTTCAAATGAATACAAAAATTCAAATGGAAAATCTAAAACTGAAGCTATTAAACAAATATTAGATAAAGCTCGCTTTAATGGTACTATTTTAGTTGCACAAGAAGGTGCTATTTTATTTAAGGGTGCATTTGGTTATGCTAATATTCGACAAAAAACTAAACTTCACGAAGCGTCCATTTTTCAATTAGCCTCTGTTTCTAAGCAATTTACAGCAGTGAGCATTTTAAAATTAAAAGAAAGGGGTTTACTAAGTTATGATGATAAAATTGAAAAGTTTTATCCACATTTTCCTTATAAAAATATTACAATTCGAATGTTATTGAGTCACCGTTCGGGCTTAAGTGAATATATGTGGTTTTGTGATCATATTACTGATCGTAGAACTCCACTTACTAATCAAGGTCTGATTGATTTAATGTGTGTTAAGCGTCCGGGTATCAATTTTAATCCCAATCGCCGACATGATTATTCAAATACTGGCTATGCAATATTGGCTGCAATTGTTGAAAAATTAAGTAAAAAAACCTTTAAAAACTTTGTTGAAAGTGAAATTTTTAAGCCTTTAGGAATGACAAATAGCTTTGTTTTCACTTATGATGAAATAAATAAACGTAAAGATATTGTAACGGGGCATTTATCTAATGGATTTCCTTCAGGCTATGATTATCAAGATGGTATAGTAGGCGACAAAGGTGTTTTTTCGTGTATTGAAGATTTATACAAATGGGACCAAGGATTATATTCTGGAAAAATTGTGAAGCTTTCAACCCTTGAAGATGCTTACACTCCTGCAAATACTGAATTTAAAGGAAAACGTAATTATGGGTTTGGTTGGAGAACCCACATTTTGGATGATGACAGCAAGGTGGTTTTTCATGCAGGATTGTGGCATGGCTTTAGCCCTTATTTTGCCCGTCGTCTTTGCGACAAAGCAACCATAATAGTACTCAGTAACCGTAGAGGTTGGGATGCGTCAATTGTTGGAAAAATTTATAAAGTGCTGGATAACAATCAATCGTGTGATTTAGAAGTGGATGTTGAGTAAGTTTAAATTTCACCTATCAAAAAATAAATATCAATTTTAGTTAAACCAAGTAATTCAATTAAGCTATTTGAATTACTTGGTTTAATATTTTCTGGTACTAAATTGTATCAAAATTTGTATATCCTTGCAATACTTTTGGAATCTTAATACTTCCGTCAGCTTGTTGGTTATTCTCTAAAATAGCAGCCAAAATACGTGGCAATGCCAATGCCGAACCATTCAAAGTATGTAACAATTTTGATTTACCTTCTTTGGTTTTGTATCTTAATTTTAATCGATTTGCTTGATAAGTTTCAAAATTACTTACCGAACTCACCTCTAACCAACGTTGTTGCGCAGCTGAATATACTTCAAAATCAAAGGTTAATGCTGAGGTGAACGACATATCTCCACCGCAAAGTCTTAAAATACGGTAAGGTAGTTCTAATTTTTTCAATAAGTTTTCAACATGGTCACGCATACCTTGTAATGCCTCATACGAGTTTTCTGGTAAGGTAATTTGCACAATTTCAACTTTATCAAATTGATGCAAGCGATTTAAACCACGCACATGCGCTCCCCATGAACCAGCTTCTCTACGGAAACAAGGTGTATAACCAGCATTTTTGATTGGCAAATCAGTTTCTTTCAATAAAACATCACGGTAAATGTTTGTAATTGGCACTTCAGCTGTAGGAATTAAATACAATTCGTCTTCAGTAGCAAAATACATTTGTCCGTCCTTATCAGGTAATTGCCCAGTTGCATAGCCCGAATCTTTGTTTACCAAAATAGGAGGTTGTACTTCCATGTAACCCGCTTCTACAGCTTGGTCAAGGAAAAAGTTAATCATAGCTCTCTGTAAACGAGCACCTTTGCCTTTATAAACTGGAAAACCTGCACCTGTAATTTTGTTACCAAGTTCAAAGTCAACAATGTCATGTTGTTTAATTAAATCCCAGTGAGGTTGTGCACCTTCGTGCAATGTTGGAATTGAATCAACTACAAACACAACTTCATTTTCCTCAGGAGTTTTACCAGCAGGTACTGATTCGTGTGGTAAGTTAGGTAATGTTAAAAGTAAGTTTGTTAATTGTTCGTCGAGCGAAGTATATTTTTCCTGTAAATCTTTAGAAAGGGCTTTAAGTACCGAAGTTCTATTTTTAGCTTCTTCAGCTTGTTCTTTGTTACCACTTTTCATTAGAGCACCAATTTCTTTAGCTAATTGGTTCGCCTCTGCAAGCGTATTATCAAGTTCAACTTGTACTTGTTTACGATTATCATCAATGCTAATAATTTCGTTAACTACAGACTCAGCGTTAGCAAAATATTTTTTTTGTAAACCAGCTATCGTTAAATCAAGGTTTTCTCTTATGAAAGATGTTTGTAACATAATATGTAAACGTTTATTTAAACCATTTATAGCTAATAAGTTAAAAATGATTTAATGGATAATTCTTTTTGATAATTGATTGCAATAGAATCAAGCTTCGAATATAGTAAAAAATGTATTGTGAATGCTTGGTATGAAAAAAATTAATTGAGTTAAAATATATTTAGGTTTGACATTTTTCTTGATTACACTCCCCACGTTGACAACGGTCCTAAGACCTTGTCAACCGTAAAATTTAAAATACGCTTGTCAAGGTCGATGACCGTTGACAACGTAAAATTCATAATATATTTATTCAAGCATTATCTCCTTATAAATCAATCCTTCCCAAGTAATATTGTCCACCCAATTGTAATTACTAATTATTATACATTTGTTTCACCCAAGCAGAATCTTTAACTGGAACATATTTAAAGGCTTCTTTTTTATCAACAAGAAAGCTCTTGTTATCAGTGGTTACTATTTTACATTTTACAATATTATCATCTTGAATTTCTAAACCACAATAGTTTGATTCGATTTTAATAGTCTTATAATCAATTAATTTAAAAGTTGAAAAATTTAGAAATGCTCCTCCACCTGATGACGAAACAGAATAAATTACATTTTTACTTTTATCATATACAGGATTATCTATTTCATCAAAATTATTGACTTTTACCAATGTATTTTTGTGCCATACCCAAGCTGATTTAAAACAACCTATACCTGTAAATGCAACATTTTTAGTTACTTGTATATCAGGTAATTTATCGTTATTAATATCTTCTAATTTTATATCATCTTGCTTCCAAGCATAATAATCATTTATGCTATCTGTAAAAATTGATTTCCAGTTGTTGTTATTTTTAACAAATAATTTGATTATAAATGTTGTATCATTTTTTAGAAATCCAGCTATTGCATGTTGTTGGTTTTTTGAAAATATATACCCAATATTTAGATAAGTTATTGTTTTATATTGATTTGAATCAAGATTAACATAATCTTTAATGTTGATTTTATTTAAAATCAATGATTTTGTTAATTCAATAACAGATTTTTTGTATGGTTTTTCTAGTCCGATTGTATCAATTAATAAAATTTCAGTTCTAGCCTCATGTTTCCAAGTACAAGAATAAAATGTTAAAAAGGGTAATAGGAGTAGAAGAAAGGGTTTCATAACAAATTTAGCATACCAAAATTAATGTTTTTTCTTAATTACTTCACGTTGACAACGGTCCAAAGACCTTGTCAACCGTAAAAAAATGATTATAATTTTCTACCTAATAAAATTTCTAATTGGTTTTTATTTCTAAGAAAGTTAGCTTTTGCTCTTTCTAATTTTTCTAAAGCAATGGTTGATTTAGGAGCTTCTTCACCTATTTTTTTTAGTAATTCAGGTGTTAAAATTAATCTATTGTTGATAGCCATAATTTATAATGTTTGTAGTGCAACATAAAAGGAATTGTAAAAATTCCCTTGAACAAAATTTTCTTGATTATCATTATTTTCTCTAATAATTACAAGTGATTTTTTTATGTCTTGGTAATTATTGTTTATAATTCTATTGTAAAGCAATCTTTTAGTTCGTGTATTTCCCTCCAAATATAAAATACATTGTGGATTATTTTGAAGAAAGTCAAGTAATATATTCATAACTGTGATTAAAACTTTTTTCATATCACCATTATCTGATCTAACCATGTCTGAATATTTATTCTCATCCGCTAAATAATCAAGTAAAGCAATATTGAAAATATTCTCACCTATTTCTTGAAAAACTACAACTTTTAAAATTTCACCTTGTTTACCTTTACTCACAAATGAGAAAGATAAATCCGTATTATTTATAAAGCTATATCCATTTTTATTCATTTTCTAAAACTTTATCCTACTTCTCCTCCACCAAAGGTTCTCTTTCAATAATTTCTTCGAATAAAAAGTAATGTAACTTTTCAGTTAAGTCGCTGATTTGTAGGTTAGAAAAAATGTCTCCGTTGTGAGCGATAGCAATTTTACCTGTTTCTTCTGAAACGATTAAAACAATAGCATCTGTAACTTCGGCAATACCAAGTGCCGAACGGTGTCGTAAACCAAAATGGTTTGGTAATTCGTCATTATCAGAAACTGGCAAAATACAACGAGCTGCTTTTATTCGTCCGCCTGCAATAATCATCGCACCATCGTGCATTGGGCTATTTTTTTCAAATATTGAAAGTATCAATGATTTGTTAATTAAAGCATCAAGAATATCTCCTGTTTCGGCATAAAACTTTAATTCAGAGCTTTTTGCAAAAACAATTAAAGCTCCAGTTTTGGTAGCTGATAGCTGACGAGTAGCCTCAATGATTGGTGTTAAATCATACTCTGGAATTTCTTTTGACCACGAAAACCCTTTTCCCAATACAGTACTTACAAATGAGGTTTTACCAATTATCAATAAAAACTTTCGGATTTCTTGTTGAAATA
Source organism: Bacteroidota bacterium (assembly GCA_041191405.1). Lineage (GTDB taxonomy): Bacteria > Bacteroidota > Bacteroidia > Cytophagales > UBA9547 > JBEEOW01. The sequence goes on from JBEEOW010000033.1 coordinate 9,683, forward strand.
ATATCAATGCTGCAATTACACCTACGCCCATAAACTGACCCAAAATAGCAGTCATCAGTTCCATTTCAAATGCTTTAACCACCTGATAAAACAAGTACAGCATTAAAATACCTATAAAAACACGACTAGCTACACTACCTTGAATTAATTTATAAACCTGAAATAATAAAAATGTTACCAAACATATATCCACAACATCAACCCAACGGATTTCTAAGAAACCGATTTTGGTTAGAAGCACCATAAGTGGCAATGATGAAATATGAAGGATTATATTTAGCAAATTAATTTATAATTGATTGAAAATGATTTCTCAGTACTCAGTACTTTATACCCAGTACTAAAGCTCAGTCTGTTTATATTTATTGAATAAAGCCACAACCTCTGATGCTTCTTTAACGTCGTGAACACGTAAAATATTGGCTCCATTTTGCAGGGCTAACATATGTAACGCAGAACTGCCGTTTAAAGATTCAGCGGGAGTAATATCCAAATATTTATAAATCATAGATTTACGAGAAACGCCCACCAAAATAGGCAATTCAAATATTTGTAACAATGGCAAGTTACGCAAAAGTACAAAATTTTGGTCTAAGTTTTTTGCAAATCCAAAACCCGGATCAATGATAATATCCTTTACGCCAAGGTTTTTAAGCTGATGTATTTTCTTCGCTAATTTATCTGTTACTTCAAGTTCAAACTGTTGATAATCTGTTTGTTCTTGCATGTTTTTGGGTGTACCTTTGATATGCGTTAAAATATATGGCACTTGCAAATCTGCCACAGTTTCAAACATATCAGTGTCAATATCACCAGCTGAAATATCATTTATAATACCAGCACCTGCAAGCACTGCTTGTTTTGCCACTTCGGCTCTGTAAGTATCAATTGAAATTACAACATGAGGATTTTCAGCTTTTAAAGCTTTGATAACAGGAATTACTCTTTCTAATTCTGTTTCAGTAGAAATTTCCTCAGCATTGGGGCGAGAGCTACAACCACCAATATCAATAATGTCTGCACCATCAGCAAGCATTTGAGAGGCATGTTCAACAGCGGCTTCAACACTTAAGTAATTACCACCATCCGAAAACGAATCAGGGGTAACATTTAAAATGCCCATTACCAATGGTTGCTCCATTAACATTGCCTTGCCACTTACATTTAACGACAATTTTGTGTTTATCAAAACGTCTTTCCAAGCCTCTTTCATTCTATTCGGTGTATTTTACACCATAATTAATAAAAAAAACAGGTAAATCAATGTCAATTCAAAGAAATATATTGTTTGAACTAAAAAATAACTTTAGAAATTAAAGAAGTCTCTTTTCTCAAAATCATCTTTGCTATAACCATTAACATAAGGCTTAAATCTCTTATAAATGATGCCTTTAGAACCCTTGGTCATATTTAGCCTTAATGTATCAGAGATATTAAACTTTTTATAAAATATTCTTGAAGTTTCAAAGACAATCTTTTTCCCTTTAACATTTAAATAATATTTAAAATAATTTCCTCTATAAGCATCATGTTTTTCTTTCCCAATCACAATGCCTTCTATATTAACTCTTGTTTGTTCACCAAAATTACAATTTACATAGAGATTAATATTTGCGAGAAAACGTGGAATAAATATCCAAAATAATATATATACTATTCCAATAGCTATAAAATTTAAAAACCTTTTACTAGTTTTTCTTATTGAATAAACTAATAATAAAGATAGTACAGAAAGTATTATTTTTAAAAAAATATCCCAATTGGGATAATAACCGTTTTTATAAACAGATTCGTAATCATATAAATGTAGTCTTGAAGTAGCAATGTCTAAATATAATATGAATAAAAAAATCTGAAAAGGAATTGTTATAATAAAGATAAAAATTATCCAGCCCAATATTCGTCTATAATTTGTCTCTTGAATCATATTTTAAAAGTTAAATCAATTGTTACTAAAGTATTTTTTAATAAACTGGTTTTGCGTTTAACAACATTCATTTGTTTATCAATACATCATTCCACCCTAAATTCATATTATTCGGTGTATTTTATACCATAATTAATAAAAAAAACAGGTAAATCAATGTCAATTCAAACAATTTAATTTAATTTTCGGGTTATAAATGTAATTACCATGGAAAACTTAACTACAAGCCAATATAATAACATCATAGATTACTGTAGAAATTTGTTTTTACAAAAAACACACGACTATGGAACGGCTTGGAGAATTTTAAGATTACCATCAATTACTGACCAAATTTTTATCAAAGCAAAACGCATCAGAAGTATCCAAGAAAAGGGTGTACAATTGGTTGATGAAGATCCAAATGATGAGTTTGTAGCCATAATCAATTATTGTTTGATAGCTTTAATGCAAATTGAATTGATTAATGAAGGAAATGCTGAACTTGAAATTCCAGTTGAAAGAGTTTCAACCATGTATCAGCATTATGCTGAAAGTACATTTAATCTGTTGCTAAACAAAAACCATGATTATGGTGAAGTTTGGAGAGAAATGCGTGTAAGCTCAATCACTGATATTATATTAATGAAAATATTGAGAACCAAACAAATAGAAGATTTAAAAGGTCATACCTTAGTTTCAGAAGGTGTATCTGCAAATTATCAAGATATGATTAATTATTCTGTATTTGCTTTGATTTTATCCAATTTTAAAGGAGAATAAACGTTATCAATACCTGACAGGTTTTTAAAACCTGTTAGGTATTGGTTAAAATATAAATTGAAAATAGTCTAAAGTATTTTCAGCGAAAAATTGACTTTACTTATGCTTAGACAGGCTCAGCAACCGTAAAGTCAATTTTTCGAGTAAATATTACTCAAAAATGGTCACTGAGCTTGTCGATGTGTTAGTTTTCGCTAGACTATTCAGTAATAAACATACCAATCCATTAATTATTAATTACTTATTATTAATTATTTATGAAAAACGCATCAAAATATCTATTGTTAGCCGCCAAAATATTAGTTGGTGGTTTGTTTATATTTTCAGGTTTTATAAAATTGAACGACCCTTGGGGTACTGCTTACAAACTTGAAGAGTACTTTGAAGTTTTTGCAGAGCATTCCTCGTTTTTCTTAAACTTTGTACCATTTAGCCTTTATTTATCGGTGCTAATGTGCAGTTTAGAAATTATTTTAGGTGTAGCTTTACTTATTAATTATCGAATCAAAATAACTGTTTGGCTATTAATTGGTATTATTGTTTTCTTTACATTCCTAACTTTTTATTCTGCATATTTTAATAAAGTTACACATTGTGGTTGTTTTGGAGATTTCTTAAAATTAAAACCTTGGACATCTTTCTGGAAAGATATTGTGTTAACTGTATTAATTCTATTTATCTATTTCCAAAAGAACGAATTACCTGATTTATTAAGTTTGAAAATTGGCGATACAATTGTAGGCGCAACCACAGTAGCATGTTTAGTTTTTGCATATTATGTATTAGCACATTTATCATTATTTGATTTTAGTTTTTATAAAGTAGGAAACCATTTACCTACACTTAAAAAACCAACTGAATTAAAAATTGATTATATCTATTTAATGAAAGATAAATCAGGAAAAATAACTGAAAGTACAACTTATGATGAAAAATTAGAGTTTGTTAGCATGAAATACGGTTACACTATTGATGGCGAACGATTTGTAAAAGATTCCCTTGACCCAGAATTAACCGCAGCTAAAATCAGTGATTTTGATGTAATGAACCCTGACGACAATACTTCGGTATTAGAAGAAGTATTTAAAGGCAAAAAATTATTGATTATTTTACCTTTCTTTGAAAAAGCAAATCTTGACCATATCAAAGAAATTAATGCACTAGCAAAACAAGCTGAACAAAATGGAATTACACCCATGTTGTTAACAGCTACGGATAAAGCTACTGTAAATCACTATCGTCACGATTTACAATTGGCAGTTCCATATTACTTTTGTGATGGAACAGTATTAAAAACAGTAGTTCGTGCCAACCCTGGACTAATCTTTTTACAAGATGGTTACGTAAGAGGAAAATGGCATCATAATGATGTGCCTAGTTTAGAAATTTTAAAGAAGGCATTGAAGTAAAATAGCTTATGATAAAATTTATATACAAACGATTATCGTACGGTTTTTTAGTAATTCTTGGGGTGGCAATTGTGGTTTTTTTCATATTCCACGCATTACCTGGTGACCCAGTTGCTATGATGGCCGGACAAAGAACTGACGTTTCGACCCGTGATGCAATTACTGCTGAACTTGGTTTAGATAAACCTCTACCACATCAATTAGGGATGTATCTCAATGATTTATCCCCTATTTCTATCCATAAAGATACGCCTGAAAATGAAGAATCTTATGGCTACTTTAAGATGGTTCATGTTGGAGAAAAGGTACTTGTATTGAAATATCCATTTTTAAGAAGATCGTTTCAAACCAATAAAAAAGTATCAGAAATATTATTTGAACACTTTGAAGGAACTTTTTGGCTTACAGTTACAGCTATGATATTTGCTACTGTAGTCGGTATTTTTATGGGAATTTCAGCTGCACTCAATCAAAATAAATTTATTGACCATTTTCTTGTAACTACTTCGGTATTAGGTGTTTCGATTCCATCATTTGTGGCAAGTATTTTTGCAGCCATACTATTTGCAGATATTTTAGCTGATTATACTGGTTTGGATATTACAGGGCAACTTTGGACAAACGATGCCATAGAAGGGCGTCATTTAGAATTGAAAAACTTGATTTTACCTGCATTTACATTGGGGATTCGTCCGTTAGCAATTGTGGTTCAGTTAACCAGAAGTTCAATGCTTGAGGTTATGTCACAAGATTATATCCGAACTGCTAGAGCAAAGGGCTTGAGTAACTTTAGTGTAATATATAAACATGCTTTGAAAAATGCTTTAAACCCTGTAATTACAGCTGTAACTGGTTGGTTAGCTTCGTTATTAGCAGGTGCATTTTTTGTTGAAATGGTATTCAACTGGAAAGGTTTAGGTTTGGTAACAATTACTGCTGTTTATAATCTTGATTTCCCTGTGGTTATGGGCGCAACTTTATTGGTAGCTGTAATATTTGTTTTAATCAATATGATGGTTGATATTTTATATGCAGCCGTTGACCCAAGAGTTAGATTGTCGGAGTAAATCAAAAAATATACTATATAATAAAATTAAACCACCAAGGTTTTTAATACCTTGGTGGTTTAATAAACAATAATCTAAACTCCCCTCAAAAACTCCATCAGCTGAGCTACAGCTTTACCTCTGTGTGAAATTTGGTTTTTTTCAGCTAAATCCATTTCTGCAAATGTGATGCTGTAACCTGTAGGTTCAAAAATTGGGTCATAACCAAAACCATCTTCGCCACTTCTTTCTGTACGGATACTACCTTCGCAAATACCTTCAAAAGTGTGTTTTGCTCCTGTAGCATCAATGTAAGTAATTACTGTTTTGAATCGTGCTTTGCGATTTTGATGCGAAGCCATATTTTTCAATAACAAATTCATGTTATTTTCAGCATTGTTATCTTCTCCTGCATAACGAGCTGAGTAAACTCCAGGTGCTCCATTTAATGATTCAACTTCTAAACCTGTATCATCAGCAAAGCAAGCAATGCCAAACTTGTCAAATATATACTGTGCTTTTTGCAATGAATTTGCTTCGATGGTATTGCCAGTTTCTGGTAATTCGTCGTCACATTCTATGTCATTTAAGCTCAAAATTTCAAATTTGTGCTTTAATTGAGCACTTATTTCTTTAAGCTTGTTTTTATTGTTGGTAGCAAAGCAGATTTTTTGCATAATTGTATTCTCAAATTTTAGATTCACAATAATAAAGATAAAATGTTTACAATTGCTAACGAATTTCTTCAAATTAAAATAAAATCTAAAGGTGCTGAACTGAGTTCAATTCAAAAAGCTGGTTTAGAATATTTATGGCAAGCCGATGCTAGTGTTTGGGGGCGACATGCGCCAGTGCTTTTCCCAATTGTTGGTAAAGTGGTTGATAACACTTACAAACACATCGGAAAATCATTCACACTTACGCAACATGGATTTGCTCGTGATGCAGAGTTTGAATTGGTGTCGCAAACAACTGATTCATGTAGGTTTGTACTAAGAAGTTCAGAAGCAAGTTTGGAAAAATATCCCTTCAAATTTTCGTTTTATATTGATTACAAACTTGAAAACAGCGTTGTAAAAGTTAGCTTTGAAGTAGTAAACGAAGGCGATGAAACCATGTATTTTCAATTGGGTGGTCACCCTGCGTTTAATACACCTTTACAACAAGGCGAACTTTTTGAAGAATATGAAGTAGTATTTCCTGAAAATGAGTTGTTAAATACTTGGTTAATTAATCTTGATAAAGGTTTAATTAAACATGAGCAAGAACAAGTAATTCATCATGGAGGAAAAATTAGTTTGAACAAATATGTGTTTGATAAAGATGCGTTGATTTTCAAACAATTCCATTCACGTAGAGTAAGTTTATTACATCAAAAAACACAAAAAGGAGTACAAATGTACCTTGGCACTTTCCCATATTTAGGAATTTGGGCACCCAAAGGAGCTGAAAAATTTGTTTGTTTAGAGCCTTGGCAAGGACATTCGGATTTTGAAGATTTCACAGGAGAGCTTAAAAATAAGGAAGGTATCATCTCTTTAGAGAAAAACCAGCACTATAATGCTTGGTATGCCGTTGAAATTTTATAATTTGCAGGCATAAATAATAACCTTTTTGGCATGATTTTGCGTAGAAGGAGAACTATTGAGTAGTTAATAATACATCGTTTGTATTTGTATTTATTATTAATTATTTGAAATCAATCATTTAAAGATTTTTAATTACCATAATTTAAATTATTATTGATATGGATATTGCAGCTAACCAAGTAAAAATGATTGCTAAAGAAGATTTAGCAGGGTTTAAGTTTAGCAAAGAAGACGTACTAAAAGATGAAGTGGACAAACGTAAATTACGTGCTGTTTACCTAAGAAAAGCCGAAGCTTTAGGTAATGCTTACAAAGGAAAAGTGAAGTTAACTTTTGTTGCTGCTGATAACCAACTCTATGCTGTAGAAACTACCGTTTGGGCTGCAAGCGATGATTATGTTTCGTTAAAAGCATCTGTTAATATACCAGTAAGTAGTATTCTAGAAATAGAGTTTTAATATATTATCATAGAAAATATATATTCAAAACCTCATCAATTTGTTTTGGTGAGGTTTTTTTGTCTCTTTTGGTAATTGTATACATTAATCAAAAGTAATTTGAACGAAGTCGAAAGTGTTTTAATTTTTCAACTTCGTTTTTATTGATAGTTTTATATAACTATTACCCCAAAAATGGATATTTATAATCTCTAGGAGTTACAAATGTTTCTTTAACAGTTCTGGTATTTACCCAACGCAATAAATTTAGCATTGAACCTGATTTATCATTTGTGCCCGACATACGAGCACCGCCAAATGGTTGCTGCCCCACTACTGCGCCCGTTGGTTTGTCATTGATATAAAAATTACCTGCTGCATTTACTAACCTTTTATTAGCCAATGAAATAGCATATCTGTCATTTGCCAAAATACAGCCTGTTAAAGCATAGGCAGAGGTTTGGTCAATTAATGAAAGTACATCTTCAAAATATTCATCTGAATAAACATACACCGTTAAAACAGGTCCAAACAATTCTTCTTGCATGGTTTCGTACATTGGATCAATGGCATGAATTACAGTTGGTTCTATAAAATATCCTTTTGATTTATCATAGTTTCCTCCTGCAATTATCGAAGCTAAATTTGAGTCTTTTACCCTATCAATGTAAGCTGTAATTCTATCAAACGCTTTTTCGTCAATAACCGCATTTACAAAATTACTGAAATCAGTAACCTCGCCCATTTTAATTTGAGCCAATGTGCTAAGTAATTGTTCTTTAATTTGTTGCCACAACGATGCCGGTAAATATGCCCTACTTGCAGCTGAACATTTTTGACCCTGATATTCAAATGCACCTCTTACTAAGGCAGTTACTACTTCACTTACATTTGCCGAACCATGCGCCAATACAAAATCTTTACCGCCTGTTTCACCAACAATTCTTGGGAAATTTTTATAGATATCAATATTGCTAGCTATTTTTTGCCATAAATGTTTGAACACTTTGGTGCTACCTGTAAAATGTAAACCCGAAAATTCAGGATGAGCTAAAGCGATTTCGCTTACTGTTGGTCCGTCAGCAATAACCATATTAATAACACCAGCTGGTAAACCCGCTTCAATCAATAATTCCATCACTATTGAAGCCGACAATAATTGTGTTTCGGAAGGTTTCCACACAACAACATTGCCCAACATGGCTGGAGCCGCAGGTAAATTACCTGCTATAGCTGTAAAATTAAATGGAGTAATTGCTAATACAAATCCTTCTAACGGACGATAATCCATTGAATTGAGCATATTTGCACCTGATATTGGCTGAATCAATTCCATTTCACGCATGAAATGTACATTGAATCTAAAAAAATCAACTAATTCGCAAGCAGCATCAATTTCGGCTTGGTATGCATTTTTCGACTGCCCCAACATGGTTGCAGCATTCAATTTCATTCTGTACGGACCAGCAGCTAAATCAGCAGCTTTTAAAAATATTCGAGCTCTTTCGTCAGTACTTAAACTTCTCCACAATTCCCTTGCATTTAATGCCGAACGTATTGCCAAATGAACTTCATCTTCAGTACCAATGTGGTATTGTGCTAACACCGTTTCATGTTTATCTGGGCGAACAACTTTACCTAAAACCTCCGTTTCAATAGGCTCATTTCCAATATACATCGGAATGTTTTTGACAGTATTCAAACAATCAGCCAAAGCATTTTCTAATGCTAATCTTTCTTTTGACTGTGGTGCATAATTTAATACAGGTTCATTGATAGGTAACATATAGCTTTAGATTTATGTGAATTTTATAAATACTTATTAAATGGTATTTATTGAAGGAATATGCAAAAGTGATTTCAATATTATTTTTGACTGGCTTCAAATAAGCGTTGTTTCTCTTCTTTTGTTAAAGATTCGTAACCTGATTTTGAAATTTTATCTAAAATATCATCAACATCAACCAAAGATGAACTTGGATTAGAGGTATTTGACTGTGATTTATATTCGTTATTGCGATAGGTTACTCTTAATTTTGGTTTTGGTGAAAACAATTTTGATATAAAACCTACAACCGCATAAACTGGTTTTCCTAAATCGTTCCCTTTTCGTAATTGGGTTATAAATAAATATCCTAACAAACCACCTCCAAGATGCGCTAAATTACCTCCAGCGTTTAACCCTACTGTTGATATAAAACTTAAAACAAGATAAAATGCAGCTATATATTTAATTTTTATTTGTCCAATAAACATAAAGTTAAACGAATAGTCGGGAAGTAATGTGGCTGCCGCCATAACAATAGCAAATACCGACGCCGATGCTCCTAATAATATTGAATATGAAGCTTTTGGAACAAAATAAGGTATCAGATTATAACAAAGTACATAAAATGCTCCTCCAAATAATGCTCCAAGGATATATATTGATAGTACTCTGTTACTTCCTAAATATTCATTTACCAATTTACCGAATGAGTATAGAAATAGCATATTGAATAGAAGATGGAAAATATCTTCATGAAAAAATGCATAAGTAAAATATGTCCAAGGTTTATATAATGTATCAAGCCAAAATGCAGGTAATGCAATTTGAAATGCTATGAAAGAATAAATATTTTCAAAGGAACTAATTGTTAAAATTACCTTTGCTACAGCTAGCACCAAAAATACAGCTACATTCAAAATTATTAATTTGACAAGTGTATTGTTTGGTCTATTTAACTGTTCTTTTATTTCTTCAATGATAGTTGCCATATTGAGTAATCAGTTTTCAGTAATCAGTTCTTGATATTAATAAATATAAATATTTTCTTTTATTAATAATTCCTTAAGCCTCTTTTTTGGAATAATAGCAATAGTATTAATCCGAATAACAAACCACCAAGGTGACCATAATGTGAAATTGGGTCCCCAGGTATTTTATAAACGCCTAAAAATAACTCTATTGCACCATAAATGATTACACTATACTGTGCTTCTATTGGTGGAAATAGTAAAAATTGTAATTTTTGTTTAGGAAAAATGTATCCAAAAGCTACTAATAAACCAAAAATTGCCCCTGATGCTCCAATCATAACGCCTAATTTACTATGCTCTACTGCACCATTAACAAAATCAATACTACTTTTAACTGTTTCTTGGTTATGTTCGTTTTTTTCAAAGAACTCTAAATATTCTAAGTTTTCAGCATACACTTCTTTGGTATGTTCTTTCATAAAACGAGCTAAATCCAAAGCATTTGGGTTAGCAATGTATGTTTTGGCTTCTGATTGTAATTTATAGGTTTCATAACCATCTATACCAGAACACAATAATCCGCCACCGAGTGCACAAATTAAATAGTATATCAAGAATTTTTTTCCTCCAGCAAAGGTTTCAAGTATTGGTCCAAATGATACTAAGGCAAACATATTACTTGCAATATGAAATAATGAACCATGTAAAAACGCATGAGTAATTAATTGAAAAATCATAAAATTTTCGCTAAATGGATTATATAAAGCAAAAGTATTGAACAAAGTTACGTTATAATTGCTTGATACCTGCCCAATTAAAAACAAAGCAACATTGATTATTAAAAGGTTTTTTACTACTGGTGTTAGGTGTATTTTGTTCATTTTTATGAGATTATCTTAATTGAACCAACTGAGGAAAGCTAGTTATAATTTTCTTAATACTTTGTATCTAATACCTTTAACTCAGTACTATTTATCAATGAAATAATGAGCCAATTTTATCTAAACCTAAAATTACAAAGGTTAAGTTTCCGCTTGGTGCATAGGTTGGACTTTTACAGGCAAACAGTTGGTCAATCAATGAACTGATTTCAGATTGGTGTAAATGTGTACCATGTTTTATGCTGGCTCTTTTTGCCATAGACCTTGCAAGGTTTTCTTTGGTGTCAATACGAAGCTCGCTTTTATTACGTTTATATTGTTCCAGTAAACCTTCTAATAATTCTTTTTCGGTACCGGCTTTGGCATCAATGGGTATTCCGTTTATTGCACAGGTATTGTTTGAAAAAAAGCCAATTGAAAACCCTAATGCTGAAATTTCGTGTTCAATTTCTTTCAGTATTTCATAATCCATGGTTGATAATGATATGGTACTTGGAAAGAGTGATTGTTGCGAAATACCTTTGCTTTGGTCTAATTGAGCTAAATATTTTTCGTACATAATGCGTTCATGTGCAGCTTGTTGGTCAATTAGCATCATGCCCGATTTTACCTGTGTTAATATATATCGCTGATGTAGTTGAAATGTTAATGCCGAATTATCTGGTTTTTCACTAAAAGTATCAACTACGGGTTTGTTCATTGCACTTTCAAAAGTAATTGGCAATGTTTCTTGGGGTAAAGTAAACATTGGTTCGGTATTGGAATTCAATACTTCTTCTTCATAAAGTGGTTGGGTGTCACGCTCAAAGGCATCAATATCATGCCCTATGCCGTAAAGTTTTTCCCAATTTTTTTTATTTGATATATTTTGTGGACTTACGTTCATCGATGAACTGTAAGTTTTTGGTGCATTAGATGTAAAATCTCCACTAGGATTGCTAGTATGATGGTTACTAGCAGCTGTCATACTTCTATGCGATATTAAATTGGCATCTATATCAAAATCAATATTTGGTATTAAAAAATGTTGACCCAAGCCTTTTTTTACGGATGCTTTGAGGATGCCATAAATTGAACGTTCATCTTCAAACTTAACTTCGGTTTTGGTTGGATGTACATTGATATCAATTTTGGATGGATCCATCTCTAAAAACAATACATAAAATGCATGGTTTTCAGCGGGTAATAATGCTTCATAAGATTCTTGCACTGCGTGATGCAGGTAATGATGCTTAATGAATCGGTTATTTAAGAAAAAGAATTGTTCACCACGTTTTTTGCGAGATAAATCAGGAGTTCCTAAATAACCATAAACATTCAGGTAATCAGTATTTTCCTTTAGAGGAATTAGTTTTTCCTTGTATGAATTTCCCCATAAACCTACAATACGTTGTGCTAATTTACCTGAAGGTAAATTGTACAATTCGCTATCATTGTGGGTAAATATAAAATGTACTTGTGAAAACGACAATGCTACACGTATAAACTCATCAATGATATGGGAAAGTTCTATTGCATTGGATTTTAAGAAATTACGTCGGGCAGGAACATTGAAAAATAGGTTTTTAACAGCTACCGTTGTACCTACATTAACAGCAATTGGTTCATTTGTTTTGATATCCGAACCTTCGATACGAAGTAAGGTTCCTAGTTCGTCATCGTGACGGCGGGTTTTGAGTTCAACTTGCGCCACAGCGGCAATGGATGCCATTGCCTCACCACGGAAACCCATGGTTCGGATACGAAATAAATCGTCGGTACAGGTGATTTTTGAGGTAGCGTGTCGCTCAAAACACATACGAGCATCGTTGCTAGTCATACCCGAACCATTGTCTGTAACCTGAATTAATACTTTGCCCGATTCCTTTACAATCAAGTGAATCTTAGTAGCTTTAGCATCAATAGCGTTTTCGAGCAGCTCCTTCACTACCGAAGCAGGACGTTGTACTACCTCGCCAGCGGCTATTTGATTTGCTAATGAATCAGGAAGTAAGTTTATTATATCAGACACTACAAATAATGATTATTTACTTGTAAAAATACATTATTTATAGGAATTGAGTTAAAAATTTTTGTTTTTATTGTTGAGGTTGTCTGAACCATGATTTTTAGGATTAGCGTGATTATTGTGATTTTTGATTGTTTGATAGTCTGAATTAAGATTTGTAAGATTTTAGGATTAAATACGTTGTAAACGGTCTACGACCGTTGACAACGTGAAATACAAAATGTTCTTTTTGCTGTCATTTCGAGGAACGAGAAATCTTATTTTGACTCAACAATAATTTTTTAATAAAAACAAAATATGAATGATTTGTTAAAATTAAAAAATATCAGCTAATTGAAATATTATTTTACAATCAATGACTTACAAAATAAATATAGAAAAACCTTGTTCTGAAAATTGGAACGAAATGACAGCAAATGAACAAGGAAGATTTTGTTTGAAATGTAATAAAACTGTACAGGATTTTTCAACTTTAACTGACAAAGAATTAATACAAATATTAAAAGATAGTAAAGGAGAAATCTGTGCTAAAACTTCTATTAATCAATTAAATAGAGATATAATTTCGAGAGATAAATCAATAAATGTTTTTAGAAAATATTATAAAATTGTTGCAGGTGTATTTTTGATTAATATTCCGCAATTTGTTGTCGCACAAACGAATAAAGAAAAAGTAGAGGTTTCACCAATCGATACAAAAAATACAGATTCTACCCAAAATACCGTTTTTGATAAACCAAGATTTATTAAAGGTACAATTTCGGATTCTGTTAATAATGAACCAATAATTGGTGCATTAATAAAATTTAATTCTAAAAACTATTCTACAGATATAGAAGGAAAATTTAAATTAAAGTTAGATAAATTAGATTTAGACACTGCTTTTATTACAATATCCTACCCTGGATATAAAATGCAAACTGTATTTTTGAAATCAATGAATCTAAATAATGTTGTTATTCGATTAGAAGAAATGTTTGATGAAACATTTATGATTGGTGCACTTGTAAATACAAAACCCAAAAAATGGTGGCAATTTTGGAAGTAAGTTTATTTTAGATGAAAGAATGTGAACTATTGAACTCTTTACCAAAATGAAAATAAAGAATTTGAAATGTTTACCAGTTTAATTTAAATTAATTTGAAGGTGCAAATTTGGTTCTAATTTTATTTTTTACCTTCTTTTTTGATTCGATGTAGCCTTTTACAAAAACTAATGAGGTTAATGCAATAAAAAAGAAAACTACATATTCAACGTAATGTTGTAAACTAGGGAAAATTCTACTTAAATAATAGCCAGCTAATACCAACGAAAATACCCATATTATACCACCAACTACATTGTAGAATGTAAATTTTTTGAAATCCATTTTAATAATTCCAGCTAAAATTGGTGCAAAAGTTCGAACAACTGGTAAAAAACGAGATACAATTAAGGTTTTTCCACCATATTTTATAAAATATGCTCTGGTTTTTATTAAATATGATTTTTTGAAAAATAAGGAATCTTTTTTATTTAAAATTTTATTGCCCAAGAACCATCCAAAACCATACCCAAAGAAACATCCTATGATAGAGGATAAAGTAACAGTTGTTAAAAGAGTTACAATATTTACATTAAGCTTTGATTCACAATACATTCCTGCTAGGAATAATAAATAATCACCAGGTAAAAAGAAGCCGAAAAATAAGCCGTTTTCAGCAAATACTATGGCACAAATAAGGTATAATCCCCCTACTTTTATTGCAGTGTCTGCATTAACTAGTAATTCTAAAATTTCATTCATGGTAATATTATTCTTTATGCAAAGCTAAATACTTAGTGTTAAGAAAATAGTAATTTAACAATATATTTATTGTAAATCGTTGTTTTCTGTATTTTCTACGCTTGTTTCATCGTTAAGTTCTTCTTTAGCAAGTGGTTCTACCCAAAAGTTATTAAAGCCTTCGCCAACAGAAATACTTATTTTTCGCATTTGAAGTAGCTCGAGTATCGCCAAAAAGTTAAATATGATATATATTTTATCAAAATTTTCTTCAAATAGCTGAATAAATGAAACTCTAGATTCAGTTTGTAAGCGTGATTTAATGTTTTCTTTCACTTCATCCAAATCGTAAGCGTATTGAACTACTCTGTGAATGGGCTTATTTTGTTCAAATTCAAACTTTTTGATTACTTTTTCATACACCTTAAGGAGTTTGTACAAATCAATATCTTGTAATTCAGATTCTACATCATTTACTTCGGCGAGTTGCTTAAGTTCTGCAACTATGTTTCCTCGTTTTTCTTTTGCTAAACGGTCGGCTTCAAGTTTTGCTAATTCACCAATTACAGTTTTATATTTCTTGTATTCTAAAAGATGCTTTACTAAATCTTCACGAGGGTCAATTTCTTTTCCTTTTTCATCTAATTCAGGACGAGGTAAAAGCATTTTGGCTTTAATACTCATCAAGGTAGCTGCAACCAAAATAAACTCACTAGCGAGCTCAATATTCATTGCCTCCATTTGATGGATATAATCTAAAAAGTCGTTTGTTATTTTAAAAATGGGAATATCGTACACGTCTAATTCGTCTCGTTCTATAAAAAACAATAGCAGGTCAAACGGACCCTCAAATAATGGAAGTTTTATTTCGTAATTCACGACAATTAATTAATAATGAATAATTAAGAATTAGTGATTATCATATTCTACAAATTTAAAAAACAAGTTTGTTAATTTGTATTTAATTAGATATTCCAGCGAAAACTTTCACTTCGGCTTCGCTCAGCATAACATTTTCGAGTACGTTTACTCGAAAAATTAACTTTACGGTTGCTGAGCTTGTCGAAGCATTAGTAAAGATAATTTTTCGCTGGTAACAGAAAGCAACTAATAATTAAGTAATAAGTCAAACAAAATATTAATTCTTAATTACTAATGCTTAATTCCTTAAATATACTTTCCGTAGTCAATATTTTGCCAATTGCTTTCAATGCCTTCAATTTCCATTATTTTTTTCATAATGGCATCTTGCTTTAAGCCCATTTCTAATGCTTCGGCATAAGGTGTGTGGCTAAATGTAACAAGGGTATATAATGGAGTCCAACGTTCAGGATATTGCTCGTGAATGAGGTTTTCTATTTTCTTTCTTAATAAAAACATTTCATCTGCCACCAAATCACGCATTTCTATGAAATTTAAACGTGCAAGTTCACAAATGGCATCGGTATTTGGTTTGCGAGAATTTTCGTATTGTTCCAAAATATTCAACCAATCATTTTTATCATTTTGGTCAATAATTTCTCCGAGAATTCTCACATCTTCAAATCCGCAATTCATCCCTTGTCCGTAGAATGGCACCATACAATGTGCAGCGTCTCCAATTAAGGCTACTTTATCCTCGTAACACCAAGGCGAACAAGATATTGTAACCAATGATGAAGTAGGATTTTTTAAATATTCTTTCTGTAAATTAGGCATTAATGCCAATGCATCAGGAAAATATGCTTGGAAAAATGGTATCAATTTCCCGTCTTTACTAATTTCATCAAAAGAGTATTCACCTTTGTAAGGCAAAAACAAAGTACAAGTAAATGTTCCGTCGGTATTAGGTAAAGCAATTAACATAAATTTGCCTCTAGGCCAAATATGCAATGCATTTACTTCAAGTTGGTGCTTTCCGTTGGCATCAGCAGGGATGGTTAGTTCTTTATAACCGTGTTCAAGATAGTTTTGTGCATAATTATACCTTTCGGTTTTCATCATGGCATTACGAGCTGTTGAAAATGCGCCATCCGAACCAAAAATCACATCTGATTGCACATTGAGCCTACTACCAGTAACTGTGTTTTCAAAATTAGCAATGGCATTATTTAAGTTTACATCCCAACATTTTTCGTTGAAATGAAAATTTATATTTTGCTCATTTTCCGCTATGGTAACCAGTTTTTCATTAAAAATTTTACGAGAAACAGAGTATATTGCCTGACCTTCTTTGCCGTATGCTTGGTATTTGGTATTGCCATCAATGTTGTGAATCATACGTCCGTACATTGGCAAGGCAATCTCTTTTATTTCGGCATCAATACCAAGTTCTTCTAAAGCTCTCCAGCCTCTATCGCTCATGGCAAGGTTTATTGAGCGACCTCTATCTACATTTGCCTCACGCATATCTGGGCGACGCTCAAATACATGCACAGTATGTCCCTTTCTCGACAAATAAATAGCTAATATAGAGCCCACTAATCCTGCACCAAGTACAGTAACTTTAGAAGAAGATTTTTCAATCACAAGCTTAAGGTATTAATAATTGATTGTTAATAAACCGTGAATTTCCGAAAAAATAATGAAAGTGTTTCTAAAAATTTGCATTTAGGATAAAAATCATGTTTTAGATTTGGAAAACAAAGGTTTGGAATAGTTTAGTTGATAAAATCTTTAAATCAATTTATAAATCACTTTAACTAATATACTTTCTCTGTAATTCCTACAACAAACAAGCATTATTGCGGTTAATTGTGTAAATTGCTCAATCGTTTTTTAAAGAAGTACTGCATTATGTCATTCAATCTACAATCTGAATATACTCCATCTGGTGATCAGCCAGTTGCAATTGCAAAATTAATTCAGGGTTTACAAAATGGCGATAATTCGCAAACGCTTTTAGGGGCAACTGGTACTGGTAAAACTTTTACTATGGCAAATGTTATTGCTGGCGTTAACCATCCGGCTTTGGTATTGAGTCACAATAAAACGCTTGCAGCTCAATTGTATGGTGAGTTAAAGAAATTTTTTCCAGATAATGCAGTTGAATATTTTATTTCATATTACGACTATTACCAACCCGAAGCCTTTTTACCAACCTCAGGTTTATATATTGAAAAAGACCTTTCTATCAATAAAGAAATAGAAAAATTACGTTTACATACCACTTCCTCATTGGTATCCGGACGTAGAGATGTAATTGTAGTAGCCTCTGTATCATGTATCTATGGTATGGGTAATCCTGCTGATTTTAAGGAAAGTGTAATTAGTATAAAAGTTGGTCAGCCATTGAACAGAAGTCAGTTTTTGTTTTCATTGGTTGATATTATGTATAGCCGAACAACCCACGATTTTGAACCAGGTAATTTCAGAGTAAAAGGCGATACTGTGGATATTTTTCCAGCTTATGCTGATTTTGCGTATAGAATTATGTTTTGGGGCGATGAAGTAGAAGGTATTCAACGAGTTGACCCAGTATCTGGCAAAAAAATACAAGACGAAAAAATTATAGCCATTTTCCCTGCAAACTTATTTGTAACTGGTAAAGAAACCTTAAATGGAGCCATTCGTCAAATACAAGACGATATGGTTGCTCAAATGCGTTTGTTTGAAAAAGAGGGTCGCTCAGAGGAATCAAAACGTTTGCAAGAACGAACAGAATACGACCTTGAAATGATGCGAGAACTTGGTTATTGTTCAGGAATTGAAAACTACTCACGTTACTTTGATGGCAGAGAGCCGGGTTCTCGTCCGTTCTGTTTGCTCGACTATTTCCCTGATGATTACCTGATGATTATAGATGAATCTCATGTAACCATACCGCAAATTAGAGCCATGTGGGGAGGTGATAGAGCCCGAAAAGTAAACTTGGTGGAATATGGTTTTAGATTACCTTCGGCAATGGATAACCGTCCGTTGACATTTAACGAATTTGAAGCGCTTCAGAACCAAACAGTATTTGTTTCGGCAACACCTTCGGATTATGAATTAAGAAAATCAGATGGTGTGGTGGTAGAGCAAATTATTCGTCCGACAGGTTTACTTGATCCAATTATTGATGTTCGTCCAACACAATATCAAATTGATGATTTATTAACAGAAATTGAAGCTCGGGTACAACGTAAGGAAAGAGTATTGGTAACAACACTTACCAAACGAATGGCTGAGGAGTTAACCAAATATTTCGACAAAGTAAATATCAATGCACGTTTCTTACATTCGGAAGTAAAAACTCTTGATAGAGTAGAAATATTACGAGAATTACGATTGGGTGTATTTGATGTATTGGTGGGTGTAAACTTATTGCGTGAAGGCTTGGATTTACCAGAAGTATCCCTAGTGGTAATTATGGATGCTGATAAAGAAGGATTTTTGAGAGACAAACGTTCTCTGATTCAGACAATTGGTAGAGCTGCACGTAACCAAAATGGTATGGTTATTATGTATGCCGATAAAATAACCATGTCGATGGAGGCTGCCATTGGCGAAACCAACAGACGTAGAGCTGTACAAATGGAATACAATGAAAAACATGGTATTACCCCAAGAACAGTTATTAAAACACATGATGAAATAATTGCACAAACAACAGCTGCTGACAATAAAAATCCATTTGCAAAAGGTTATGTAGAACCAGATTATGGCGACATAGAACAGCAAGCCGCCGATCCATTAATTGATTTGTTGAGCAAACCACAAATTGAGAAAATGATAGAACAAACCAAAAAACGAATGGAAAAAGCTGCCAAAGAAATGGACTTTATTGAAGCCGCCCGCTTAAGAGATGAAATGTTTTTGTTACAGAAGAAGTTGTAGAAAAACATAAAGCCCTACTAAAGTACAAATTTAGTAGGGCTTTATGTTTTAAATATTTAATGCCTTGTTGAAGGTTGCTTTTTTACCTATTCTATTGATTTTCTTTTATTTATAAAGGAAATAAATATTCCTGCTGTAATAAACATTATTATACTATAAACTGCTGCAGGTATTGCCATTGTTGAATTATTTAACATAAATGGACTACTAGCTATAGCTATCGCTAAAGTTCCATTCTGAATACTTGTTTCTATGCTTATTGTAATTTGTTGTTTTACAGATAAATTAACAAGTTTTGGTATTAAATACCCTATCAACATTCCTCCTAAATTTAATACCAATGCAGCTGGACCAGCTACACTAAAAAATTCAATCATATTTGATTTTTCTTTTAAAATTGCTGCTACAATTATCAAAACTAAAAACACTGCCGACATTATTTTAACTGGCTTTTGGGCTTTTTCTGCAAAATTATTTGATTTTGATTTTATAAACATACCTATACCTGCTGGTAAAAGAGTAACTGTTATTATTCCTAATATTGATTTTACAACATCCAAATGTAATGCACTACCATTTCCCATATAGTTATGAATTGCAATATTTACCATTACTGGTATTGTAAATATTTTAACAATGCTCGAGATTGCTGTTAGTGAAATACATAATGCTGTATCGCCATTACCTAAATGTGTAAGTAAATTTGAAGTTGGTCCACCTGGGCACATCGCTAAAATTATTAAACCAACCGCTAATTCAGGGTTTCCATTTAACATTAAAGCAGCAACTCCAAATCCCAATGCTGGTAATAATATTAATTGTGTAAGTGAACCTATCAATATTGACTTTGGGTTACTAAATATTCGCTTAAAATCCTGAACAGTAAGAGATAAGCCTAAACCTAACATTATTATGCTTAATGCTAAAGGTAGAAAAACAGATGAAATTATATTTGATTGCATGAATATATATTTTTACAATGATAATAATTATTATTTGAAATTTTGGATATTTTAAATCAAAAGTATTTCAAACAAAATTATATTAATTGGGGATTTCGTTTTAATCACTTTAAGGGCGATTAATTTGAGTGAAAAATTGCTTTCTGTTTCAATAGTTATTTATGTTATAGTAAAATATTTTTAAGATGCTTATTATCATGACTTTATTGATATTTTTTAGTTATTAATAATTGATAAATACATGCTTTTTTAGTAAATTAATCGTTAAAAAATTGAATTTATATAATTTATAATATTTTTAAAATATATTGATTTTTACTTTTGTTTAGATTTTAATTCTATTTGTTATGAAATACCGAAAATTATATTTTATCGTAGTCCTGTTTGTGTTGATTGGATGTAAATCTACTTTTGAGTTTAAAGTTTTAGATAATGAAATAATAGACGAAAGTGTAATTTTAAATGATTTATTTAGACTAACAAATAAGCATTGTTATTATACAAGTGACGATTCTGATTCAATGGAAATTTATATTTCTAAAGGTGCTACCTCAACACAAGTTGAAATATTTAAACAAAATCAATTACTAATTGGCGAAAGAACATGGGAGCCTGGTATTTCTGAAATTATAATTACCTTTTCAAAACCAATTATTGGTACAAACTTTTTCTTCCACTCTTTAAATAACGATGCATCAGGTAAAGAAATAATAACTGATTTTGAAATAATTACAGAAAATGATCGAAATATTACTAGTTCTTCTCGTTTATTTTGGAAAAACAAATTCCCATATTCTGAGGATTTTTCAACAATGTCACTACAAACTATTTTTGATCCAGTATCAAATACTATTTCTGCAACTGAAGGAAATTGTTGTAAAACTGCTAACGGAAGAATATTTATTGAAAATAATATACCTTTTAATAAAGTTAAATTTAAAATTATTGTTACCGAAGGAACACCATATGGGGTTTATTTAGCAAATGCAATTAGGTATGTTTTACCTAAAAAATAATTTTTGTTTTAATAAAACTTAAAGTTTAATTGAATAAATATATTATTATCTCACCCTTTCGCTTACTTCATCAAAACTCATTTGTTCCATATTTTGTCCAGTTCCTACAATTGCATTTTTTGTTTTTAAATCTGCAACACACCAATATTGTCCACAGTCTGAAATAAAATAATCACTATGTTTTTCACCCCATAATCCTGATTTTGGATTTCCATTTTGTAAGGCAACAACCATAGTTTGGTTCATCCTAAATTGAGTTAAAAATACTCTGCAAAGTTTTCCATCGTCACCCCATATTTTAATTGTTGAGCGAGTTTCTGCACCTTTTAAAATTTTAATTACATCAACTTCCATAGAAATTGGTGTTCTTTTGTTTTGAATTAATTTAAATGTTGAATATTGTTTTACCTTAACTACCAATACTACAGGTGTTTTTTTGGCTACTACCAAAAAATCTCCAGCATTTTCGCAGTCGCAAGCAAATGCCGGAATTAATGTAATTGTTAATAAAATAGTTAGGATTCTTTTATATAAAGTTTTCATAATATTGGTACTGAGTGCTGAGCAAAAAGTACGGAGAGAATAGTTCATTGTATACTCTGTACTCAATACTATATACTCAAAACTCTAATTTATTTATTTAAATTATCTTTTATAATTAACTTTTGTGCATTTAATGCAGGAGGAATTGATACGAGCATAGTAACTACAATTATAATAATAGCAGTTATCACAAAATCCATTGGAATTAATTTTACTGGATAATTATCTACTAATGAGGTTTCCATTCCCATTGAAACTAATCCATATTTAATTTGAGCTAAACATATACCCAAACCACTTACCAAGCCAACTATTGCTCCTGAAAAAGCTATTAGTGCCCCTTCAAAAATAAATATATTTCTAATATCTTTTCTACTTGCCCCAATTGACATTAATACTGCAATATCTCGTTGTTTTTCAATAACTAACATTGACAGCGAGAAAAATATATTAATTGATGCTACACTTAATATCAATGCAAAAGTAAGAATCACAAATATTTTCTCAATTTTTACCGCTTTTATAAGTGATGCATGTTGTTCATCTGCATTCAGAACTTTAAACTTATCGCCAATAACGTCTTTAATTTTTGAAATTACTTTATTGATTTTTTCACCTTTTACAGTTTTTATTTCTAGTGAAGTTCGTTTGTCTTGGTAGTCCATTAATCGTTCACAAAAAGATATTGGAACAAAAATGTAATGGTCGTCATATTGTTTTTCAATAGCAAACACTCCTTCAGGTAAAATAATATCTCTATTAAATGCACTTTCTGGGTTGAGTGATGCATTTCTACTAACTCTAGGATACCATAATTGTAAAGGGTATATTCTATTTCGGATATTGATAGACATTTGATTTTGAATTCCTCTGCCTATTATGGCATACTCAATTTTGCCTCTTTTAAAAATATAGTTTCCATCTACAATCATGGAATCCATCCTGTTTTGATGTTTAAAATTATCGGTAACTCCTTTTAGTTTAACTACTATTTGTTTATCTTGATATCTAAGCAATGCATTGTCTTCAATTATTTCGCTTACATGGTCTACGCCTTCAACCTTTTTTATTTTATCTAAAAAAACACTGTTTACCAGAAACGCTTTACCTTCAACAGGTACTATTTTTATTTCTGGATCAAAAGTTCCATATAAACTTCTAATTAAATCTTCCATACCATTAAATACTGAAAGAACCACTACCAACGACATAGTTCCAACTGCTACTGTAAGCATTGAAATAATAGATATGACATTGATAAAGCTCCTTTTTTGGGTAGAAAGGAAATATCTTTTGGCTATAAAAAGTGAAGTATTCAAGGTTTAATGTACAATTTATGTAATATTATATCGGAAAGATAACTATTTTATTTTTGAATATTAATTATTTTGTACCTCTAATTTAATTTGATACATTACAACTTTTAAAAATATCTTTTAATTTAGCTGTTACAAATTGCAAAACTTTCTTTTTCAGAAAATTACTTCTATACAATGAATATTAAGAATTTATATTGTTATATTAATAAACAAATTATTGTATTTGCTTTGTTAAGCAGTTGTCTCTTTGCATGTAAAAAAGAAACAAATACAACACCTTCAACTTCTGGTCCTAATTTAATATTTAAATTTAAATTTGACTCAACCCAAGTTCGCCTTGATAATCTTGGGAATATATCAACTATTCCATCTAATCATAGAGCTCAATCGCCAATATTTAATGTAATGAGTGCTCATTATATTGAAATGGCACAAACAGATTTTACTGCTGTTGGTTCTGGTGCAGTATTATACAAAGCTCCAGAAGTGGCTTCTTCTGGTAAATTTATCAATGCAATAGATTTTGATAAATCAAAATTTGCTAAAAATGGAGAAGTATTTTATTCTACGCCTTTGAAAAATGTACAAGCAGGAACTTACAAATGGCTTAGAGTTTCACTTGCTTACCAAAATTATGATATCAAATATCGTTATAATTATAATGGTACAGATTATGATTTAATAGGAACTATTGCATCCTTTGTTGGATATAATACACATATTAACTCTTATAAAATTAAAAATCAAACCATTACAGTAAACGGAGATAAATCACAAGGATATTGGGGTTTTGAATCTTCCAATTTATTAGGAAACATAATACCTGCTACTTCTGGTCAAGCTCCCGGAACAACCGTAGTGAATCCAATTTCAAACACTTCTCCAATTCCTGCAGGTTCATGTTTGGTTACAGGTCAGTTTGTAAATAGCAATGCTATAGCACAAACCTTAACAATTACAGGAAATGAAACCCAAGATATAATTATAGAAGTTTCATTATCAACCAATAATAGTTTAGAATGGGTTGAACATGGTAACAACAATTATTTTGAACCAACCTCTGGAGATACTATAATTGATATGGGAATTAGAGGAATGATACCGTTTATTAAATATTAATTTGAATATGAACCCAACTATTATTAAAGTAGAGCCAACTATTGAATATTTTTTAAAACTAACTTTTTCAAATGGAGAAGTTAAATTATTTGATATTAACCCTTATTTTGAATTTGAAACTTTTCATGGTTTAAAAGATATTACAACTTTTAATCAAGTTGAATTAATAAATGGAACTGTTTGCTGGAACGAAGAATTAGATTTTTGTCCGGATATGTTGTACACAGATTCAAAACCAATTAATTCTTAAATATCTTATTTTTAAATTATTACAAAACTATATTTTGTAATATTGTATCCATAGTTTGGTATTTTTAGTGAAATCAATTAAATTCAAAAATGAAAATAGCAATAGTAATTAATACATCTTGGAACATTTACAATTTCAGAATGGGAATTGTAAAAGCATTATTAGCTCAAGGACACCAAGTTGTAGCCATTGCTCCTCACGACGATTCAACGCAATTACTTATTGATGCCGGTTGTAAATATGTGCCTATTGTTATGGAAAACAAAGGCGCAAACCCACTAAGTGATTTTAAATTAATACTAGATTTTTATAAAATTTACAAATCCGAAAAGCCAGATTACATACTTCAATACACCATAAAACCAAATATTTATGGTTCAATTGCAGCAAAACTAGCAGGAATACCAACTATAAATAATGTATCAGGTTTAGGAACCGTTTTTTTACATGATAATTTGGTTTCTAAAATCGCTTTAGGTTTGTATAAATTCGCTTTTAGATTCCCCAAAAAAGTGTTTTTCCAAAACGCTGACGATAAACAATTATTTATTGACCGAAAATTAATAAATGCCTCAAAATGTGATGTTTTACCAGGTTCAGGTGTAAATTTAAGTCAATACCAAGCTGTAGAATATACTAAAAAAGACCCATTTACATTTTTGGTTATTGCAAGATTATTGTTTGACAAAGGTATTGTAGAATTTGTTGACGCTGCTAAACTGATACATCAAAAATTCCCAAGTGCACAATTTCAATTACTTGGCTTCACAGACTTTGATAGCAATATGGGAATCCCAGAAGTTACATTAAATCAATGGATTGAAGAAGGAATTGTAATCTATCTTGGTCACACTAAAGATGTAAAACCATTTATACAAAATGCTGACTGTGTAGTACTTCCATCTTATAGAGAAGGTACTCCCAAAGCATTAATTGAAGCTTTGGCTCTACAAAAACCAATAATTACTACCAATGTTCCAGGTTGTAAAGAAACAGTAATCGACAACGAAAATGGCTATTTGTGTGAAGTAAAATCAGCTAATGATTTAGCTGCTAAAATGCTGAAAATGATTCAAAACTCAGAACAAACTTTAGCATCAATGGCAAGCAAAGGTAGAAAACTCGCAGAATCTAAATTTGATGAAAAAATTGTGATTCAAAAGTATTTAGATGAGTTGAAATAACTTTTTAAGCAATAAAAAAGCTCTTAAAACCGAAATTCTAAGAGCTTTGTAAATTAAAATATTTTTAGCAATTAAGCCATTCCTTGTTCAATAAGTAAAATCAAAATATGAATAATTTTGATGTGAATTTCCTGAATTCTATCAGCATAACCAATATGTGCTACACTAATTTCATAATCAGCTAGTTCTGATAATTTTCCTCCGTTGTTACCAGTTAAAGCAACCACTTTCATGCCCTTCATGCGAGCCATTTCAGCCGCTTTAAGTATGTTAACCGAATTACCACTTGTGCTTATTGCTAAAAAAATATCTCCTTTTACTCCGTGTGCCTCTAAATAACGTGAAAACACTCTGTCGAAACCATAATCATTTGCAGTACATGATAAATAAGCAGGCTCAGCTATAGCAATTGCAGGATATGGTTTTCTATCTTCACGATAACGACCAGTAAGTTCCTCTGCAAAATGCATAGCATCGCAATGCGAACCACCATTTCCTGCTGAGTAAATTCTATTACCATTCTTAAAAGCATCAATCATAATTTTTGATACTTGTTCAATCATTTCAAGATTCTGAGGTTTACTAATAAAATTTTCTAAAACATCAGATGCTT
The DNA here is from genome assembly GCA_041191405.1 of Bacteroidota bacterium. Classification (GTDB taxonomy): domain Bacteria; phylum Bacteroidota; class Bacteroidia; order Cytophagales; family UBA9547; genus JBEEOW01. The sequence continues at coordinate 36,050 of JBEEOW010000033.1, forward strand.
GGCGTAATTCAGATAAAATTAGGGGTGTGCTTGAATCCATGCCCGCAATTTACGAAAAAAGCCTTAGTTTTTAACATGCCTTTACAGATATTTAAATCCAAATATCTATATACTTCATGTATGAATTTTTGCAATTTATCTCTATGTCTAAAAATCAAATAGTTAAGTGTTTTTACAGTTGTAATAATTAAATAAAATCATGCCAAAATGAAATTATTATAAAAATTTAATTTGCAAAGGTTACTTTAACGTGTATATTTGTATCAAGTTTCAAATTTAACCTACAAACTACGAGATTATTGCCTATGAATTAAACGTTACGCTGACTATTTAAATTTTCGTGCAGATGACTAACGTTCAAATCAATGATACAGAACTTGTAATAGAGTTCCGTAACGGTAATGATAAAGCTTTCGAAACACTTCTTCGTAGGCACAAAACCAAAGTTTACAACACAATTTATCTAATTGTTAAAGATGCTGACGTAGCTCAGGATTTATTACAAGACTGTTTCATTAAAGCCGTTGACCATATTCGTTTAGGAAAATACAACGAAGAAGGCAAATTTTTACAATGGATTTTAAGAATGGCACATAATATTGCAATTGATAACTTCCGACGCAATAAACGTTATCCTTCTATCGTTCTTGAGGATGGAATGAGTATGCTAAATAGTTTTTCTTATGCAGAAGAATCTATTGAGCAACTTAAAATTAAAGAAGAAACACATTCTTCCTTAAGACAAATGATTCAAGAACTACCAGATGTGCAACGTGAAGTGCTAGTAATGAGACACTACGGCGACATGAGTTTCCAAGAAATTGCTGAAGCAACTGGGGTAAGTATCAATACAGCTTTAGGAAGAATGCGTTATGCTTTAATAAACTTAAGAAAACAGTTTGAGCAAAGTAACGTAGCCTATGAACAAAACATTTACTCCTGAAGAACAAATAATTAGATTTATTTACGACGATTTAACTTCACAAGAAAAAGCCGATACAATGGCTATGCTTATTGCAAATGATGATTTGTATGAGCAATATTTAACTTTATCGCTTACAAAAGATAAATTAAACACCATTGCACCACTTGAGCCTAAGGAAGATGTGGTTGATAATGTAATGAGTTATATTAATAAGACAAGTTTACAAACAACCAAAAGTTTGTAATCTGTTTTTAAATTAGTTTTCATGTTAAATTTAAGTTGCTTATATTTAACATTAAGAAAGTTAAGGATTATGTATATTTTATTAATTCTTAATTACTAATTATTAATTAACTCATGCTTACCAAGGATAGATACAAAGAATTTGTAGCACATTTTGCTGAAAAACAACCAGATGCCGAAACAGAATTACATTACAGTAATCCGTATGAATTGCTAGTAGCAGTAATTTTGAGTGCTCAATGTACCGATAAGCGAATAAATATGGTTACGCCAGCTTTATTCAGAGATTTTCCTACGTCGGCACATTTGGCTTCCTCGCATTTCGATGAATTGTATCCTTATATAAAGTCAGTTTCGTACCCAAGTAATAAAACAAAACATTTATTGGGTATGGGAAAATTACTTACCGAAAAATTCGGAGGTAATGTACCTTCTGACATTAAAGAGTTACAAGAACTTCCAGGTGTTGGCAGAAAAACCGCCAATGTAATAGCATCTGTTGTTTTTAACAAACCAACTATGGCAGTTGATACTCACGTTTTTAGAGTTTCAAAAAGATTAGGTTTGGTTCCTCAAAAATCAAAAACTCCACTTGAAGTAGAGAAAATTTTGGTAAAAAACCTCCCTGAAAAAGTAATTCCCTTAGCACACCATTGGTTAATTTTACATGGTAGGTATATTTGTTTGGCCCGAAAGCCCAAATGTGAAAACTGCGAAATAGTTCATTTTTGTAGGTTCTATGAACAAAAACATAAAAATAATTAGTTAACAGTTTTCTTATTCTATTTTAATAGATAGAGAAATATGTAGTTTAAAACTTTTTCTATCTATTTATGTATTTATTATTAATGACTTACGCTTTTTTTTGATTTTTTTATAATAATCTTAGGTTTGCCTATTAAATTATCATACCTTTGCATCACCAAAACAAAAGGTATTGGTCTAAAACGAAAACAAGAACAGTTTAAGTTTCAGCAAAAAAACTAATGGTGGCTATTGCGTAGGTGTTCACCTCTTCCCATTCCGAACAGAGAAGTTAAGCCCTACTGCGCTGATGGTACTGGGATAATACCTGGGAGAGTAAGGCGCCGCCAATCTTATTATTGAACTCCTAGATAGCAATATTTAGGAGTTTTTTTATCTAATTACTTGTAATGTCGAAAAAAGTAATTACCTTTGCATCCCGCTAAAAGAGCGAGGAGTGTTTCACCTCCCAATAAATAATAAAACGACATTTTGAAAAAAAATAAACAAAAATAAGTTTTAAAACGCTTGTTTATTTAAAAATGCTTCGTACCTTTGCAGACCCAAAACGTGGGTAAAAAACAAACACATAGTATTTTGCTTTCTTGGTTTAGAAAAGAGGAAGAGAAAAATAT
>JBEEOW010000034.1:0-38071 GCA_041191405.1 Bacteroidota bacterium
TCAAACTTGAACCTGTATCGATGTGCTCTTTACACACTAAATGTTTGAATGCTTCACTGTATACAACCTTTGTTCTTCCTTCCATTTTATGCTTACTTTGTGTAAACCTATTTCAGGACAAGACAGGTCTTCATATGTTAAAAGACAAAGACATATTGAAAGTGCTTGACCTAAAAACTAAAAATATAATTTGCGAAGGACAATTAAACGAAATTCCATTGATTGTATTTAGTCAGACAAAAAAAGGACATTTTGACCAAGACAAAACTCGTTCTTGGGAACAATATTTTTCAGACAATTATTATGCAGAACTACATCGATAATAAAATAACTGCCACCAACAGCTAAGCATTCGTGGTGGCTGAAAGCCAAGCCATAATGGATATACTCACCTATCCGAGTTAGCGTAGCGTTCTACGTACGGATGTATTATGAATTGTAGTCTCCGACTACAAACTAAACAAACCTACAGGTAAACAATTGATATCAACCCTTTACTATCAGAATAATAATCTATCCTACTCGAGTATTTATAATCACCTTCAAAATTTACAATTCCAGCTCTCACAGGATTTTCATGTAAATATTTCATTCTTGAAATTAATATTTCATTGGTACTACATTCTATAGGATGATTGTCTTGTTGCCAAAATTGATAATTTTCATTTCTCATATTTTGTTCACCAGCTCGTTTAAATATCCACAACATCCAAGCTTTTCTACTTTCTTGTACATTACTTTCAATACTTTTTAAAAGCTGACTTGATGTATATTTCTTAAAATCCCTCAAAATATCTGATAATTTAAAGCTTTCCCCTGCAGAACATATTAAATGTAAATGATTACTCATAATTACCCAAGCATGAATATTTAAACCTTAATGAGTTTGACAAAATTTCAAGCTATCTACAATAACATCTTTGTATTGTGGTCTTGTTAATGCATCAACCCATTGAACAACTGAAAAAGTTATAAAATGAATTGCATTTTGATTTTGTTTTTTATATCCTCCTTCTGACATAATTTATAATTTTATGCACAATTTAATTATATTTGTTTTCATAAGGTAGTCAAAGACCACTTTTCATTACAAATCCGTAGAGCCCTTTAGAATCATGGATAATCATGACATTTTAAATTAAAAACAAAAAAAAGACTTAAAAACAAATAATATAATGAGTAAGATTTACAATTTCATTGTTTTAATATTTGCCCTTACAATAATATCATGTGGAATTTCTAAAGAAACAATGAAAAAAATAGAAAATAGTAAAAAGGAAATGAAGAATTTCCCAATTGATTATTGCAACCTTTTCCCCAGTCAATCATTTGAAAATTGGGATAAAGATTTTGAACTATACAATAAATTTTTAAGCTATGAAATCATGAGAACACAAATGGGATTATCATTTATGGAAAATGGTATACAAAAATGGTGGTGCCCAAATGCTGCCCGCCCACATATTCAACTTGACACTTTAACAAAAATATCAGATATCAAAAAAATATTTGGAGATTGGCGAATTACCTGCAACAGACAAGTTATCTATACAGATTCAGCGGTATATGCTGAAAAGAAAATATATCGAGATTCGAAAATTATTTATGATGAAAAAGGCGCTGATCTCTATCTTGAAATTTCAGCAGATAAATTCAACATATATGGGAATGACAGTTTAAATGGTAAATACAAAAAAATGAAAAAAAATTATGAAGTAATAAACGGTAGGTTTTTATTACTTTATGGCTTATCAAAAGCATCATCAAATATTTCATTTATTGGTATTGACAAAGATGGACAGATGATAATTAACTCATATACCGTTCGAGAAAGAAAAATTAAAGGAACTTATATTACTTATGAGGCAATTATGACTCAATTCATTCTCAATAAAATAAATTTGCAACAATAAAAAATGGAGTTTTTAAGTGGTTATAATGAAATCAAAAAAACAAACCCCAAATTCCCCATTTTTATCATTTTTCAAGGAAAATGCTTCATTTTTCAACCAAAAAACCAAGAAATAAGGCAATTTTACAACTTTTTGCCTAAAAAATGAGTATATATGTACTCTTATTGAAAACACCATGTTATCAACCTTATTTCAAGATTATCCAGTATTATCAAACTTATACGACGAAACTTTTTTACAACCAAACGTACCACGAGAGTGTTACCAAAAGTTGCTCAAAGAGCTAAGTTTATACACCCACAAAGATTATCTTGAACTGAATGAATTTGTAAAACGTTCATTTTTTAACCAAGGTATTACTTTTAATGTGTATTCGGATAACGGCATGGGCGAAGAACGCATTTTCCCATTTGATATGTTTCCTCGAATTATTGAAAACAAAGAATGGGAACATATTGAAAAAGGCGTTTTACAAAGAAATCATGCCATTAACTTATTTTTAAATGACATTTACAACGAAAAGAAAATTTTAAAAGATAAAATCGTTCCTGCCGATTTACTTTTTAGTTGTGGCGCTTACAGTAAATTTATGCTTGGTTTTAAACCTACGGGAGGCATTTACACACATATCAGCGGTACTGATTTAATTAAGCATAAAGACGGTCAATATTATGTACTCGAAGATAATGTTCGTTGCCCATCAGGGGTGAGTTATGCATTATCAAGTAGAGAAACCATGAAAAAAACCTTCTCTCAAGTATTTGCCCAACATCAAATCCAATCTGTTTCTGGCTATTCCGACCACTTATTAGCAACCATGCAATCTGTTGCTCCTGAGGGTATTGACGAGCCTGTTTGTGTGGTTTTGAGTCCGGGTATTTACAATTCTGCCTATTACGAACATTCATTTTTAGCCCTAAACATGGGTATTCAACTGGTTGAGGGTAGAGATTTATTTGTTGACAAAAACTTTGTGTACATGAAAACTATTTATGGTCCACGCAGAGTTGATGTTATTTACCGCCGTGTTGATGATGATTATCTTGACCCGCTTGCTTTCAAGCCTGAAAGTGTGCTTGGCGTTGCTGGAATTATGAGTGCTTACCGTGAAGGAAACGTTACTTTAATGAATGCTCCTGGCACTGGTGCAGCCGACGACAAAGCGATTTATGCTTACATTCCAGCTATTATAAAATATTATCTTGGCGAAGAGCCAATTTTAAATAACGTACAAACTTATCACTGTGAAAACGACGCTGACTTAAGTTATGTACTTGATAATATGGAGAATCTGGTTGTAAAACCTGTTGACGAATGCGGAGGAAAAGGCATTTTGATTGGAACCAATAGCACCAAAGAAGAAAGAGAAACTTATAAAATTGCTATCAAAGGCAACAGACGTAAGTTTATTGCTCAGCCTATTATGTCGCTTTCTGTTCATCCAACTTATATCGAAGAAACAAACCAATTCGAGCATCGCCACATTGATTTAAGAACTTTTACCTTAATGGGAAAAGATAAATCGTATGTTATGAAAGGTGGATTAACAAGAGTTGCTCTTAAAAAAGGGAACTTAATTGTAAACTCATCACAAGGCGGTGGCTCAAAAGATACGTGGGTATTAAAGTAGTTGAGAGTTTACAGTTGAGAGTTTATAGTTTTATTTTATAAAAAAAACTCTCAATCAATACTGAAAACTCTAAACCCTGAACTCTTAACTAAAAACTAAAAAAATGCTTTCAAGAATTGCAAATAGCTTATTTTGGATGGGACGTTACCTTGAGCGAGTGGAGCATTTAGCTCGATTTGCAAAAGTGCAACATCTTACTTCATTAGATGCACCAGCAAGTATAAATAAAAAAAGAGTATTGGCTTCAATGCTCGAAATGGCTTGGTTGCCAAACAATTACTGTAACCTTCGTGACGAAGAAGTACTTTTCCATGTTTCTATTGCTAACTCAAATAGGTTTTCGATGCTTTCGGTATTGAATTATGCAAGAGAAAATGCTAGAGGTGCAAGAGATACTATTTCGTCTGAGCTTTGGGAAGCTATCAATACCTCATACCATCAATTGTACGAGTTTAATAATCAAGAATTTGAGCCAGAATTGTTTGTAAATATTGTTGAAACAATCATTTCTAATTCGGCTATTATCAAAGGTTTAATTGATAACACCCTCTTTCATCGTGACGAACGTGCTTTGATTTGCGAGGGAATGCATATTGAAAGAGCCATTATGGTAAGTAGAATTATGCTTGCCAAACTTAATGATATTTCGCTTATCGAAAACTCCAACATTGAACATGCTGCCGAAGCTTACCAATGGGGTACATTACTGAAATGTGCTGAGTCGTTTGATATGTGTCACCGTTTTTATCGAAAAGTACCAAACCGCCGAAACAGTCTTGAATTTTTACTATTTAACAATGTTTTTCCTAAATCAGTATTTTATAACTTATTACAAGTAAAAAGGCATTTAGAGAAAATAACCAACGTTTCGGATACTACAGTGGGTGCTCCTGCGTATATTTTAGGTAAATTGCTAGCGCAAATTCAATATTCAACCATTGACGAAGTAGATGGAGACATTAGTAACCATATAGCTCGCCAATTAAATGAAATTTATAATATTGCATCTGCAATTGAACAAAACTATTTAAGTTACTAATTTACAATGGAATATATTCTAAACTATCATTCAGAAAACAATTATCAACGATTTGTAAATGAAGCCATTATCGAATTCTTGATTTTGCCTGAATATAGTGAAGAACAACTTGTTTCTGAGTCAGTTATAAAAAACTCATTGAATGTTCCAGCATTCTATTATACCAATATTTTTGGTTTTAAAGTATGCAGATTTAGAATTCCTCAATCTTTCAAGGAGTTTAAACTCGACATGGAAGTTAAAGTTCAAAAAAACATTCATGGTATAAAATCAGGATATGTTTTAGATGAAATTACTTGTTACAATACATTGCACAGCATTGATTTTGAAATAGATAACCACTTATTTTTACAAAATAGTTATTTTACTTTTTTGCCAGATAGTATTTTAGAAACGTTCCCGAAATTAACACCTAACGAACACGTTTTTAAATACTTAGTTGATTTAAACAAATACGTTCACCAATATTTTACCTACACCCCAAACATTACCGATGTATATACACAAGCGATTGATGTAGTTCATTTAAAGAAAGGTGTTTGTCAAGATTATTCGCATTTATTTATAAGTATTGCAAGGTACAATAAAATCCCAACTCGCTATGTATCAGGATACATAAATCAAGGTATGGGTTATATTGGTGCTGCTAAAATGCATGCTTGGGTTGAGTGTTTAATTCCTGGTGCTGGCTGGATAGGCTTTGACCCTACCAACTGTTTACAGTCAGACGAGCATTACATAAAAGCCTCACACGGTTGCGATTACGCAGATTGCACTCCACTAAAAGGACTTGTTCGTACCTCAGGCAAACAAGCTACAGACCATTATGTGGTTGTTAAAGCTATTGGGTGATTTTTGCTAGACTGAAGATGAAAGACTGAAGACGTAAGATTTTTTTATTTGCTTTTATGATTATCAATTTTGTAATAAGTTCAATTCTATCTTTAATCTTAATATTTTTATATTTTAATCCAAAAGTAAAATCATTTTATCCATGAAAATGGCTAAATAAAGTTTGCCATTTTCATGGATAAAAAAGCAAATTATAATCATAAAATATTGTTAATTAAAACTTTACATTTAAAGGGAGACTCCCAACCAATTCATCTGAGTAAACATTTACTAAAATGGAATATTCATATTCTTTATCCAATAAATATAGAACAGGATTTTTCACAAATTTATACTCAATTACTTCCTCGAATTCATTTTTAATAATAACGAAATAATTGCCTGCATAATTTATATTAGGATTTCTCCAAGTCAATTCAACAATCCCATTTTCCTTATTATATTTTATTGGATTAAAACCAATATTGCCACTTTTAAAACTTAATTCTTGAATATCTCCATGATAATCAGTAGTGCAAACAGGCTTTACTTTGCAATTCAAATATTTACTCGCAAATGGGAACAAACTATCTGATTGAGCAAATCTGTTTTTATACACATTATAACATGAATCTAAATTGTAAACTCCTGATTTTAAACGAATAACCCAAGTCGTGTTTTTGCTCAAACTTAATTCGCCTCCAGTATCAATTGACACTGCATTTGTTACTGATATAATTGAATGAGATTTTATTGATTTACCATTTACAATTTTAGCTTTCTTTGCAGATAAAACAGTTAAATTTTGTCCATAAGTACACAATGAAGCGAATAACATTATAATTATTAGTAGATTTTTCATTTTAAAATTACTTCTCAATTGAAGTTTCCCAACCATCATAGTCTCCATTATATTCTTCTGCCAAAGCCCACAAATACAATACATAATCATTAACAGAATTCAAATCAACGTTATCAAATCTTGAAATTTGTAAAGAATAAGGCATTTCTTTTCTATCATCTAATTTGGTTTCATTAACAATAGTAAAACCTTCATTTTTAACCTCTTCTACATATTTAGTTCTATCTTCTATTGTATTAAAATATATCCAATGGTCAACTTCTCTTGGTTGTGTTAAATCATCACCATTTTCTTCTAAAACCTCAACAACTCTTCTATTTTTCATACATTGAATTTGAGATGGATTTGGGTACATAAAGTCAAAATAATGCTCCCAGTTTTCGTCTTCGAGTGTACCAAATGCAAATTCATAATCTGGGAAATTAGACATCGCATTTTTAATCTCTATTTCAAAATCTAAATTATCTCCATTTAAATAAAAATTAAAATCTCTATGATTATCAGATGTTATTCGACCAATATATATTGAATCAAATATATTCAAAATCTTATTACAAATTGAGTTTTCAATTTCATCCAATACATCACACTCTGCACTTGACGAAAGTCCGGCTTCATTTGGATTTTGCATTTTAACAGAAATCCAAAGCATTGTATTCTTATTATTTATTGGAGCTATATTATGTAAACCTAAATCAAGATAAATTGAAGAAATGTTATCGTCAATATTACATAAATAAAAATCCCAATTCTCAACATGTCCTGGAAGTGCTTTCTCAACTTCTTCGCTATTCTTTTTACCAAAAAACTTATTTAACAAACCCATAATCAACAATTTTAAATACTGAATTGCAATATTATTTATTAAAATTTAAAATCATATTTTTCTCAAAAAAATATCACGAAAATATGCAACAATAACTTACGCTATGCTACATTTTCATAACTTTGTTGTTGAGCAATTTTAGACTTAGCTTTATGACAACTGACAATAATCAAATAGATAATTTTGAACAACTAGATCCTCGTCAATACATTCTTATTAAAGGTGCTAGGGTTCATAATCTTAAAAACATTAATGTTGCCATTCCTCGCAATAAACTGGTGGTTGTTACTGGTTTATCTGGTTCTGGTAAATCGTCGTTGGCGTTTGATACTTTGTTTACCGAAGGGCAACGTATGTATGTTGAAAGTTTAAACTCTTATGCTCGTCAATTTTTAGGCCGTATGGGCAAACCTGATGTTGATTACATCAAAGGTATTTCGCCAGCTATTGCAATTGAACAAAAAGTAAATACCCGTAACCCTCGCTCAACGGTGGGTACAAGTACTGAAATTTATGATTACTTAAAACTACTTTTTGCAAGAATTGGAAAAACAATTTCTCCAGTTTCGGGCAAAGAAGTGAGCAAAGATACTGTTGATTCGGTTTGTGCAGAAGTTTACAAAAACGAAGATGGCACAAAAATTATCATCACTGCTCCGTTACACAAACACGAAGGTAGAAGCTGGGAACAAGAACTTGAATTATTGTTACAAAAAGGCTTTACTAGGGTTTATGTAAACGATGAAATGGTTTTTGTTGAAGAATTATTGGCAGACAAAGACACATTAAAATCGGTTTCTGAAATAAATATCTTGATTGATAGAACTGTAGTTAGCTCTGTAGATGAAGATGCTCGTTTCCGTTTGGCAGATTCGGTACAAACTGCATTTTACGAAGGTTTAGGTATTTGCAATATTCAAGTACAAGGAAAAGAGGTTGTTAGATTTTCAGACAGATTTGAATTAGATGGAATTTCGTTTGAAGAACCATCTGCAAATTTATTTAGTTTTAACAACCCTTATGGGGCTTGTAAAACCTGCGAAGGTTTCGGACATGTGCTTGGTATTGACCCCGATTTAGTAATTCCAAACAAAGCAATCTCAGTTTATGAGGGAGCAATTATGCCTTGGAGAGGCGAAAAAATGTCGGAATATGTAAAACCTCTTTTGGTTAATGGTATTCGATTTGATTTTCCAATTCACCGCCCATATTTTGAATTAACTGATGCAGAAAAAGAATTACTTTGGACTGGTAATAAACACTTTACAGGTCTGAATGATTTTTTTCAAATGCTTGCTGAGAAATCGCATCAAATTCAATACCGTGTGATGCTTTCTAGATATCGTGGACGCACTACCTGTCCCGATTGTAGAGGTTCTAGATTAAGAAAAGATGCATCTTATGTAAAAATCAATGGTTTATCAATTACCGATATGGTATTGATGCCGTTGGGACAACTTTATACTCATTTTGAAAATTTACAACTTACTGATTTTGAAGAACAAGTTGCATCTCGACTTGTACTTGAAATCAAAAATCGTTTAGGCTATATTAACAAAGTTGGTTTAGGTTATTTAAACTTAAACAGATTAACTTCTACATTGAGTGGAGGTGAGTTTCAACGAATTAAATTAGCTACTTCACTTGGTTCGGCATTGGTAGGTTCAATGTATATTTTAGATGAACCAAGTATTGGTTTACATCCTCGTGATACACAACGATTAATTGAGGTTTTGATTGAACTTCGTAATTTGGGCAATACAGTTATTGTAGTTGAACACGAAGAAGAAGTAATGCGTGCCGCTGATTTAATTATTGATATTGGTCCGGAAGCTGGAGCTCGTGGTGGACATTTAGTAAACCAAGGAACATTAGAACAAATTACCAATAACGACGCCAAAGAATCATATACATTCAAATTTTTAAAGGGAATTGATACTATTCCAGTTCCAAAATTCCGTCGTCAATGGAATAAATTTATTGAAGTTGTAGGTGCAAGAGAAAATAACTTACAAAATGTTACAGTTAAATTTCCATTGGAAGTGTTGTCCGTAATTACGGGAGTAAGTGGTTCAGGGAAATCAACTTTAGTTAAAAAAATATTATATCCATCGCTACAAAAGCTAACCGGCAACATTGAAGACAGCACCGGAAAATACGACCGTTTAGATGGTAACTACAACACATTGAGCAGAATAGAATTTGTTGACCAAAATCCAATTGGTAAATCATCTCGCTCAAATCCTGTAACTTACATCAAAGCGTATGATTTAATTCGTAATCTTTATAGCGAACAACCTTTGGCTAAAACAAGGGCTTATAAACCTGCACATTTTTCATTCAATGTTGATGGAGGAAGATGCGATACTTGTCAGGGAGAAGGCGAAATCAAAATTGAAATGCAATTTATGGCGGATGTTCACCTTGAATGTGAAAGCTGTAAAGGAAAACGTTTCAAACAAGAAGTACTGGAAATCAAATACAAAGACTTAGATATTTCTGATGTTTTGAATTTAACTGTTGAAGAGGCGATTACATTCTTTGCTGAAAAACCAAAAATCATCGAAAAAATTGAACCACTTTTCAGGGTTGGATTAGGTTATGTAAAATTAGGTCAGTCGTCAAATACCCTTTCAGGTGGTGAAGCGCAAAGAGTAAAACTTGGTTCATTCTTAGCCAAAGGCGAAATCAACAAAGACGAAAAAATATTATTTGTATTTGACGAACCAACAACCGGCTTACACTTTCACGACATAAAAAAATTATTGGACGCAATCAATGCCCTCGTAGAACAAGGACACAGCGTAGTAATTATTGAACACAACATGGAAGTAATCAAATGTGCAGACTGGATTATTGACCTTGGTCCGGATAGTGGAGACAATGGCGGTTTAGTAGTGTTTGAAGGCACACCCGAAGAAATGGTTAAATCATGTAACTCGTTTACAGCTACGTATTTGAAAGAGAAAATGTAATTATGAATTTTTCAAGTCCAAAATTTGCAAAAAATGAGTTCATAAACTAGGGCTTGAAAATTTAAGAAACATAAAGCTAACATTCGATATTCCCCTCCTTTACAAATGTACACTATAGTGTATAATTTGATTGGGTAACAAAGTTAGATGTGGATTTTCTATATTATCATATTTGGAAGAAGTATATTTCATTAAAAAAATCAATATTCATGAATACCAAATCAATTAATATTTTAATTTTTTTGATACTGAGCAACCTTTATTTACAAGCACAACATTTTGCGGGTTCTGCAAAATTAGATTCTGTTAAAAATGACGGTTTTTATAGCATCATTTTACCTCCTACTGTCACTTCAAAATTAAATCAGAATTTCTCAGATTTAAGAATATTAAACAGTAAAGGTGTAGAAACACCCTATATTTTAGCAACTGAAGGCAAAACATATCATTCTTCCTATTTCAAAGAATATAAAATTACAGAGAAGAAGATTGTACCTAAATGTTCAACTTCAATCATTATCAAAAATGAAAACAAAACAGAAATAAATAACATTTCAGTTGAAGTAAAAAATGCAGATGTGGTTAAATTTTCACAAGTACTCGGTAGTGATGATGCTAAAAATTGGTTTGCAATCAAATCTGCCTATTTATTTGATTTAAATAATCATGTGAGTCAGCCCAATACATTTAACATCATTAATTTCCCAATCAGTAATTACCGATATTTCAAAATTAATTTTATTGATTCAAATTCGGCTCCAATAAACATTATAAAAGCAGGTTATTTCGATACTAAAATTGAAGAAGGAAAATTTACTTTACTCCCAACGCCAGTTTTTAAAGTTGTTAATCACACCGAATCAAAACAAACCTTTATAAACATCACTTTCCCTGAAAATGAACTCATTGATAGACTTGAATTCACTTTTACTGCACCAAAATTTTACCAGCGTGAAGCTATTTTAGGATATTATGTAAACTTACCTAAAAACAAAAAAGAGTTTCATCCAATCACCAATTTTACATTAAAATCAAATCAAATAAATGCATTTGATTTAGCACATTCAATAAATAAAAAAGAATTGGTTTTGATAATTCAGAATGAAAATAATCCAGAATTATCAATCAAAGATGTACAAGCATTTCAGCAAACTAAATATTTAAAAACCTACTTAACCAAAGGCGAATCATACAAACTTAAATTTGGCGACAAAAATGCATTAGCACCAATTTACGATTTAGCGTACTTTACTGATAGTATTCCTGGAATTTTACCTAACATTCAGTTAGATTCAATTACTTATCACCATCATATTCATCACAGAAAACCACATCACATAAAAAAATGGTATGAAAATACCATTATCATTTGGAGTATTTTAATTTCTGTTTTAGGCTTAATGACTTTTATTGTTTTGACAATGCTTAAGGATATAAAAAAATAATATTCTAATTTAATATCTAAGTAAATAAAAAAGGTAGACTTTCCAATTAGGAAATCTACCTTTCTTACATAAACTTAGTTTATTTAAACCGGACTTTCAGGAGAATCAGTTGAAGGAGGTGTTGGAGTTCCTCCAGATGTTGCTTTCAATTCTGCTAACTCAGCTTCTAATGCTGCAATTTTATCATTAAACTTATTCTCTTTCTTTAATATTTCAGTAATATCTGAGATGTAGAATAAGTTATTTTTCACTCCATCAATACCTATTTTATTTATTAAAACCTCTACATTAATTTCTGTTCCTGATTTTTGCAATAAGGTTAAACGCACAGGACGTCCCATCCTTATTTTCTCAGCAGTCAAAAATTTATGATAATCTAAACCAATAATTTCGGACATTGAGTAACCAGTTAACATTGAAGTTGCTTCATTTGCAACTTGTATAATTCCATCATCTTCAGTACAAAGAAAAATTGCGGACTCTGCTCCATTTAAAATTGCTAAAACTTGCTTTTCTTTTTGAACAGCTAATTGCTGATTTTTTAATAACTCTTCTTTTTGAATTTCTAATTCAGCTGTTTGAGCACGAACTTCATCTTCCAGGTTTTCTTTTAACTGCATTAACTCTCTTTCATTTCGAGTTAATTCCTCCTGAATTGCAGTTAACTCTTCATAGTTTTGTTTCATCTCTTCTTCCTTCTTACGCAGTTCTTGCGCTTGAATTTGAGATTCATCCAATAATTTTTTAGTTCTAGTACTTACATTTGCGGCAACAATTGTTGAAGCTATTTGCTCTCCTAGTTTTTCAACAAATGTAACTTCATACTCTTTTAACACCCTGAACAAGGCAAGCTCAATTACACCAACTATTGTCTCATTATATTTCAAAGGAACTATAATAATATTACGAGGTAAGGCTTCGCCTAAACCTGAAGTTATTTTCACATAATCTTCAGGAGTATCAGTAAAATACAAAGTTGAACGCTCAACAAAAGCCTGACCAACAAGCCCTTCACCTACAATATATTCGTCACCTTCTTTCTGTAAATCAATTCTTTTTTCAATAAACTTTTGTTTATTATAAGCAAAGTATGCTTTTAATTCTAAATATTCATTTCCCTGTACTTGGTCTTCAAGTACAAATAATCCACCTTGATTAGCATCCATATATCTACATAAATTAGATATAATACTGAATGAAAGTTGTTCTAGAGACTGATTATCTTGCCTAAGAATATCGCTAAATTTAGCTAAACCTGCACTTATCCAGTTTTGCTGTGCATCTTTTTCAGCAATGATCCTTAAGCTATCTTTCATGCTTACCATTGCTTTACCTAAGTCATCATTCGGACTTTTAGGTTTAAAATCAAAATCAAAATTTTTGTTACCTATTTCATTAGCTAAAGTAACAATTTCACTATAAGTTTTGCTTATATCTTTAGTAATACCAGATAAAGCTACAATTTCTTCATCTCCTTCCGTTGGTAATTTCACATTTGTTAAACTACCCTCAGCCAGCTTTTTGCTGTAGTTAATTACTGTTTGCAATGTTGCAACAGTAGAATTAAAAGAATTAATTAAGAAAAAATTAAGTATACCAACAACCAAAATATAAGCAATAAGTCCAAAAGAAAGGGTTGCATTGTGTACGAAATATACACTTAAACCAATTAATGCTAATGAAAAAGCATTAATAAGAGCTACAATGAATATTTTTTTCTTAAAAGTTAGGTTGGATAAAAGAGCCATGTTAATCTATATTTGAAATAATTACTCGTTATTGAATAAACTTGGGTTTTGGAAACGTAATCCAAAACCCAAGTTAGTTTATTCTATTTATGTGATTACAAATCTGCTATAATTTTAAGATCAAGCCCACTATCTAGCTTGTAATCTTCTGCTTCTTCTAGCATTTCATCATCTGCTTCTGCATAATGCCATGTTGCAGTTACCGATTTTCCTGTATTTTCATAATCTTTCAAAGAATTCATTAACTGAAGAATAGCCTTGTTAGATGATGTGTTATAGTAAGTTAATCTAAATTCAAAATTGATTGGTTTACCCGTTTTAAAAAACTCTTTCAACCAATTTTGAAGTACAGCATAAAACTCTACAGTATTTTCTAAATATGATTCACCTGCTAATACACAAAATCCTGTTTCTGCGTTAAAATTTACAGTAGGTGTAAAGAATGTATCTGATGCACCCTGTATAGTTAAATTATCTAAGCCCATGACTTTAAAGTTTTATTTGTTAATATTAATTCCTAAAGAAAAGAAAGCATTTTTTTCATCTACCTGAGTATATTCATACTCTATTGGCTGAGCAGCTGTTAATGCAATTTGAATCAAACCAATTCCTGCACCTTTACTTCTTTCACCTGGTTTAGTTGTACGAACATCTCTTTTTAATTGTCTTAAACCTTCTCTATCTAAAGAGTTTACTAATTGACAACTTGCAGCTAATTCTTCTACGTAATCTAGAGGAACATAGTTTCCTGTTCTAAATGTATAATTTGTTTCGTTCGATACAACCATCACTGATCCTATCCCAAACGACTTTTCACCTACATCAATTGTTTCAGAACTATAAAAATATACATTCTGAGCCATTTCTATAAATACAGCAAGTAATTTTCTACTTAAAACTGGATCGCCTGTAAATGTTTCTCTAATAATTTCACTTAATTTAGATAAAATATCTTCTAAAAAAGGTCCTTTGTAAGAGATAAGTAAATCTTTACTTCCTGTAGAAGAATAGAAATCAATATAATCCTTAAGAGTACTCATTATGATAGTGGTTATGTTTTGTGAATATTTAAATTTATTACCTAATTAAGAAACTTTAACACCTATTAAAGTGATATCATCTCTTTGTTCAGCGGTTCCTTGGTGTTCATCAAGCGCTTTTTCAAAAGCTACTTTTTGGTTGTCAATTGACATTTTATTTACTTCATGAATCACTTTATGTAGTTTACGAGTTCCAAATTTTACCCTATCAGGTGCATTTTGGTCAATGAAACCGTCTGTTGTTAAGTATAACATTGTTCCTGGCTCCATGTCAAGTTCTTGATTATTGAATTCTACTTCTCTCAATTTACGTATTGCGCCTCCAATTGATTTTCTATCTCCTTTCAACTCTTGAATTACGTTATTATTTGGAGTTACATAGAATAATGGTCTTTTTGCTCCGCAGAAAATAACTTTTGGTTTTTGTCCTTTATGACGCTCAATTAAAACTAAACAAGCATCCATACCATCATTATTGTCACTTTCACCTTGTTTTAAAGCGTGCATTACGCCGTAATTTAATAAGTGAAGAATTTCAGCAGGTGAATATATTTTTTTCTCTTTTACTATCTCATTTAAAATACTTGTACCAATCATCGACATAAAAGCACCTGGTACACCATGACCTGTACAATCTAATGCTCCAATGAATACTCTTTCAGGTTCGTAACCAGCTGCTGCTACATGATGGAACCAGAAATAATCACCTGCAACAATATCTTTTGGTCTGAATATTACAAAGTTTTCAACGTGCATTGCCATATTTGAATGCTGAGGAAGAATTGCATCTTGAATAGTTTTCGCATATCGAATACTGTTTGTGGTTAATTCTTGCTCAATTTCTAATTTAGCTGCAAACTTCTCAATCTCAGCATTTTTCTCTCCTAATTGTTTATTGAATCGTTTTTGAGCTTGATAACTACGATATACGAATACTGCTAAGAAAACTATCAATACAAAGAATACAGCAAATACATAGTTAATGTTTTTCAACAAAGCAATGTTAGCATTTTGAGCTGCAAGAACTAGTTTTTGTTTTCTAATTTTTGACTCAGTTTCTTCAATTGCTGCCATTTGTTTCTCTAACAACTCCTTACCTTTTTTCATCTCCTCTTGTTGAGCGGCAATAGCTGTTTCTTGTTCTTTAATTTTAGAAATTTGCTCATTTAACAATTTAGTTTTTTCAGCTAAAGCTGCTTGTTGTGCTTTTACCGCACCTTCTAATTCGTTTAAGTGAGCTGTTTGTTTTCTAATTTCGGCTTGTTGTTTTTCAATTTCAGCTTGTTGTGCAGCGATAGCTTGTTGTTGTTTTGCTATTTCTGTTTTTTGTTTTTCAATCTCAGCTTTTTTTGCAGAAATCTCAGCCTCTTTAGCAGCCAACTCTTTAATTTGATTCTTTACAGTTTCTTTCTCTTTTTCAAGATTAGAGTTCGTTTCATTAAAAAGAGCAGCAACATCAAGCTCAGAACCTCCAAGTAATAAAAGTTTAGGTCCAACTTTCAAACCTTCGGTAAACATGTTGTTTTTGTTAACCTCGAATTTTAACTGACCGTCTTTTTCAATCATGTTAATCATTACACTCTGTTTATCAGATGCTTTATCTGAAACTAGAAGTGTATTATTCCCCTTGATAGCTGAAAATGCTTGCTTTACATTGTTTGAAAAAGTTTCATCAACAAAAAGTACATCAACTTTGGTTAATTCTGAAACACTTTTGAAAGCTACTACTGCTAATGGTTTTGATTTAATAGATTTGCCATTTAAAGACTTAAATCCTTTGATAATTTCAGCATCATTAGAAAGTACACCAAATGTGTATTTTGTGATTGATGCTTCATTATTCCAGTCAACATTTAAAGCATACTTGTAGGTCAGTGCTGCTTTAATCAAACCAGGATTAGCTGTTTGGGCATTTACAGCTAAAACACCGAAGAATAACAACATTGCTATTCCCCATTTAATAATTGATGATTGTGCGTTGGTTTTCATCTTATTTAAAATTTACATGAAACTTGAGATTGTTGGAGGATATTTTATGTTAAAAACACATTTAATCGAAATCCTCAAAACCTAAAACCGAAAGAAATAATTCTGTTTGTTTTGGCTACACTGACCTTTACGACGATATTTTACTTGGGTTTTTGTTTTTTAAAAAAAAATGTTAGATTTTTATAAAAAATACAAATGGCAACATGCGGATATATTTGCCCAAAATGCGGAGGCTCGTTAATTGATGAGGACGGGAACCCCTGCAATTGGTGCATACAAGAACCTAAATTTCAAGAAATTAACAAAAATACAGAAGAACAAATAAACGAGTGGATTAAAAGTGTTCATGAAGGAAAATGCTGTGCAGATGACTAAGGAAACAAAAAGATTTATTTTAATAATTACGTTTTTTCTCCTACATAATTTTTGTTGGGCAAATATTTATTGGGCAAAAAAAGTAATTTCATTTTCTTCACAATGGGGTATAAAAGCTGGAGCAGCTAATCAAGCTTTGGGCAAGCCAAACGCATTTCCGCAATTAAATCAATGTCAAACTGTTTGGCGTCCACTAAATAAAACCAATGCTGAATTTATTCATGTGGCATTTGAACAAACTATCAATGCTCTGCAACTTATTTTTGGAAACAAAGCAAGCAATAAATCATTATTAAAAGCTATTGCTTTTGACGAAAAAGGCAAAGAAGTTTGGTCACAAAGTTTTAAACCAAGCTTTAATGATAAAAAAAATCAAATTGAACATATCCAAATATCTGAAAAAGGTATTCCAATAAATCAAATAAAATTAGTTTTTGACCATTCAGGTCCATTTACTGGAAGTATTCAAATTGATTTTATTGGTTTATCTGATAATTTAACTCCATTTGTTCCTACTGTAAACCTACCAGACTCTATTAAATTTAAACATCAACCTGAAAATTTAGGCGAAAATGTGAATTCAAAGTACATTGAATTACTGCCATTTATAAGCCCTGATGGAGAAAAACTATACTTTAGTAGAAGAGATGACCCAAGAAATATTGAATCATTAAAAGATGACATTTGGGTTTCAACTATTGATGAAAAAGGAAATTGGCAACCAGCAGTTAATATGGGCAGACCAATTAATAATGCAAGTTACAACTATGTTTATTCAATTTCACCTGATGGTAATTCAATGTTAATTGATGACCAAATTCCAGCTATGGGCAGACCTGCAAATGGGCTGTCGTTTATTAAAAAATCAGGAAAAGGTTGGAGTTTACCATACAAAGTAAACATTGATGGATATTACAACAAATCTGAATTCAATGAATTTAGCCTTGTAACTACAGGAAATACAATGTTATTGAGTATTGAAAGAAATGAAGGTTTTGGCTCAAATGATATTTGGTTCAGTCATAAAAAAGCAGATGGACAATGGACAAAACCTGAAAATTTAGGAGAAATTATAAATACTGCATCAAATGAAAGCTACCCTTTTATTGCACCTGATGGAATTACATTATATTTTGCATCACAAGGATTTGCATCTTATGGGGATTTTGACATTTACATGAGTAAACGTTTAGATGATACTTGGAAAAATTGGACAGAACCTATAAATATAGGTCCTGTTATTAATTCAAATCGAATTGATCAAAACCTTGTTATACCTGCTAACGGTGAATATGCATATTTTGTATCAGATAAAAACTCATTAGGTTTATCAGATATTTTCAAAGTAAAACTCCCAAATGGTTTAAAACCAGAAGCTTCATGTATTGTAAAAGGAAAAGTAATAAACAAAATCAGCAACAAAGGAATTGAAGCTAAAATTGTATATACTAATTTAAAAACCGGCAAAATAATTGGTAATGCAAGTTCAAACCCAACAACTGGTGAATATACATTAAGCTTACCAACAGGTGAAGAATATGCATTTTATGCAGAAAGTGAAGGGTATTTATCTGTAGAACAGAGCTTAAATTTATTAAATCAAAAAAGCTTTACAACAGTTGAGCAAAATTTACTTTTAGCACCAATTGCTGTTGGGCAAAAAATAACACTAAATAATTTGTTTTTCGAAACGGGTAAATGGTCATTAAAACAAGAATCTTATAGCGAATTAGATAGAGTTGTTGAAATCTTAACCAAAAACCCAACCTTGAAGATCCAAATTAATGGTCACACTGATAATGTTGGAAAAGAAGAGGATAACATAAAACTATCCACCAAACGTGCTCAAGAAGTTAGTCAATATATCACCTCCAAAGGACTAAAATCAGACAGAGTACTTTATAAAGGTTTTGGATCAACACAAGGATTAAAACCCAACGACTCAGACACAAATAAAGCTATTAACAGAAGAGTTGAATTAGAGGTAATTGGGATGTAAATTAACAATTTCCAAATTGACAGGCATTTTTTTTACAAACTTTCTTAATTCAAATTCAAACCCAAAGTCAAACCATACCAAGGCTTACCTTCATAAATCCAGATAGTTTTATTATTATCTAACAAATTATCAAACCCCAGTGCCAAGCCTATTGTAAAATTATTCACTGCAATATTTCCAGCTATACCTTTACTCCAAACTATGCCATCGTATTCTTGTTGCAAAATATTATTTGTATTCGTAGGAGATAAAAATGTGTTTCCCAATCCTGTAAATCCACCCATTGAAAATCCAAAAAGATTAATGTTTGTAGAATATTTGTTTAAAGGATTAATAATACTTTTCATAGAAAATCTATCAATGCGATATCCAAAATATACTTCACCATTCAAAATGGTATTATTCAATTGAGTAGGTACATTGCCTTGTTTGGGCCTAAACTTTAATGGTGTTGTAAAAAAATCAATATCAAACGAGTTTTGCTTAAGTACTAAATCATTCATTTTATAGGAACTAGACTTAACAATATTTTCTATTGCAATACTTGTATCAACAATACATTTATTATTCACAATTGTTGTTGAATACACTTTAATAGTATCATTTAAAATATGTACATATACTTTTTGTGCTGACTTTGTATTTTTGTTATACAATTTATAAAAATCACTATTAAAATCTTTTTTGCTTGATTGGTGAAGATAAGTACATCCTGTTAATAGATGTATTAAACCAATAAAAATTAAAAATTTCAGTATTTTTGTGTTAAACAATAAACTCATAATGAATAATTTAAATAAACTATTAGTAATTACAACATGCAATTTAATTTATTTTAAAATAAAAGTTGTTGCTAATTAAGTTAAAAATTCAAAAATAAAATGAATGCCAATAAACAATAATTAAAAAATTTATTAGGGTCATTTTTTCATTTTTAAAACATATTTTCAATTTCAAAAAACTCAAGTAATTTGATAACAAAACAATAATCTCGGCAGTTCACACCACCAAAAACACATAAAGCACTGAAATTCTAGAACTTAAAAAATTTAACATTTTCAAATAAGCATACATTAAAACCTATTATATAAGTTGCACTTTTTTTATTGGCAAAAAGTGCTAACTTTGCATTGCAAAAGGCAAACATAAATCTTTTTGCGATGTCATTAGACAATAACAAGTTCCGTTTTGAAGCACTCACGTACGATGACGTGCTATTACTTCCAGCTTATTCGGAAGTACTTCCTCGTGATACAAAAACCACCACACAACTTACTCGAAACATTTCATTAAACATTCCATTGGTAGCTGCTGCTATGGATACTGTTTCTGAATATCAGATGGCAGTTGCTATGGCTCAAGAAGGAGGTTTGGCTTTTATTCATAAAAATATGAGTATAGAAAAGCAAGCTGAGCAAGTGAGAAAAGTAAAACGTTCTCAAAGTGGAATGATTACTGACCCTGTAACTTTAAATGAATCAGCTATTCTTGGCGATGCCATCAAACTGATGAAAGAATACAGAATTGGCGGTATTCCAGTGGTTGATAACGAAGGAAATTTAAAAGGAATTTTAACTAACAGAGATTTACGTTTCCAAAAGGATGTAAAAAAACCAGTTACTGAAATAATGACAAGTGCCAACTTAATCACAGCGCAAGAAGGTGTTGATTTAGAAAGTGCCGAAAATATTCTTCAAGAACACAAAATTGAGAAACTTCCTATTATCAATGCAAAAGGCAAATTGGTAGGATTAGTTACTTATAAAGATATTATCAAAAAACGTAACAACCCAAATGCTTGTAAAGACCACTTAGGACGACTAAGAGTTGGTGCTGCAGTTGGTGTAACTCCTGATTTATTAGATAGAGTTGAAGCTTTAAATAATGCAGGTGTTGATGTTGTAAGTATTGATACTGCACATGGTCACTCAAAAGGAGTAATTGAAGCTTTGAAATCAGTAAAAGCTAAATTCCCTAAACTAGATGTAATTTGTGGAAACATTGCAACTGGCGATGCTGCCAAAGCGCTTGTTGAAGCTGGTGCTGATGCAATTAAAGTTGGTGTTGGTCCGGGTAGTATTTGTACAACTCGTATTATTGCAGGTGTTGGTATGCCACAATTAAGTGCTGTATATGAAGCTGCAAAAGCTATCGAAGGTAGTGGAGTGCCAATCATTGCAGATGGTGGTATCCGATTCAGTGGTGATATTGTAAAAGCGATTGCTGGTGGTGCAAGTAGTATTATGGTTGGTTCGCTTTTAGCAGGAACCGACGAAGCTCCAGGTCAATTAATTATTTTTGAAGGACGTAAATTCAAAAACTATAGAGGAATGGGTTCATTAGAAGCAATGGAAGATGGTTCAAAAGACCGTTATTTCCAAGATGCTGAAGATGATATCAAAAAACTAGTTCCTGAAGGTATTGTTGGTAGAGTACCTTACAAAGGTCACGCTGCTGAAGTAATTTACCAATTAGTTGGAGGTTTAAAAGCTGGTATGGGTTATGTAGGTGCAGGAGATATTGAAACGTTGAAAAAAGCACAATTTGTAAAAATTACAAACGCAGGTATGAGAGAGAGCCACCCTCACGATGTACAAATATCAAGAGAAGCTCCAAACTACTCAACTCGTTAATATTAAATATTACTTTATTTAAGGCAGAGAATGGATTAATTCTCTGCCTTTTTATTTAAGTAAAATTGAGGAATTTAACCAAACATAATTTATTTGTGAATTTTTTATTTTAAATTTATGACATAACTAATTATTAATTAAATTTTACCAATAATTTTAACACACCCCCAAGTTGCATAATAACAAAAAAAATATAAGTAGAGGATATATTGCTTTAGCGATTCTTGCATGGATTTCAATTAGTGGAATAGAAATTATTCAACTAATGAGCGATACTTCATTACCTATTTATATTCCAAATGTTTTAAAAAGTGTTTGTGTTAATATTTTTTTAGTTTCAGTAATGTTATTTTTCAAACTTGAAATTGGAACTATACAACATTTAAATTTCAGAGAACTACTTTGGAAAACTTTTCTAACATCTGCAGTAGGTATACTGGTAATCACATTAATCAAATTAGCATTCAGTTATATTGATGATGCACTCATTGAAAACCCTCATATTGTTAAAAGTGTATTTTACAATATTAATGCAGCTTCGGCTACTATATTTTTAGCCAATTCATTTTATGTTTTTAAACGTTTGGTATTATACCAAAAAACTCGACGTCTTCAAAAAATTTGGTCTTTTTTTGAAACTTGTATTTATGGCTTAATTCTACTTAACTTTCTAGAAATAAGCCACTTTAATAGTATATTTATTTGGATTGCGGCACCATTTGCATTTTGGTCAATCATTATTTCGTTCAACTTAAGATGGATTCCATATTTAAACTTTAATCAAAAATGGCAATGCATTTTATTATTATTTTTAATAATGGCAATCTCAATAATTTTCTTTGATTTTTACTGGGATTATGAACATAATATTGCACATACAATTGATATTACCCAAAACTTATTTTCATTAAACATATTCATTTTCACCTTTTTATATTGCTTAATTTCATTTTTGGTATTGCTATTTAACTTACCAACATCTTCTGTGTTTGAACAAAAGTTTGAGGAAGTGTTAGGTTTTCAAAAAATGTCGCAAACTATTCAACTTGAAAAGGATGAAACGAAAATATATAATGTACTTTTCAAATCATGCTTTAACACTGTTGCTGCCAATGCAGGTTGGTTAGAAATTATTGATGAAAAATGGAATATTTCTAATTTAATTACAGAAAGTGTAACTAGAGATGTTGTATTTAAAATTAAAACAACTCTACGTAAGGGAGGAATCAAAATATATTCAGAAAGTTACCTTGCAAAAAACCTAGCAAAAGTAGCACACGGTGAAGAATTAAAATATTTCCCATTCAACTCATTATTAACCATTCCTCTTTATTCAAATGGAGAAAGAATTGGATCAATTGGATTATTAAAAAATGTAAAAGATGGTTTTGATAAAGAAATTATTGATATCATAAAAACATATATTGCACAAGCAAGTGTATCTATTCACAATTCAAGATTAATGAATAAAGCACTTGATAATGAAAGAAATAGAGTAAAACTAAGCGTTGCACGAACCATGCAACAACGCTTATTACCCAAAATTGTCGATAACAAAAACATTGACATTGCTGTTTATTATGAACCTGCCGAAGAAGTTGGTGGTGATTATTACGATTATGTTGAAAGTCATAATAAAACGGTTTCTATAGCTGTTGGAGATGTATCAGGAAAAAGTACGTCTGCTGCATTTAATATGGCGCAATTAAAAGGTGTATTTCATACTCTAGCTGATTTTGAATTAGCACCCGACAATTTCCTTTGCTATGCAAACAGAGCTTTATCAAAGTGCCTAGAAAAAGGTTCATTTGTAACACTAATAGTACTTCATATAGACTTTCATAGAAAAATGTTACAAATCGCTAGGGCTGGTCATTGCCCTGCAATACTTCATAGAGCAGAAACTGACACTACTGATTTCATTGAACAAGAAGGAATGGGATTAGGAGTTATTAGAACAGCTCACTATGAAAATTTTGTTGAAAAAGTAAGTATTCCATTTAAGTCAGGAGATTCTCTACTTTTATACACCGATGGAATAACAGAAGCAAGAGACAATAAGCTTGAAGAATTTGGATATGAAAACCTTAAAGAAGTGTTTCATAAGAATGCTAAATGCAACTCTGAAGAAATAATTACAAAAATTAGAAATGAAGTTAGTAAATTTACAGGCAATAGAGCCGCTGAAGATGACTACACTATGATGGTGATTAAATTTAATTAAATTTACTTACATCTTTTTAAAAAAAACATAACCTAAATAAGTTTAAATCCGTAACAACAATGCTTGAGATTACAACGCTAAGAAATGACAATATTTTGTTGATTGATATTTGTGGAGATTTAGATGCATCTTCATCAATCAAATTAGACAAAGTATTAGACGAAGCAAAAAATAACAAGGAAAAATCTGTACTAATAAATTGTGCTAAGCTCAATTATATTTCATCTGCAGGTTTGGGAGTATTTATGTCATACATAGAAGACTACAAACAAAATGGAACATACTTCTGCCTTTATGGTCTTAGTGAGAAAGTCAAAAATGTTTTTGCCTTACTCGGCTTGGAAAAACTTATTAAAATCTTTAACACAGAGGATGACGCTCGAAATGCAAACAACGTTAATTAATTTTTCTGTTAATACTTCACTAGATGAACTCGAAATGGTACGAACTACTATTTCAGAACAGCTAGTTAAGTTCCCACTGACAGAAATTGAAATTAATCAAATTGTGTTGTCGGTGGATGAAATTTGCGCTAACCTAGTTTTACATGCTGAAAAGAAAAAACTAGCAGACTCTATCGAAATTTCTCTTATCAAAGAAGAAAATGGAATTAGAGTAAATATATTGGATCATTGTATTTCTTACAACCCTATTACAAACAAAGAAAACAATATAGATTCATTAATTAAAGAAAGAAAAAAAGGTGGTATTGGATTAATTCTAGTAAATAGGATTATGGATAATATCGAATATAGAATTGAAGAAACTTACAATATTTGTTCTTTATTTAAAAGAATGAAGTTTGAAGTTGCTTAATTTTTACGCTATTAAAAACACCCACAAACAACCCCAATTGCATTATTTTTAATTTTTGATTCTTTTAAAACAATTTTTTGGCAAATGATAATTATATTTGAGAATGAAAAACTTCTTAATTATAGTTCTGTCATTTATTTGGGTAAGCACACAAGCCCAAACAAAGCCAATAAGTATAGATAAATATACTACAAACTATACTTTTACCCCACTTCCTGAGGAAACAAAAGAAGTAAAAAACAACATAAAACCTTCCCCAAAATTAGATTCTAAAGCTGAAGTTAATGCTAAATTAGACTCTGTAAATCAACTTAATGCAAATATTAAATATGCTTTAGGATACAGAATTCAGGTTTATGCAGGAGCTAGCAGTGTTGAAGTAAAAAAAATCAAAGAAGCCTTGTATTTAAAATATGGCGACATTGATATTTACCAAACCTACAAACAACCAGATTACAAAGTAAAGTTTGGAGATTACCAAGAAAAGCTTGAAGCTTATGCTATTTTAAAAGATATTCAAAGTCAGTTTCCTGATGCTAGATTGGTACAGGAAACTGTGAATATTATTAGAAAGTAATACCATATATTTTCCAATTCAATTATTGGATATTTAATCAAATCAACTCATCATGTTAGAAAAAATAAAAGCACTTGCGGCTGAAATTACGCCAAAAGTGATAGCACATAGGCATCACTTACACGCCAATCCTGAACTTTCGTTTCAAGAATATAATACCGCAGTTTATGTAACCGAACAATTAAAAGCAATTGGTTTAGAACCTCAAACTGGCATAGCAGGTACAGGTGTGGTGGCTTTGATTAAAGGTAAAAATCCAGAAAGCAAAACTATTGCTCTGCGTGCTGACATGGACGCTTTGCCAATCACAGAAGCTAATGATGTGTCTTATAAATCGAAAAATGTAGGTGTAATGCATGCCTGCGGACACGATGTGCACACATCATCATTACTTGGTACTGCGGCAATTTTAAATCAATTGAAAGACGAATTTGAAGGTACTATAAAACTTATTTTTCAACCAGGAGAAGAGTTGATTCCTGGCGGTGCTTCATTGATGATAAATGAAGGTGTACTTGAAAACCCAATGGTTGAGAAAATTTTGGGTCAGCATGTGATGCCACTTTTACCTGCGGGAACTGTTGGGTTTAGAGGAGGAATGTACATGGCTAGTGCCGACGAAATTTACATGACAGTAAAAGGGAAAGGTGGACATGGTGCAATGCCAGAACAAAATATTGATACTGTGCTTATTGCCTCTCACATTATTGTGGCAATGCAACAAATAATTAGTAGAAACTGTAGCCCCAAAGTGCCATCTGTACTTTCATTTGGAAAAGTAATTGCAAATGGAGCAACCAACATTATCCCTAACGAGGTATTTATTGAAGGAACTTTCCGTGCAATGGATGAAGTTTGGAGAGCACAGGCACATGAAAAAATTGTAAAACTTGCAACTACTTTAGCCGAAAGTATGGGTGGTAGTTGCGAAATTGAAATCAGAAAGGGATATCCTTTCTTAAAAAACAATCCTGAATTAACAGCAAAAATGAAACAAGCAGCTGTTGAATATGCTGGAGCTGAAAATGTGGTTGATTTAGATTTATGGATGGCAGCAGAAGATTTTGCATTTTACACACAAAAAGCAGATGCTTGTTTTTACAGATTAGGCACAAGAAACGAAGAAAGAGGAATTACTTCATCCATCCACACTCCTACTTTTGATATTGACGAATCAGCACTAGATTTAGGTCCGGGTTTAATGGCTTGGTTAGCTGTAACTGAGTTGAGTTTGTTAAAATAAAACAAAATTTAAATTTAGTAATTCAAGTCTTTCATCAATATTTAAAATGATTGACTTGAATTACTAAATCATTTATAAACACTTTTTTGTAAATTGCAGACTAATTTAAAAATTCAATGAAAAAAGTAGCCTTTTATACTCTCGGATGTAAATTAAACTATTCCGAAACTTCAACAATTTCTAGAATGTTTGAAGATAAAGGCTATAAGAAAGTTGAATTTAATGATACTCCTGATATTTTTATTATCAACACTTGTTCGGTAACTGATAATGCGGATAAAAAGTGTAAAAAAATTGTAAAAGAAGCGAAAAAGATTTCACCTAATGCTTATGTAACTATTATTGGTTGTTACGCTCAATTAAAACCTAAAGAAATATCTGATATTGAAGGTGTTGATGCTGTGCTTGGTGCTGCTGAAAAGTTTCAATTAATTGATTTATTGGATGGTTTTGTTAAACCTGAAACAACCAAAATCTTTGCATCAGAAGTTAGTACTGCACAAACTTTTAATCATTCATATTCAATCAACGACAGAACTCGTACATTTTTAAAGGTGCAAGATGGCTGTAATTATTCATGTACTTTTTGTACAATTCCATTGGCTAGAGGCGAAAGTAGATCAGATACTATTGAAAATATACTTAAAACAGCCCACGAAATTGCGCAAACAGATGCAAAAGAGGTTGTTTTAACAGGTGTAAATATTGGAGATTTTGGTTTGCAAAACGGCAAACGTGAAGAACGTTTTATTGATTTAATCAAGGCTTTAGATGTAATTGAAGGTATTGATAGATTCAGAATTTCTTCTATTGAACCAAACTTACTTACCAACGAAACTATTGATTTTGTAGCAGATTCTCAGCGATTTGTACCTCACTTTCATATTCCATTACAATCAGGTTCAAATAAAATTTTGAAACTGATGCGACGTCGATATCAAAGAGAATTGTATGCTGAAAGAATTGCGCATATAAAATCAAGAATGCCACATTGCTGTATTGGTGTTGATGTAATTACTGGCTTCCCTGGCGAAACAGAAGAAGATTTTTTAGATACATATCAGTTTATCAATGAATTAAATGTTTCTTATTTGCACGTATTTACCTATTCTGAAAGAGAAAATACACAAGCAATTCACTTGGAAGGTGTTGTTCCTCAAGCAGAACGTAACCGTAGAACTTCTATGTTACGCATACTTTCTGAGAAAAAAAGAAGAGCTTTTTACGAACAAAATATTGGTAGTATAACCACTGTTTTATTTGAAGAAGACATTGAAAACAACATAATGCATGGTTTTACTCAAAACTATATTAGAGTAAGGGCTAAATATGACCCATTATTAATCAACGAATTAAAGAAAGTTCAATTAACATCTATTGTTGAAGGCGACCCAATATTAGTTGATGTAATTGATGTTGAAACTGAAATTTTAGAACATTAATTTTATCAAGACCTGTTAGGTTTTAAAAACCTGACAGGTCTTGATAAAGTTAATTTCAATAAACAATACCACCAACTTCGCCATCCCACACAATTTCTTCAAATGGCTCAATAGCAATACATTCAATATTCATAAGAGTGCAATAAGTGTTTCCATAAAAACTAGCAACAGGAGCTTCGGTGGCATCTTTTCCATTGGCAATTTTTACCAAACCGTTTAATGGCGCCAGCTTAGTTGGGTCAAAAACAATCCATTCTCCAGCAATATAAGCCTCAAAACAAGCATGAATATCAGGTGGCGCTAATTGATATGTATAAGAAGTAAAATACCTCGCAGGAATATCCAAAGCCCTACACAATGCAATTCCTAAATGTGCAAAATCCTTACAAACTCCTTCACGTTGTACCAAAGTATCATTTGCAGATGTATTTGAAGAAGTTACCCCTGGAGTGTAATCTATGTTATTAAAAATCCAATCGTTAATGGCTAATACTTTCTCAAAATTAGAAGTATAATAACCAAATTCTTTGTTAACAAACTTAATAAACTTATCAGATTCACAATGTCGGCTTGGTGCAATGAAGGGCAAAACTTCATTGTCTAAATCGGTAATTGCTGTTGCTTGAAGTAATTGATTTCTTGAAATTTGTTTGCAAAAAACTTCAACTTCGGTTTGATAATTTATTTGAATAGTTTGCCCTTGCTTGGCATTAAATTTCAAAAAACGTGTATCATTATTTGCCAATGAAAACTCTTTATAAACAATGTTATTTGAAACAGTAAACAATTCAGAAATAACATGTTGCGATCTAGATTTTGCAACTTGAATATTCAAGAAAAATGCTGTATCAGCATAAACCTCATATACTAGTTCGCTTTTTATTTTGTATTTCATGTTTTTTTAAGACTTAAGATAAAAGACATAAGATGAATTACTTATAAAATAAAGAAACTTAAAATCTGATGTCTTAAGTCTTCCGTCTTAAGTCTAAATAACTATAATTTTCACCGATTTATTCTTAATCTTCTCCATTTTTAAAGTCGTAATCAATTCTTTTGATTTAGAAGAAATTACAGCAACATAACTTTCAAAATCTTGCACTTCAATTTTTCCAACTTCTTCTTTACTTAATCCGCCTTTTTGAATCAAGTAACCAACAATATCAATTTTGTTGATTTTGTCTTTTTTACCAAGAGATAATCGCAATGTTGTAAAATCAGCTTCTTGTTTTGGCAAGATATAAGTGCTTGATAATGTTTCAACTATTGGCTCTTGTTCAATAAATGCAGGTACAAATTCTTTTTCACCCAAAATCATATAAGCAGTACCTTCGGCATGCATACGGGCAGTACGTCCGTTACGATGTGTGAAAGTTTCTAAAGTTGTAGGTATTTGATAATGAACCACAAATTCAATAGTAGGAATATCCAAACCTCTTGATGCTAAGTCGGTAGTAATTAAAATATTATAACTTCCGTTTCTGAATTTTACCAAGGCAAGTTCACGGTCAACTTGTTCTAATTTGCCGTGATATTGTCCATGAGGAATATCATTTTGTTTTAATAAACTACTAATTCTCTCAACTGCATCTCTATGATTGCAAAAAATCAAAGTTGGCTTAGTACCGATAGTGCCAAGTAATTTATATAAAACCTCTAATTTATCCTGACGTTCGGCATGTACAACTTTAAATGTCAGTTGATTAGAAATAGTATTGCTGATAAACGATAAAGTATGTGGATTATTAATTTGTGCAAAAGGTGGAATATCAATTCCTTGCGTTGCAGAAGTTAAAATATGTTTTTTTATGTTTACCAAAGTATCAATAATAGTTCCCATTTCAACCTGAAAACCAAATTCTAACGCCTTATCAAATTCATCAAGAACAAGATAATTGATAGATTTTGGGTCGAAACTTCCTTTTTCAAGATGGTAAATTACACGTCCGGGTGTACCAACAAGTACCGCTGGCGGATGTTGAAAATTATTTCTTTCAGTTTTGGTATTATGTCCGCCATAACACGAATTGATTTTAAAACCAGTTCCCATAGCTTTCCAAACTTGTTCAATTTGCAAAGCCAATTCACGAGAAGGAACCAAAATCAAAGCCTGCACATCTTTGGTATTTTGAGCGTCTAAAAAAGTAAGTAAAGGCAACATAAAAGCCAATGTTTTACCCGAACCAGTAGGCGAAAGTAAAACCAAATCATTGTCTTTTTTAGTTTTTATAGCTTCTAATACAGCAAGTTGCATCGGGTTAAGTTCTGCAATCTGTAAATTTCTAAGTGCTGTATTAATTAATTGATGATTCATTGTTGATTTTTTTTAAACAGAAGACTTAAAATACTAGACATAAGACTAGTTTTAAGTATTTACAAAAATAGCGAAATAAAAGGGATTAAAATTTTATTTGGAGAGAATTAGAGTTTTTACTCTTCTAAAAGACCTTCTATATAATAACTATCAACATCTTGTTGATAAATAAATGAAATCGGAAATCCACAATATTGAAAATCTATTTTGGATATTTCTATCATATAAAAGTCTATGTGATTTAATTCATCAAATTTAAACATTATTGATCTATAATGATTGGACAATAAAACAGCATAAAATATATTTCTGCCATGTTTATGATTTACATAATATTGACAAATTTTAAATTCTATTGGTTTATTGTATTCAAAAGTATAATCATACAAATTTCCAACAAAACTCCTAATTTGTAAATTGATTGTATTTAACTGATTATTAATTACGATAACATTTCTTTTGCTTTTGATATAGCATAAATAAATCAGATAAACAACTTCAAAAAAAAGTAAAAAATATTTTTTTTGAGTAATTGCAAAAGCTGTTAGTACTATCAAAATTCCTAGACCAATAATAAAAGCGGTAGATCTACTTTTAAAAGTTATCTCAAGATTATTATTATCAATTTTCCTAATCAATTTATCAATACCCATATTTCCCTTTCCAGTTTTGGTGCAATTTGGCTCTCATTTCATTTTCACGAGGATTATTTCCTGGCACATAAAACAATGTATTTTCCAATCCATCTGGGAAATATTCTTGGTGTACAAAATTACCTTCAAAATCATGGGCATATTGATATTGTTTCCCGTAACCCAAATTTTTCATCAATTTGGTAGGAGCATTTCGTAAGTGTAAAGGAACTGCACCTGCACCATTTTGTTTCACAAAGGCTCTTGCACGCTTAATCGCCGAATAAGAAGCATTACTTTTTGCCGATGCAGCCAAATAAGTTACAGCTTGTGCCAATACAATTTCAGCTTCGGGCATACCAATCACATTCACCGCCTGAAAACATTCATTTGCAATCACCAACGCTGTTGGGTTAGCATTACCAATATCTTCTGCAGCTAAAATTAACAACCTACGAGCAATAAATTTTATATCTTCCCCAGCTTCCAACATTACAGCTAACCAATAAATAGCAGCATTGGGGTCAGAACCTCTAATTGATTTTATAAATGCCGAAATAATGTCATAATGTTGCTCGCCATTTTTATCATACATCACCAACTTTTGTTGCGCAACTTCCATTACCAAAGTATTTGTAATAGGTTCGCCCTGTGCTTGCATGGAAACTAATTCAAACAAATTCAATAACTTACGAGCATCTCCACCGCTTAATTGTAATAATGCTTCGGTTTCTTGAATAATTGGTTTGGTGGCAGCAATTATTGCATCTTGTTCAGCTGCTCTATTTATAAGTGAAACCAAATCATCTTCGCTCAAAGCTTTTAAAATATAAACCTGACACCTACTTAACAAAGCAGGTATCACTTCAAAGCTCGGATTTTCGGTAGTTGCTCCGATTAAAGTGATAAATCCACGTTCGACAGCATTTAAAAGAGCATCTTGTTGTGCTTTGTTAAATCTATGAATTTCATCTATAAATAAAATTGTATTGCCTTGAATTTTAGCATTTTCAATTACTTCACGCACATCTTTTACACCAGCACTAATTGCAGAAAGTGTAACCGATTTTCGTTTAAGTGTATTGGCAATCAAAGAAACCAAGGTTGTTTTTCCTACACCAGGAGGCCCCCAAAGTAAAATACTTGGAAGTGATTTGTTTTCAATCATCCTGCGAATTGGTCCATTTGAACCAACTAAATGACTTTGTCCGACATACTCATCAATACTTTGTGGACGCAAACGCTCGGCAAGTGGTGTAGTTGCTAACATTTAAATTTCTATTTGAAGCAATGAATTTACATTTTTAATTTAAATACAGCTATTTTTATTCGCAAATCGTAATAGTCCCGCATGGAAACGAGCCGAAATCAAATTCTAAAAGCGCATATTTTACTGATAATGATGACCTTTGTAGGCGGTCTACACTTCATTATTGCTAAAGTTTTAATGCCTCAATACATTGCTCCTTCGGGAATGATTTTGGTTAGAGTGTTGGCTGCCTTTGTATTTTTTGGCTTAATTCATTTTTTTTCATCTGAAAAAACAAATTTCGAGCGACAGGATTATTGGCGTGTAATTATTTGTGCTTTACTGGGTGTTGCAGTTAATCAACTCATGTTTTTCAATGGTTTAGCACTTTCAAAACCCATCAATGCTTCATTAATTATGCTTGTTTCCCCTGTTGAAGTATTGGTTATTTCAATATTGGTGCTCAAATTAAAAGTTAAATGGTGGCAAATTTTAGGCGTTATTTTAGGAATAACTGGAGCATTCTTTTTGATATTTTCAAATCATGCACAACAAGCCCACGAAGTATTACTTGGCGATATTTTCATTTTTATTAATGCCACCGCTTGGAGCTTTTATGTTGTTTTGGTAACTCCATTAATGCGAAAATATCCACCATTTAAAGTACTTACTTATACTTTTGCATGGGGAATATTATTTGTATTACCTTTTGGTTATCAAGATTTAGTAAAAGTTGATTGGCACATATTACCCATGGTTGCTTGGGAAGCATTTGTATATGTAATAGTGTTGGCTACATTTTTCAATTACTATGTAAATACCATTGTGTTGAAATATATTACACCTGCACAAGCGGGAGTATATGTATATTTTCAGCCAGTTGTAGCTAGTTTAGTTGCAGTATTTTTAGGAAGAGATGATTTGACTTTTCAAAAAATTACTTTTGCTTGTTTGATATTTTTAGGCGTGTATTTGGTGAGTAAAAAGTGAGTTAAGAGTTTTAATCTGATTATTTTTTTTGCTTTTATCGCTTGATTTCAATTGTACAGATTATAGCTACTTTGACATTCTACATCCAAATGATACTTTTTAGCTTAACAATTAGTCCCATCGGGACGAAGATATCATAGGCAAGGGTTTCAACCAATGTATTTTGTTAAATATATTTAAATAAAAAAACACCAAGCTAAATCTTAACTTGGTGTCCCTTTAATTGTTTTTCCTAAAAAATGTCCTTTATCTTAATACAACTGTTTGTAGTTGTGATTTGTTGTGTTCTTCACAAATTGTTACTAAACATAACACATCATTTTTTGATTTTTCAAGATGTATACTGTTTTCTGTGGTTTTAACTTCTTTGGCAACAAATGTGTAATTCAATGTAGAAAGCTCTGATAAGTAAGCTTTTAAATATTTTTCAGCCTCAATATAGTTTTTATCTAAAAACAATGCTCTACCAATGTAATAATCAATCACGAAGGAAGTTTGACCTTCTTTTTTTGCATTTTTTAAGTAAGTTAAAGCTTTATGACTTTCTGGTGTACTTAAATAACACATGCCAATCATATAATCAAAGTAATTTCCTTTATCTACTTTAGCTGAATCTAAGTGTAAAAATAAATTCAATGCTAATTTATAATCTCCATTTCCAAATGCTCTATATGCTTGAGTTTCTAATTTGTTTAACTCTTTATTTGATTGCGCATTTGCTTGTGTAAACATCAATCCAGAAATTAAAATACTGATTGATAAAATAAATAATTGCTTTTTCATAATTGTACTTTTGGTGGCAATTCCGCTTTGTTGCCTTTCGTTTAACTTGTTATTATAATACAAATTTAAATGCTTTATTTTTAGCAAACAAACAATTTTCATAAAAATATAATTAATTTAACTATTATTGCAATATTTTGATATTTTAATATAATTATTCTAATATACAAAAATCATAACTAACATATTTTTAGAAATACAAATATTTAAATTACAAAATTATGTATTAAAATATTTATATTTTATTTCAAAAACAAGTACATTTTTACAATATAATACAATCATTTATTAGAATTATGATATTTAATTTTTGAGCAAAAATATTTTTGTTGTAAATCGAAAAAAAAGCTTTATTTTTGAAAAGAAGCGTATTGATTATGAAGCAAATTTGGAAAAGTAATGATGTAGAATGGATAGATTTAGTAAGTCCGACAGAGGACGAGCTAGCAATTTATTCAAAAAAGTATAATCTCGATTTCTTTACTTTGGCTGATTGCCTAGAGCCAAACCATCTTCCAAAATCAGAAATAACGCCTAACTATACATTTTTAATTTTGCGTGAATTTGATGTTGATAGTCCAAAATTCCCCGCATCTATTCAGCAAATGAGTAACAAAATTGCCATTTTTTACAATCATAATTTCATTTTAACTGTCCATAGGTCAAGCGAAAAATTACTTGATGAAATAAAAGAAAAATATATTGACCCAGGTTTTATAACCGAACCTTCTGAAATTGTTACTCGATTGATGCGTTATGTAATTCGTTCATTTGAAAGTAAATCATTAGCTTTATCCGAAGAAATTGACGAAATAGAAAAACGTGTTTTTTTCGGACATCAATCCAAAAGAACGCTTGAGGAACTTTATTACTTAAAAAATACATGTCGATTAATTAAAAAAATATTGTATTTATCTCGTGATGTAATTTGGAACCATGTTACCACCGAACGTGACGAATCGGCTTTACAAGATGCTAAAGATTGGCAACAAAAACTGATTC
Source organism: Bacteroidota bacterium (assembly GCA_041191405.1). Classification (GTDB taxonomy): domain Bacteria; phylum Bacteroidota; class Bacteroidia; order Cytophagales; family UBA9547; genus JBEEOW01. Next base: position 34,578 of record JBEEOW010000034.1, read on the forward strand.
ATAGTTTTGACGAAACTCACGACGATGCAGGAAACTTATCTAATATTTATCTTTCAATCGTTTCCCAAAAAACAAATGAAGTGATGAAACTTTTAACTATTTATTCAGTATTTTTTATGCCATTAACCTTTATTGTAGGCATTTACGGAATGAATTTCGAATATATGCCTGAGCTTCACTGGAAATATGGTTATCACTTTTGTATGGGATTAATGACGCTAATTAGTTTTGTAATTTTTATTTGGTTCAAAAGGAAAAAGGTGTTGTAATTTTGATTTCTACTAAATGTTAATTTAAAAAATGCCCAAACCAAAACACATACTTTTAATAATTAGCCCTATACTACTTTTAGTCTATTACTTTTTAATTCCTTCGCCATTATTTAAATCAAGCTACTCTACAATATTATCAAACTCAGATAATGAAGTTATTGGGGCAAGTATCGCCACTGACGGACAATGGCGATTCCCTGCAATCACCAAAGTACCCGATAAATTCACCAAGGCTTTGATTTGTTTTGAAGACGAATACTTTTATAAACATCCTGGCGTAAATCCTGTAGCTTTTGGAAGAGCATTTATTCAAAACATAAAAGCCAAACGTACTCAAAGTGGCGGAAGTACTATTTCTATGCAGATTATCCGAATGAGTAGAAATGTCAAAAATAGAAATATCTTTTCTAAATTATTTGAAACCATCGCAGCTACCAGTTTAGAATGTTCCTACTCAAAGCAAGAAATCCTTGAACTTTACGCCACACACGCACCTTATGGAGGCAATGTTGTAGGTTTAGAAGCTGCTTCTTGGAGATATTTTGCACGGTCTCCAAATAAACTTTCATGGGCCGAAAGTGCTTTATTGGCTGTTTTACCAAATGCACCTTCACTTATTTTCCCTGGTAAAAACAATGCAAAATTATTAGCTAAACGTAATCGATTACTCAAAAAAATGCATTTAAAAGGTATTCTTGATAAAGAAACCTATCAATTAGCTCAACTTGAACCATTGCCTCAAAAACCTTTTCCATTACCCAATCAAGCACCTCACTTATTAGCTCGCTTAAAAAAGGATGGCCACGAAGGTAAAAGAGTTGTTTCAAGTTTAAATTCACAATTACAAGAACAAGTTAAATCTATTATTCATCGATACAACAAAATGTTAGCCGACAATGGTGTACATAATGCCTGTGCAATGATAACTGATATTGAAACAGGCAAAGTATTGGCATATATCGGAAACATTGAAGGTTTGGCAAAACAACATTCGCCTGATGTTGATATAATTACAGCCAAACGTAGTTATGGAAGTTTATTAAAGCCTGTACTTTATGCACTCTCTGTCGACGAAGGTTTATGCACACCTTATAGTTTATTGCAAGATTTTCCCATTAATATAGATGGTTATTGTCCACGCAATTTTACAGAAACTTACCACGGTGCAATATTTGCCGACAAAGCCCTTGCTCAGTCTGTAAACATTCCTTTTGTAAAACTTTTAAAACAATACAGCACTGATAAATTTTTGTATAAACTTCGTAAACTTGGTTTACACAGTTTAAATAAATCAGCTGATTATTATGGACTCAGTCTTATTTTAGGAGGTGGCGAATCAACAATGTGGGAACTCAATGGAATGTATGCTTCCATGGCACGCCAACTAAATCATCAATTTAACTAAGCAGGCAATTATAATAGTTCGGATATTCATTCATTAACTTATTTAAATTCGATAAAACCATTAAAAAACACTTTAGTAAAAGAAAATTTAGTTTCAAATCAATCATTATATTTTACTTTCAATGCTTTATTAGATGCTAACAGACCAGGTTCTGAAAATAATTGGCAAGAATATTACGATGCTCAAAAAATTGCATGGAAAACAGGTACAAGTTTTGGTTTCAGAGATGCTTGGTGTATAGGATTAAATAAAAAATATGTAGTTTCTGTTTGGCTAGGTAATGCCGATGGAGAAGGAAAAGCTGGTTTAACCGGAATTGGTACTGCAGCACCATTAATGTTTGAAATATTTTCACATTTACCGCAAAGTGAATGGTTTAAAAAGCCATTAAGCTTAGATTCGGTTTCGGTTTGTAAAACAAGTGGTTATAAAGCAAATTTATATTGTAATGATGTTGAAATAAAAGAACTTCCTTCATCACAAATAAAAAGCAAGGCTTGTCCATACCACAAATTAATAGCACTTGATTCAGATAAAAAATTGCAAGTAAATTCAAGTTGCATTAGTGCCAGTGAAATAAAAATGACACCATGGTTTGTGCTACCATCGGTTATGGAATATTACTACCGACAAGATAATCCAAGTTATCAAATACTTCCTCCATACAAAGAAGGTTGTGCTAGTAATTATAGTATTAAAAATATTGATTTTGTAAATCCACCCAATGGATCAAAACTCATATTACCAACGCAAAATGATGGCTCTACAGGGCAACTCGTAGTTGAAATTGCCTATCGAAATCCTAAAAATAGTTTATTTTGGCAAGTAGATGGGGAATTTTATGGAACAACCCAAATTTACCATAAAAAAATGCTTTCTTTAAAAGCTGGTAAACATCAAATTGTAGTTACAGATAATAGTGGCGAACAAGCATCTTTAAAGTTTGAAATTGTTGAAAGTCACTAAAATGCAAAAACTGATAAAGGCCAACACTTTAGCTATGCATTAGGTTATAATTCAAGCGATTATACGGGTATTGGTAGCACGCCTACGGGTATATTACCAACCACAACTGCTACCAACCTTTACAACGGTAACATAAGCACTTGGGCTTCGAAAAACAGCACAGGAGCGCTTGGAACACCTGATGCTACTTGGACGCAACAATTCACTTACGATCAATTAAACCGTATTACCTCAGGAACCACCCAAGGAGGCACACGCAACTACCGCAATCTTCGCTGTTCGAGATGTTAGCGCAGCGCATCTCGAACCTTAGATAATACGGTTCTCTGAACCGAATATATTCTCCTTTGTTGGTGTTCCGTGCACTACCGCCGCCGTTGTTGTGTCTTTTTCTCCAACAACAAAAATTACGGTAATGTGGTCAAAAATAGTTGGTGACAATAGTAGAAAAATTGTATAATTTTGAGATGTAAATCGAAGAGGAAGTAGGCTCTGCTGAGGAGCAACCTATCAGCAATATATTTATCCAAATAGAATGAGCCTCCAATTTAAGGAGGCTTTTTTTCATTCATTTTGGTTATGGCTAATAAAACCTTTATTGAATAGTATCATGGTTTATAAAATATAAATACCCCCACTAAGCGATAGCGTCACTACGGATTAAATAATGAAAGAGAGACTTTGTCTCGTTTGTGGTATAAAGGTAATAGTTGTAATTTAAACTATTGTCTTGTCCTGAAATAGGTTTACACAAAGTAAGCATAAAATGGAAGGAAGAACAAAGGTTGTATACAGTGAAGCATTCAAACATTTAGTGTGTAAAGAGCACATCGATACAGGTTCAAGTTTGA
>JBEEOW010000035.1:0-38009 GCA_041191405.1 Bacteroidota bacterium
AATTAGTTATTCATTTTCATACCATTATCAAGTATGTAATAAATCATAAAAGGTAAATATCACCTTTTATGATTTATACAAATTCAAAATTCTATACCATTCATTGTATTGGTCAGTGTAGTAATTATTACCATTGCGGGTATTAAAATCGATGATAATTTTTTGAAGCATTGGCTGTATTTCACTTAACAAAACATCAGCATTTTCAACTTTATTTTGGTATTTAAACTTGATAGATTTATACCTTTTATTGTCATTAATCAATTGTTTAATAAATATTTCAACTGAAAGTAAGAAATAAAATTTTTGATATTCAGCTGCAGATGTATAAATGTATTGTACTTGTTTTTCAATTAGGTTTCGGCCTTTTACCCAATCTTTTTTTATCGTATAAAATAATATCAATGTTGCAAAGCACAACATATTATTAATTTTGATTGGTAAACTTTTTTTAGCAAGAAAAGCATTTTGTTCTGCCTCTTCCATTTTTTGAGTTGCAAGAGCAGCCAAAACCATTTTTGAATATGTAGTTTGTGGCACTTCATGACAAACTCTTCCACTTTCAAATATTGGCTTTGCCTCTTTAAATGAAAGTTTATATTCATATTGCGATAATGTGTGATTTATTACATTATTATGCTGACAAGCCACACAATCATCTAAATACCCTTTTTTATTTTTTGTTTTTTTGTAAAGATTAAAATATTCTTTTGCTTGTTCTAATTCTCCAATAACATCGTAATATTGCATTTTAAGATAATAAAACATTCTTCGCCCTTCGCCGAAATCAACATATCTTTTTTCCAAATCCAAATACAAGTTTTCAATTGTTTGTAAAGGGATTCGAGTGTACTCATGAATATGTCCGATTATCCATTTGTATGACCATAACACATCAAAATAATCAAATCGTTCTCTTTCCTCATCACATTTTTTTAATAACCAAGGAAACATTGCTATTGCCAACTCCGCTTTATTTATAAATACAGCATTTTTGACATACATATATCTTGCATCAAATTCTAAATCAATGTTTTTAAAACGTTGAGATTCACTTATACATTTTAATAGCATACGCTCTGTCTCTTCGGTTTCTGGAGAATATCGTAAAGAAAACAACTGTTCTTCTAATTCATCTTCGGTAGTAAACATATATTTTGTATTAAACTTTCAAGGTCAAATATTTATTATAAAAAGTTTCAATTTCTTGAGTGTAATAATTATTAGCATTTCTTTTATCAAATGCGGAAGCGTATTCTTTTACTTTTGAATCTGCAAAATTCAATAAATCTTCGATTAAATACTCATTTGACGAATTACTTATATTTAGATTCTCTGGCAACTTTAATTTCAGCTTCGTTTTACCATTTTGTTTAATTTTTGTTAAAAGCAATCCAAATGAAAGAAAAAATTTAAATCTATCTATTTCATTTCCATTTAATAATGCGAAACTAATTTGCTTTTCAACTAAGTTTCTGGCTTTTAAAAAGTCATTCGTTATTGCATAATATATTACCAAAGGATATGCTTCTTCAAGGTTGGCATGTTTAAATTTAATAGCTTTTTTAGTTAATAATTCAAACTCTGCTGCTTGTTCCCATTTTTTGGAATTAATACTGGCTAATAATATTTTAGGATACGAAATAGCGGGTACCTCAGCACAAGTTTCGATTTTATCTATTAAAACTTGAGCAACTTTAAAAAACTCTTTATAATTCTCAGTAACATTTAAATAATTAAGTATTGAATCTCTTTGACAAGCCTTACAATCTTCTAAAGTACTTTCTTTACTAAATAATTTGTAATTTTTATAAGCAAGTTTAGCTTTGTCAATTTCGCCAATTGCGATATAATAGTTTACTTTAAAATAATGAATAACTTTTTTGGTGGCTCCATAATCAATGAATCGTTTTTCCATATCATTATATAATTCTTCAATTTTTTGTAATGATATTTTTGAAAAACCTTTAATGTGTTCAATTATCCATTTATAGGTCCATAATGTTGAATAATAAATGTAATAATCTTGTGTTTCGTCGCAATATTTCAATACGCTAGGAAACATTGCAATTCCTAATTCATGTTTATTTAAATGAATTACCTGATTTATATATGATAACCTCGCTTTTGCCTCAAGCTCGGGCTCTTTCATATTTATTGCTCTTTGAATACATTTTAATGCTTCTTTCTCATTTGATTCACTTACATCCCTTATGTAACGTAAAGAATAAATCAAATCATCTAATTCATCGTAAGTAAGTTCGGTATTTTCCATAACAATTTATTACAAAGCTTTTTCTAACAAAACCAACAAGTTTGAGTTAATCAACTCTAATTCAGTATTTTTAAGAGGATAATGCCCCATCATTAAGGCATTCACATATACCATTTGAACAAAAACTTTGTCTAAATCTTTGTTTTTGCTGGTTAAAATTTTAACTACCAAAGGGTTGTTATAATTCAAAAACAGCTTTGATAAATACTGCTTATTGAAACTAAACAATGAATCAGTAACACCACTCCAAAGGTCATCACTTTCTTCTTTTATGTTTGTCAAATCACGCTCAAGCATACTATCTTGTGACATATAAAAAATTGCGGGAAGCTTTTCAGGTTCAAATGATTTTATTTCTAATTCACATAAAAAATCCTCTAAATGAAATTGTAAATCAACTACCCTACTTTGTATAGCATCATAAATTTCAATTGGCAAATCAGAAAGTATATTACCATAATATTCAATATCAATCAATTGATAATTATATTTTTTATCAATTTCCTTTAACTTATTCAATATTTCGGTATCGTAAATGTAACCTGCATTTACAATTAACTGATTATTGGCTTTTGCAACAGGTAATACTTGTCTAAATTCGTCTAAATCTGAGATATAAAGTATTGATTTTGTTTTCTTTCTAATTTCATTTAAGGTTAAATTACCTTCAGTGGTTGGGAATACAAACCATTGAGCTATAAACTTCAAAAATGATTCATCTTCAAGTGACAATGATTTAAGTGCCTCTCCATGAATTTTAATTAATTTCACCAAACTTTCGGGACTATTTGCACCCAAGTCCATCATATATTCTTTAATACAATTACCAAGGTCTATTTTAGTTTTGTCTAAAACACCATTTTTGTATAATTCCTCCCTTGAGGCTGTTGGAGAAAGGTTTGATGAGTTTATTATTGCTTTAATAAAAAATGCCCATTCAGGTAAAATCTCATTACTTTTATCCGAAATAAACATTCGTTTTATATACACTTGGTGTGCATTTACTGTTCCGTAATGCGTTTTTCGTGGAATTATGTATGCAATGCCTTGGTTTTGACCTGAAGAATCTTTCAACATAAAATACATTGAAAAATCCTCGTTAAACTTCTCTCTGCCAAGTCTTAACACAGAATCATCTAAGGTTGCTTTTTCCCAAGGAAACAGTTTATTAAATGATTCTTTTTCGATACCATTGTAAATAAACTGAACATCAGTATCAAGATAATCAGCATACTTATGCAATAATTCAACTATTAAATCGTAATCAAAATGAACGTCTTCTTTTATTTTCAAAAATACACTTGTTCCAATTGCCAAGTCATCTTCAATTCTTGATTTTTGATAAGTACCGTTAATATTACCAACCCACTTTACCGATTCGTTTGTTTTTCCGGAATGACTTATTACTACAACTTCCTCACTCACCATAAAACAAGAAAGTAAGCCAATTCCAAATTGCCCAATAAAGGAATCCCTATTAACTTTTTGATTTCTTTTGGAGCTAGAACCTATTTTTGATAAAAACTCATCAACTTCGTCAAGTGTTAACCCTACACCATTATCTTCAACAATAAGTGTTTTTTCATCACCCTTATCAAAATATGAAACTGTAATTTTACCAGTAAATTCGTGATTTAAGTTTTTTCGAGCTTGAATTGCATCAACTGAATTCTGTAATAATTCTCTAATAAAAACCTGATAACTACTATATAAACTATCTGACAGAACCTTTAAAACTCCAGATAAATCAACTTGAAACAATGATGTACTCATAATTTTAAATGTATATTGTAAAGTATATTTTTAAGTTACAATATAAAAAAATATAATTATGAGTTTAAAAAAAATTAAAAAAATCATTTACATCCGTCATTTTAAATCAACAACGGATGTAATTTAAAATTATATTTTTGAAGCTAAATCTGCAGGAGAATAGTTGATTGATTTCAATGTTTTGTTATCATCTTCTCTGAAAACCAACCATTTGCCATCCACTTCTTTATAATATGCTTTGGCATTATAATTTTTCAAATAATGTTCAACAGTTGCTTTTGCTTCGTCTTCGTTTACACATGCTTTACTCATGTTTGAACGGTGTACTTCTTCAAAAAGTGATTTGAATTTATCTGCCAATCCAAACTCTAAAATTGCTCCGCTTAGTACATATTGTAAATCGCAAAGTGCATCTGCAACTTCAACTATATTATTATCAGCAATGGCTTGTTTTAGTTCTTCTAATTCTTCGGCTAATAAACTTACTCTCAATGCACTTCTTTTTTCTGATGGAAGTTGTGGAGTTTCTAAAATTGGGTGCCCAAATGTTGAATGAAATTCGGCAACTTGTTTTAACGAATTTGGAGATTCCATATTTATAAATTTATATATGCAAGATGCCATTTTTTATTAATTCAAAAAAATATTATATCTACTTTGTCATATTTATAATTTCCATGGGTTAAAACCCATGGCTATGATATCATCGTCCCTACAGGACTAATTGTTAGTTTCTTTTTCAATTTTAAGCCTAAAAATATCCCAAGAATTATATTCGGTATTAAGCCAAAAATAAAAATTGCTATTATTGGATTGAAAATATAAGAGTTAATTTCATAACATAAACTCCTATTTGAGAATATTCCTTCTTGAAAAAACATCAACAAACTACCAAAAAATGTTGAAATAATTACTACCAAAAAAGTAGTTAATATTCCAAACAAAATCGAATTTATTCTTTTTATTACAATAAAATAAGCTGATAACTTTCCCAAGTGAAATGAACTTATCATTACAAATAAAATGCCTATCAAAATACTAGGTAAAAATGAAATTCTTAAAATCCATAACAAAGTTCCAGCCATTGCACTAAAAATTAAATAAGCAATAATTACCCCTAAACATGCAAATAAAAATGTGTATATAGCTCCGATAAACGATATATTTCTCATAAATTCAAATTCATTTAAATTAATAAATATAAGAAGTGAGTACAAAAGCACTCACTTCTTTAAGTAATTTTATAGTTGATTTTTATGATACAAAGCACTTTCTCTTGCTTTTCTTTTACCTCTGAAAAAAAAGTATAAGTTTAAAAACAGCATCACACCAAGATAAATAGAAAAGCCACCAATCTTATAACTCAGTCCTTCTATCAAACCTTGTACGGTTTTCATTTCGTTCATTTGCAATATCAGTAAAGCTGTTCCAATATTTAACAAATAAAAACCAATTTCAAATAACCTATTGGTTGACAATGCTATATCCTCTCTCCCATGGAAAATATCTAACATAAATATTTTACTATTTTTAAATAGTGTATGGGCTACCAATGTTGTCATAATTAATACAATTGGTAAGTAAATAATGTAGGCGGTTGATAATAATGAAGTTTCCATAATTGTAATTGATTTAAATTGAACGGATTGATTTAGATTGATAATGATTTATAAGTAAGAATACAGTTAAATTCAATATATGAATCACCCCAAGTGTGAGGATAATTGTACCAATTTTGCTACTTAAGTTTTCAAAGAATTGAGCTGGTGTTGCTATGGAATTTTTATTTATTAGTAGAATCAATACATATCCAATGTTTAACAAATAATAACCTACCAATAACATTACATTTAGTGGTTTAACTATGTCCATATTGGTTTTAAACATTTCAAAAAGAAATACTTCTCCTAATTTATAAAGTTTGTATCCTACCCAAATGGTTACATATAAACTAGTTAACAAGTAAATCAGATAAGTAATATATATGTAATTTCCCATAATTCAGAAGTTTCTAATATTATTGAAATATTTAAATAATAGTTTGCGAAGTTTAATTTGTTAAAATAATTTCCATAACAATTATTACACTTCAAAATTAACAAAACATTTTATACTTTCAAATATTTCTGAAAGTATTTTAAATAAAAAAAATCGACTAATGTAAACACTAGTCGATTAAATATTGATTATCAAAAACTTAAACAGAAGCCACTTCTGTTTCTTTTGATACTTTTTTTACTAAGCCTTGTAAAACTTTACCCGGACCACATTCAACAAAAAGTGTAGCACCGTCAGTTAACATATTTTGAACAGTTTGAGTCCAACGAACAGGAGCAGTTAATTGGTCAATCAAATTCTTTTTAATTACCTCATTGTCAGTTGAAGGTAAAGCATTTACGTTTTGATAAACTGGGCATTTTGCAGCACTAAATGTAGTATTTGCAATAGCTTCAGCTAATTCAATACGTGCAGGTTCCATTAAAGGAGAGTGAAATGCTCCACCAACTGGCAGAGGTAATGCACGTTTAGCACCAGCAGCTTTCATTTTTTCGCAAGCAATTTCAATTCCTTTGTTACTTCCAGAAATTACTAATTGACCTGGGCAATTATAATTTGCTGCAACAACAACCTCATCTGAAATAGAAGCACAAATTTCTTCTACAATCGCATCATCAAGCGCTAAAATAGCAGCCATTGTAGATGGATTAATTTCACAAGCTTTTTGCATTGCTAAAGCACGTTGAGAAACCAATTTTAAACCATCTTGAAAACTTAATACACCATTAGCAACCAATGCCGAAAACTCACCTAATGAGTGACCAGCAACCATATCAGGATTAAAATCCTCAGTTACAGCAGCCAATATTACCGAATGTAAAAAAATTGCAGGTTGAGTTACTTTTGTTTGTTTTAACTCCTCATCCGTTCCAGAGAACATGATATCAGTAATTCTAAATCCTAAAATTTCATTAGCTTCTTCAAACATAGCTTTTGCTTTTGCTGAAGATTCATATAAATCTTTACCCATGCCCACAAACTGCGAACCTTGACCTGGAAATACGTATGCTTTCATTCTATATAGTTAATTGTTAATTACTCTTTCATTACATAACCCATACCTACCATGGTATGAATCAATTTTTTATCGTGTTCTTTATCCACTTTTTTTCTAACAAAGTTGATATAAACATCAATTACATTAGTACCAGTGTCAAAGTTTAAATCCCAAACTTTTTCAGCAATTTCAGCTCTTGAAACAACTTTACCTTTATTTTTCAAAAGATATTCAAGAAGATAAAATTCTTTAGCTGTTAAATCAATTGGTTTTCCAGCTCTAGTTACTGTTTTTTGATCGGTATCTAATTCTAAATCAGCCAATATTAATTTATTACTAAAGTTTGGCAAATCAATATTTCGTTTGTGCAGTACTTTTAAACGAGCAACAAACTCTCTAAACTCAAAAGGTTTTACAAGATAATCGTCTGCACCGGCTTCAAAGCCTGTTAATTTATCATCAGTACTACTAAAAGCAGTAAGCATCAAAATTGGTATTTTTATCCCTTCTGCTCTCACTAATTTTGTTAATTCAAAACCATTTCGAACAGGCATATTAACATCAAAAACCATTACATCATATTGATTCTGAAGTGCTAAACGTTTACCAAGTTCGCCATCATAAGCAATATCCACTTCAAAGCCATTTTCCTCTAAACCTTTTTTAATGAATGCTGCTACTTTTGCTTCGTCTTCAACTACTAATATTTTCATAGTATATTATTTAGGCAAATAAATTGTATCTCTTTGGTAAACCAAGTTTGTAAATATACCAATTCCTCCTGAAATATTAGATTTAATACTAGCTGGCTGAGCAAATGGATTACCATTAGCATTATCTGCTAATCTAACAGAACGCAAATATCTATAATATTCTTCAGACAAATTATAAAAAGTTACAATAACTGTATCTTTAGGATCAAATTTAAAACCAGTTATAACGGCAGCTGAGGAAGATTTCAAATTATTATCATCAAAAAGATAATCAATATTTTTACTGTTATAGATTACTCCATTCACATTAAAAATAGCTCTATAAAAATTCCTTTCTAATTGATTATCTTTAAATTTAACAGTTAAATTATATTTTTTTTGATCTGCTGATAAACTATAATATAATGTATCAATTTTAACCTTCGCAGGTCTAATTGTTGTACCTTTTATTTCTTGCCCATTACTTAATTTAATGTAAAGAGAATTAATATCTCCCTGTTTTATATTATTAATTAGATTACCTTGATGTGAATATATTTTCAAATAAGTAGTATCAATTAATGGTTTATATAAAATTGTATCAGTATTTGTATTATTTGATATAGTTATAAATGCATCAGTAACAACAGGATATAATGTATCTTGGAAACTTGCACTTTTAGTAATTAATAATTTATTGGTTTGACCTGAATCTAGATAACACTCAACTACAGTTTGTGTTTGATATGGAGGCAAATCAATATTTATGATTTTATCTCGATCATTACAGGATATTAATCCAACTACAACAAACAATATATATACAATCCTCCTATACATTAGAATTTAAAATTATAAGTTAATGTAGGAATAATTGGGAAAAGTGTAACTTGTTTTGCTAAAAAAACCTTATCAGATGCATTAGGATTTTTTGTAATATTTTTCTCAGTATCAAAATATATAAAGTAAGGATTTCTTCTATTATAAACATTATAAATAGCAAAAGTTAAATCTGACTCCCCTTTTCTTGGTGCAAATTTCCAAACAAAAGCAATATCAAGTCTGCTATAAGGAGCCATTCTATAAGAATTTCGTGGTAAAAATTCGGGAACAGCAGGGTTAAAAAATACACCATTCACATTCTGAAAGAAAAAACGACCTTTTGGTAAAGTTACCGCATTTCCAGAACCATACACAAAAGTAGTTGAAAATGAAAGTCGCTTAGTAATCTCATACATTGCAACAAAATTTACATTGTGCCTTTGATCATATCTTGGATTAAAAGCAATTCCATTATTTATGTCAGGAAATTTTCGCCAATTCCATGATAAGGTATAAGATATCCAACCATGTAATTTATTACCTTTTTTTTCTACATAAAATTCATTTCCATAAGCCCAACCTTTACCAAAAACAAATTCACTCTCTAAGTTTGGAGTATTAAATATTTGAGCTCCATCTTTTAAATCAAGCTGATTATTCATTTTTTTATAATAAAACTCATAACCTAAGATTAGTTTATCCTTGAATAAATTAACAGTAGGACCAAATGCTATTTGATTTGATTTTTCTGCACTTACATTTTTATTTGAAGGATACCAAATATCTGTTGGCAATGAACCTCCTGAATTACTTACCAAATGAACATATTGAATCATTCGAGAATAAGATGCTTTAATTGCAATATTATCTCTTAATTTATACCTAACCGAAAGCCTAGGTTCTGGATTATATAAAACATTATTACCCTTTAAAAAACCTGATAATCTTAAACCTGAATTAATTTTCCATCGATTTTTAAAATCAAATTCATCAGATATATAAAGTCCAAAATCTTGTGCGTTTAATGAATTACCAGCACCAAATTTTATGGAACCATCAGTTGAACCAGCCTGTAACCTACCAATATCAAAATTGTGATAAGTAAAATAAGCTCCAAATTTTAATGAATTTTTGTCATTTTTAAAATATTCAAAATCAGATTTAACTGAATAATCAGTTATAAACGAACCTAAATTAAATGAATAAGTAGGTAGTTTTTGAGAAATTTCGTACCTGTAATCTGAAATAAAAAATGCGGTATTCATAAATAATTTTGAATTAAAAATATGATTCCATCGCATATTGGCTACTTTATTTCCCCAATTAAAATTTATGGTTTGGTTTAAAGTATATTTAAAAGCATCCTGACCATAATAAAGAGAAAGAAAAATTCTATCTTTTTTTGTTAAATCATAATTCGCTTTAATATTAAAATCATAAAAAAAATAATCTGGAATAATATTAAAGTTTGGATTATTTTCATTCCTTTTATTAAGGTATCTTGTAAATGGTTCAATATAAGTACGTCTAGCGGCAACTATAAACGAACCTTTATTTTTTACAATTGGAGCAGAAAAAGTTAACCTAGATGTAATTATACCTATTCCACCACTTATAGTTGATTTATTTTTATTCCCTTCATTGAGTTTAACATCAATAACCGATGATAATCGTCCACCATATTGTGCAGGAAAACCACCTTTATATAACTCGGCCCCTCTAACTGCATCAGGATTAAATATACTAAAAAAGCCGAATAAATGATTAGCATTATAAACTGTTGCATCATCAATCAAAAATAAATTCTGATCAGCTCCTCCACCTCTAACATATATACCTGTAACTCCTTCTCCTCCACTCTGTATACCAGGTTTCATCTGAAGCACTTTTACAATATCAACTTCACCAAGTATTGGAGGGATTTTCTTTGCTTCCTCAATTGATATTGAATTAGTACTCATTTGAGTTGATTGCAATTTATCTTTTTCACTATTGCCAATAATTACAATTTCTTTAGTTGTAACTATTTTGGAAGTTAATACAACATCTAATTGTAATTCATTTTCAACAGCTTGGTTTCTAATTAAATTCAATTCTTTACTTTCATATCCTACATTTGAAAATGTAATTACAACTGAATCACTAGGAATATTTAATGAAAAAAATCCGTAAGAATTTGTTACAGTACCAATCATTGTACCTTTAATAAAAATAGTAACACCAGTTAAGTTTTCACTACTTTGTTCATCTCGCACATAACCACTCACAATAAAACGAGTAGCATCTTGCCCAAGAGCAAGTATTGAAATAAAACAAAACCATATGTTACAGATTAATTTATACACTATATATTTATTATTCAGTTACACCCAAAAACGGTAGTACTTTTTCCAAAGCCATACCTCTTGAGCCTTTTAATAAAAACACAGTTTTTTCAAATTTATTATTATTGGATAACCAATTGCATAAATCTTCTCTAGTGTTAAATTTAGTGATAGATTTTGAATCAATTGATGTTTTTGAAAAATTTTCACCTACTAACCAAATATTATTTATTTGAGCATCAACTGCATACTGAGTAATTCTATTATGCTCGTTTTCACTTAATGCACCCAACTCAAACATATCACCAAGTATAACTACCTTATTTTCAGCTTCAATACTTGCAATATTATCAATTGATACCTCCATACTTGAAGGGTTTGCATTATAAGCGTCAAGTAAAATCACATTAGAATCAACCTGAATTACTTGAGATCGCATATTTGAAGGTTTATAAGCAGCAACAGCATCTAAAGCTAATTGTGTATCAACCTCAAAATAATTACCAATACATAAAGCTGCTGCAATATTAATAAGGTTATAATTGCCTGTCATTTGGGTATCAACCTGCAACCCGTTTGCTTCAACTTTCAAAAACAAACCATTACCAATTGCTTTACACTCAAATGTGCCTTTTTGAGAAGGATATGTTACGACATTTGGTAAGCGAGATGCCATTCTCATTAACCAATCATCTTGCTCGTTTACAAAAGCTACACCATTATGCTTTAACAAATAATGATATAATTCACTATTTCCTCTGGCTACACCTTCTATACTTCCATACCCCTCTAGATGGTCCATACCAATATTGGTAATAATACCGTGAGTTGGTTTAGCTATTTCACACAACACCTCAACTTCTCCAATATGATTAGCCCCTAATTCAATAATAGCAATTTCAGTATTCTTAGGTATTGAGAAAATTGTAAGAGGCACTCCAATATGGTTATTTAAATTACCTTGTGTACAAAATGCATTATATTTAGCATTCAAAACACTATATATCAATTCCTTAGTAGTAGTTTTTCCATTTGAGCCTGCTACACCAATAATTGGTATATTTAAAGTGGAAATATGAAAACTTGCAAGTTGCTGTAAAGTAGTTAATACATCATCAACCAAAATACATTTTTCATTGATACAATAATCTTTTTCATCAACAACAACAGCTATCGCACCTTTATCTAATGCTAATTGAGCATAAGTATTTCCATTAAATGATGGACCTTTTAATGCAAAAAAAAGATTATTATTTTGCAATTTTCTAGTGTCAGTACAAACGCCTGAACTTTCTTTAAAAATAGAATATAATTTCTCCAAGGTATTCAAATTTTGAATAAGCAATATATTAAATAAATAAGATTTATTCTTAAAAAACAGTAGATTTATAAAAATAACATTAATTTATTTAACTATTTGTTTGATATAAAAAAATAAAACCGTAATATAGTGGTGTTTTACAAATAGTAACATTTACAAATTAAGTACAATATGGATATTTTTATAATAGAAGATGAATCAATAGCTACCAAATTACTTAAAAGACTTATTGTTGATATTGACCCATCAAACAATATTGTTGGCACAGCAGATTCTGTATCAAGTGCAGTAAAATGGTTAAAAAACAACCCTCAACCAGATTTAATCTTTTCAGACATTGAGCTTTCAGACGGTCAAAGCTTCGATATCTTTGAGAAAGTACAGTTAAATGTACCTGTAGTATTTACAACTGCTCACGATGATTTTGCTTTAAAAGCATTCCAAGTAAATAGTGTTGACTACTTACTAAAACCTGTTGATAGAGAGTCTGTTGAAAAAAGTTTGGATAAATACAAAAGCCTACAAGAAAATTTCAGAAATGAAACTGGCGATGTATTAAAATCATTGATTACTACAATTAAAAATGAAAACAAACAATACAAATCTCGTTTCCTTGTGAAAATGGGTGAAAGATTGGTTTCATTAACAAATGATCAAATTGCATATTTCTTTAGCGAAGACAAACTTGTGTTTGTAATGACTACTGAAAGCAAAAAATATCCTGTAGATTACACACTTGACGAATTAGACCAAACTGTTGACCCTAAACGTTTCTTCAGATTAAACCGTCAGTTTGTTTCAAACATTGATTCAATTGTATCAATTCACAATTATTTCAATGGTAAATTAAAACTTACCTTGAAACCACATATTGAAAAAGAAATTCTTGTAAGTAGAGAAAAAGCTTCTTCATTTAAAGATTGGTTAGATAGATAATCTAAAAATTACAAAATTTAAAATCCCTTGTAAATTCATTTTTGCAAGGGATTTTTATTTTTATCAATTCATCAAAGTGTATTATTCATTTTTTAACAAATCTTTATTAAAGATTATTTGCTAAACAATAAAAATGCCTTTAAATATTATTAAATTGCAGTCTTTATTTTATTGAGGAACAAAAAGGATTGTTTATGAGGCAGAAATTACTTAGCGATGGTGCTAAAGAATTAACGTACGAGATTAGAGAAATCGTAAAGAAAGCTGAGAAAATCAGAGCTTTAGGTTTACCTATCCGTTGGGAAAACATTGGAGACCCAGTTGAAAAAAATGCTGAAATGCCTCTTTGGATGCGTGAAAAAATAGCTGCTTTACTTAATGATAGTAAAACATACAGCTATTGTCCATCAAAAGGTGTTTTAAAAACAAGAGAATTTCTCGCCGATTTAAACAATGCCAGAAACGGTGCCCAAATTAATGCCGACGATATATTATTTTTTAATGGATTAGGTGATGCTATTGCCAAAGTGTATCAATACTTAGAGCCAACAACTCGAATTATTGGTCCATCGCCAGCGTATTCAACACATTCATCTGCTGAAGCTGCTCATGCTAACCACCACCCTATTACTTACAAATTAGACCCTGATAATCACTGGTATCCAGACTTGGACGATTTATATAATAAGGTAAAATACAACCCAAATATTGTAGGGATTTTAATTATAAATCCTGACAATCCAACGGGGATGGTTTATCCTTATGAGACATTAAAACGAATCGTTGAAATTGCTCGTGAGTTTAAGTTAATACTTATTTCAGACGAAATTTACCAAAACATTACCTACAACGGTGCTCGTGCTTATGCATTAAGCGAAGTTATTGAAGATGTTCCTGGTATTGCAATGAAAGGAATTTCTAAAGAATTCCCATGGCCAGGTTCTCGTTGCGGTTGGATGGAGTACTATAACAGAGACAAAGATCCGGAATTTGCACGTTACTGCTCAGCTTTAGATAATGCAAAAATGATTGAGGTTTGTTCAACGAAATTGCCTCAACTTTCTATTCCTGAAATTATGGGAGATGAAAGATTTGCACCTTATCGTAAAGCTGAAAATGAAAAAATTGGTAGAAGAAGTAAAATTGTAGCCGAAATTTTAGGTGAAGTACCTCAGCTAAAATTTAATGAAACTTATGGTGCATTTTATAATACCATCATTTTTAAAACAGGAACTTTAACTGCAAATCAAAAATTAGAAATTGAAAATCCTGAAGTTAAAGCCCTAGTTGAACAATGGGTAGCTGAGCCAAACGTAGAATTTGACAAGCGTTTTGTATATTATCTACTTGGAGCAAAAGGAATTTGCGTAGTACCTATTTCATCATTCTGCTCTGAATTACAAGGATTTAGAGTTACACTCTTAGAAGAAGACGAAACTTTACTCAGAAAAATATTTACAGATATAAAAGATGCTGTAATTGAATATTTAAAATAAATAAAAAAGCCCAGTAGTTTAAAAATTACTGGGCTTTTTTTTATCTCATAAAACCAAACAACCACAAAGGAATTTTATTTCCTGTACCAAATTCAATATTATCTGCTGCAACATAAGAATTTGGAATATCTGCAATTTGCTTAAACCCTTTTTTACTACCTCCCACTTCAATTGTAAAAGTATCATTAATGTAAAAATCTCCTGAAGGAGAAGCTTCAACTTTATTAGCATAAGCCAATTGATTTAACACAAATGTTTCTCGTAAATTTCCAGATTCAACATTGGTTGGTGCAATAGCAAAACTCAAATTCGGGTGATGTAAATATACTTTCTCTGGCTTAACAAGCACATCGTAACTTTTACCAATTGGCATCAACAATTGAATCATTTTCGCATCTTGTAAATGCATTAAATAAACCATAATTGTATTACGTGATACCTCAATAGCTTGAGATAACTTATTGATATTAGGTTGATAAGGAACAGATATAGCCAACATATACAACAACTTACGTAATTTATGAATATATTTTGGCTCTACATTTTTTATAAAAGGTATATCCATTTCTAAAACTAAATTTACAGTATTTAATAATTTATGACTGTAAGTACCTTTGTTTTGTAAGTAATATGGATAATAGCCTTGCTTAATATATTCATCAAAATATGCCAAAGGTTTAACCTTTTCGAGAATTTCAATAACAATATTTTGATGGTTTGAAAATATCTCATCTAAAGTATATTTATTAAACTTAAGCTTGGTTTCAATTTCAAGAAATTCCCTAAAACTTAAACCTTCAAGTACATATTGAACTGCCCTTCTGCTTAAATCGGCACTACCTTGATAAATATGTAGTATTGACGAACCCGTAAACACCACATGCAAATCAGGAATGCTATCGTAAATATTCTTAAGTTCTTGCGACCAGTTTTCATATTTATGAATTTCATCTAAAAAAAGATACTTCCCTCCTTTTTTACTGAATGTATCTGCTAAATCATAAATAGTTTCTACCTCAAAAGCTAAATCATCGAGGGTAACATATAGGCAAGATGAATCATATCCAAAAGTTTCTTTAATATATTGTAATAGTAAAGTTGTTTTACCAACTCCTCTTGCTCCTTTAATGCAAATAAGTTGTTCACTCCACTCTATTTCATCAATCAAACCTCTTCTAAATGTAGGTTTTAATTTAATTAATTGATTTTTATACTTTTCTGAAAGTAATTCAAACTTAGAATCAGTCATATTTGCAATATTTACATTACAAATATAACTACATTTTGCAATATCAACATTACATTTTTAGAAATATTTTACAATATAAACATTAAAATAAAAATACCATATTGCAACATAGACATTACATAAACAAACACTTTTTGTAATTTTTACATTACAAAATATAAATATATTTACAACATAACCATTGCAAAATAAAAGTATATTAACATAAAAATCATAAAAAAAGGGTAAAAAAGATATAACTTTTTTACCCTGAAACAATTTTTATAAAACAACACAATTACAAACCATGTACAACAAGTAAACCTTTTTTGTACTTAAGTATCTGAATATTTGTAAATAAAGCTTCTCTAAAAGAAGTTTCGTCGGCTTTGTTTTTACCAGCAATATCGTAAGCAGTTCCGTGGTCAGGTGAAGTACGAACTACTGAAAGTCCAGCAGTATAATTAACACCTGTTTCCATACTCAAAGTTTTAAATGGAATCAAGCCTTGGTCGTGATACATTGCTAAAACTGCATCAAATTTATCATACGAACCATTTCCAAAGAAACCATCAGCAGGATATGGCCCAAAAACTAAATTACCTCCATTTTTTAACTCTTCAATTGCAGCTGAAACAATTTCATCATCTTCAGTTCCAATAATGCCATTATCGCCAGCATGAGGATTTAATCCTAAAATTGCTACTTTGGGTTTACCTAAACCAAAATCTTTTTTCAATGAATTTAAAATCAATTTGGCTTTGCTAACAATTAAATCTTTTGTAATTGTTGAAGCAACTTTAGAAATTGGAATATGCCCTGTAACAACTGCAACTTTCAGTTTTTCAGCTACTAAAAACATTAAGCTTTCACTATTTTTACCAAATTTATCAGCAAAAAATTCAGTATGACCAGCATATTTAAACTCTTCGTTTTGAATATTTTTCTTGTTAATAGGCGAAGTAACAATCCCGTCAAGTTTATTATTTTGAAGGTCTTCAGTAGCCGCTTTTAAAGATAAATAAGCGCATTTACCTGCAATGTCAGTAACTTTTCCTGGCTCAACAGCATAATCATCCTCCCAAACTTGAACAACATTGATTTTTTTAAGATTAACCTCATCAATACTTTTAATTCCTTGATAATGAAAATCTTCAAGATCTAATAACTTTTTCCAACGTTGAATCACTTTGATTGAAGCATAAATTACAGGAGTACAAAGCTTTGTAATTCTACTATCATTCAAGGTTTTAAATATTACCTCCGGACCAATACCATTAAAATCACCGAGGGTAATTCCAATAATAGGTTTATATAATTGTTCAGGTTCTTGAGCCATAATATTTTAATTTTAAATTTTGATTTAATATGAAAAATAGCTTCGCAATTTAAGGTAATTTTTAGTTTATTCTTAATAAATAGGTGTAGAAATCAAATTTCAATTAACACTTTTTATCAAAGAAATAATTTCATTTTGTTCAGCATCTGTTAATTGCGAACCTGATGGCAAACATAATCCTAATTCAAAAATTTGCTCACTATGTCCATTAATTTGGGCAAACTCTTTTTCAAAAACAGGCTGTAAATGCATTGGTTTCCATACCCTTCTCACTTCAATTCCATTTTCAAACATTAACTTTTGAATATTTTCTCGCTGAATTTGAGATTTACAAAGCATTACTGTCAACCATCTATTACTTTTATTAACATCAATTTCAGGTTGAAAATTAAAATCACATAATGAAGATGCATACTTTGAGAAAATATTTCTTCTAGCTTCTACCCTTTTTTGCAACACATTAAATTGAGCAATACCAATTCCTGCCAAAATATTACTCATTCTATAGTTAAAACCAATTTGAGTATGCAAATAATGGTCTGCCACATCTTTAGCTTGAGTAGCTAAGTGTAAAGCTTGTTTGGCTTTTTCAGGAACAGTACAAATCAACACCCCTCCTCCAGAAGTAGTAATTATTTTATTTCCATTAAATGAAAAAACAGCATATTCACCTTGATTACCAATTGGTTCATTATCAATTTTACTACCTAATGCCTCTGCAGAATCTTGGATAATTGTAATATTATTGCTTTTGCAAATAGCATTAATTTCATTCCATTTAGCAGGCATTCCGAATAAATCGGTAGCAATTAAAGCCTTAATTTTTAAGTTTTTATTTTTACAGTCGATAATTGCTTTTTGTAATAAATCAGGACAAATATTCCAAGTATCTAATTCACTATCAATAAAATAAGGAATAGCATTTACATATTTAATTACATTGGCTGATGCAGTAAAAGTAAATGATTGTACCATAACTACATCACCTTCTTTAACATCTGCACATTTTAAAGCTAAATGCAGCGCAGCAGTACCAGAATTTAATGCAACTACATTTTGATTATTTAAGTAAGCTCCCACCAAATGTTCAAACTCACTGATATTCTCCCCAACTGGTGAAATATAATTTTTATCAAATGCTGATTGTATGTAGCTCATTTCCTTGCCACTTAAGTGTGGTGGCGACAAAAATATTCTTATTGTATTTGCCATCAATTCATTTTAATTATTCGCCCCGGATTACCAACCACTACAGCATTATCAGGAACATCTGTAATCACCACAGTTCCAGCTCCAATCACACAATTTGCTCCTATATTAATTCCTTGAATTACTGTTGCATTTGCTCCAATCAATGTTTTTTCACCAACAGTTATATTACCACAAAGTGTAGCATTTGGTGCAATATGTACATAATCAGCTATTTGACAATGATGCTCTATAACTGAAGATGAATTTAAAATTACATGTTTGCCTATAATAGCTTTTGTGTGTACTACTGAAAAAGGTAAAATTATTGTTCCTTCGCCTATAGTTGTACTTTCGCTTATATAAGATTTTGGACTTATCAACGTTACAAAACTGTGATTTACTAAATTTGCAATTTTTGCTCTATTTTGATTATCTCCAATTGATATTAAAAGTGGAAATTCAACTAAAAAATTACCTTTATAAGGATTGGTCAAATCATCAAAAATTGTTACAACTTCAAAACCTACACTTAAAGCCAATTCTTGAACTACTTCTGAATGTACTCCACTTCCATATAAAAGAATTTTATTCATGTATATAATTAAGGTATTTGCGAAGATAATAAATTTTTATTCAATGCTTAGAAAGTTAAATAAGCAAATTGTTTTTAAAAATAAAATAATTACCGTTCAAAAAACGTATTTTTGAAATATTATGGGAATTATTAAAAAACAAGGAATAGTAAACAGTATCATTACATTTTTGGGTATTGGTATTGGATTTATAAGCTTAACAATTCTTCAACCTATATTTTTAACAAAAGAGGAATTGGGATTAACTAGAATACTATTTACAGCTTCGTACTTAGTTTCAAGTATTATCCCTCTTGGAGCTACCAATATTATAACTCGATATTTTCCCAAATTTAAAAATGAAGCCAAAGGACATCACGGTTTTTTAGGTTTTATATTTTGTTTTGTACTAGCTGGATATATCATTGCATTAAGCTTACTCTTCATATTTAAGCCCTTTATCATTTCTCAATACCAAGCCAAATCTCCTTTATTTACAGACTACTATTTATGGCTTGTTCCCTTTTCCTTATTATTATCACTTGTAACAATCTTAAGTTTATATTGCTATGCTTTATATAAAACCTATTTTGCATCTTTGCTTAATGACATAATTGTCAGACTTTTATCTGTAATTTTATTTTCAATTTATTTTCTAAAAATAATTCCATTAGATACAATGATTACCTTATTTGTAGGTATTTATGGATTTCAGGCAGTGGCATTAATTATATTTCTGATTAAAGAAAAAGCATTTAATCTAAAAATTGATTTTGATTTTTTAAAGTCCTTAAATATAAAATCTATCATATTTTATTCTTTAGTTTTTACAATTGCCCCTACCGCATCTTATGGAATCAAGTTTATTGATTCAATTGTAATGGCAAAATACCAGTTACTTGATATCGTTGGAATTTATGCGATTGCTGCATTTATTCCTACTTTTATTGAAGCTCCATTAACTGCACTTGAAAAAATAGCAAACGCCAAAATCGCTGATGCGCTCAATAGAAATGACATTGAAAACATTAAAGATATCTACTATAAATCCTGTAGATATATGATGGTAATTGGTGGATTATTATTGTTGTTGATTTATACAAATGTTGGATATTTATTATCTTTTTTACCAGAAGGATATAGTGCAGGTACAAATGCTGCTTTGATAATCAGCTTAAGTTCATTATTTAATTTATATACTGGCACCAATACCTCTTTAATTTTCAACTCTAGTAGCTTCTTATTTGGTACACTTTTACTTTTATTGGTAATGGTATTAAACCTTTGTTTGAGTATTTGGTTAATACCAATTATAGGTATTGAAGGTGCTGCTTGTGCTAATGCTTTGGCTGGTTTTAGTTATAATCTTTCTAAATTCCTATTTATCAAATATAAATTCAAATTACAACCTTACGATTTTAGAAATTTAAAAATAACACTAATTACTGCTTTAAGTGTGGGAGTATTATTCTGTTTACCAGAAGTTTATAATTTATACTTTAGCGCTATCTATAAAACCTTGATTGTTTGTTCAGTTTATGCAGGTCTAATATATATTTCGAAAGCAGTTACTATTCAGGAAATTATGAAGTAGATTGTAGATTATAGATTGTAGATTGTAGATTGTAGATTGTAGATTGTAGATTGTAGATTGTAGATTGTAGATTGTAGATTGTAGATTATTGAATTTAAGAAATATATCTTATGTCTTAAGTCTAACATCTAATATCTAACATCTCCCCAAACTACTTTTTACAAGGAACCCAAGGAGTACTAATACCATCTTTAATCCAGAAACGTTTATTTGATTCTGAACTTGCTTTTGAAATTTGAGTTGCCGACAAACAGTAAACTAAACCAGGATTTCCACTACAATTTAAAAAAGATAATGCAACATTTTTTGAAACATCAAGACTAGTGATTTTATTATTGTTACATTCTAATTTATTAAGTTTTATATTCTTACTTACATCTAAAGCTGCTAATTGATTATTCGTACAACTCAATGTTGTTAAATGTAAATTCCCAGTAACATTTAAAGATGTAAGCTGATTATAAATACAAAGTAACTCTTTTAATTGAACACACTTACTTACATCCAAACTTATTAATTTATTAGTGTAACAATACAATTGAGTTAAACTTACTGCTCCAGTTACAAGTAAAGTTGAAAGTCTATTATTATAACAATATAATGTGGTTAGTTGAGCACAACCTGATACATTCAAAGTTGTAAGCATATTATCCTGACATTCAATCCACTTTAAATGAATATTTTTAGTTAAATCTAAAGTAGAAATTTTATTTGATTCACAATATAGATGGGTTAGGTGTGATAATTTTGATACATCTAAAGCTGTCAATTGGTTATCCTTGCACCATAATGTTTTTAATAAATTAGCTCCATTTACTACTAAAGTTGTAAGTTGATTTTCATTACATTCAAAAGCTGTTAATCCTGCATTTTTCGAAATATCTAATGATTTTAGCTGATTTGAAGAACAATTTAATGTATGAAGTTTAGTATTAGTTGAGGTATTTAATGCAGAAAGTTGATTCAAGCTGCAATCAATATCATTAAGATGTATTGAACTACTAATATCTAAACTTGTAATTTCATTATGCTGGCAATGTAATTTTGTAAGAGCAACATTTCCACCTAAAGTCAGGGTAACTAATTCATTTTCTTGGCAATGTAATTCTTTTAATTGAGTCAAACCTACAACACTTAAAAATGTCAATTTATTAGCTTTACAATCAACGGTTGTGAGTTTTGTGTTTTTTGAAAGATCAAGCTTTGTAATTTCGTTGTGAGAACATTCCAACACAGTTAAATTTTTAAAAGCTTCAATACCAGTTAAATTCTTTATTCCTTGATTTGAAATATCCAAAAAAGCAATTCCTTTTGCTTCAACTAATTCAATTTTATCATTACCATCAATATCAACACCTTTCTCAAGTAAAACTGACAAAAATTTAGCATCCGGAATTGATACTTGTTGTGAAAACAAATCTACCTGAATGAATATTAAAAATAGTAGTAATAAGCTATTTTTCATATTATTATTTTATTATTAAACCATAAATTAACAAAAAAAATAGTTTTAACCCAAAATTTTATAAAAAGTAATAATCTCCCAAATTTACTGCAAAGCTTTTGATTTCCTTTTTATTAATTCATCTAGATTATCAAAACTTTTTGAATGCAATAAACTTACCCCACCTTGTTGTGTTGAGTTTACACTAGTTCCACCTCCAATCAATGTTGATTGATTTGATTTTGTAAAAGCTTTTACACTAAGGTTACCTGAATTAGTAACCTGATATTCAAGTGTTAAATCGCCTAATAAAGACTGAGTATTATATTGCCCCAAAGCATTTGAACGTGCCCCATCTGAACTAAATCGTAATTTATCTCCAAATTGATATTGAAGTTTAAGCTTTAATGCATTTAAATCAGTTGCACTAAATCCACTTAAATTTATATCAATTTGAAAATTTGGATCAACTTGTGAAATCCAGTTATTTAACTGATTAGAAAGCAATTCTGTTAATGTTTTACCTGTTGCTGAGGAGGCATACCCTCCACCTGAACTTTGTTCGGGCCAAAACTGACGTAACATTAAAAGTGCAAAAACTTGCTTATTAAGCTCTTGCTCATTTGTTTGAATTTTATTTTTAAATTCAAGTAAACTAATATCTAAATAAGGAGGATTTTTTATATCAATACCTAATGTAATATTTGGTTTCATAATTTCACCCTTCAAATTTAAATTCACATAAACTGGTTGTGCAGCTTTTAATTTAACAGAATCATCCGAATTAGTAGATAAGGTAGATAATGAAATATTTTGTAAATGATAAACTGATATATCAGCAATACCAGCATAAGCATCGCCACTCCAATTTATATTACTTCCTGGTCTGATTTCAAAAATTTTAGATACTACTGTTAAAAAAGTAAAATGATATTTGCCTTCTGTAAAAGAATAATTCCCATACATTTTAAAATCCCCCTTAGTATCTATTTCTAATTTTAGTTTTCCAATTCCCTTTCCTGTAATCACATCACCAGTGGCGGCGTCTAAAATTATTGAACAATCGGCATCAGGAGTAATATCTAAATTTAAATTTAATTTAATACCCGACAAGTTTACTTTAGGTCTTTCTCCTTGTTCTTTTAATAATTGTTTTTGAGATTTGGATGTAAATTTTATAAATTCTTTTTGTTGCAAATAATTAATCCAACTCAAAGGAATATATACATCAGTACCTTTTCTACTAGTAAAATTCCCAGAAATATATACATCATCAAAAGTTCCCTTTATTGACATATCTCCATCTACAATTGATTTTCCATAATACAATGCATCTGGATTTTTATAAATATCAAAAACAGTAAAATTATTAAGATCACCATTTAAGTTTATTTTAAAATCAGTAAAATAATTATGTTCAAGTCCTCCACTTACAATTGCTACATTATTATTCTCATCAATAAGTTTGGTTCGGTTTACAAAAATTTTATTATTGGTTATTGATACATTGTCTGAAAACTGATAAAAAGTATTTAAATACTTAATTTTAAATCCTCCGAGATGTACAAATGCAGAACCATTAATATCAACTTTTTTTAATGCTCCTTTTAAACTAAAAGCCCCAGTAACCTCCCCTTGCATATTTGAAACATACTCTCCCAAAAAGGTCTCTAATAATTTTAGAGAAGTTTTATTTAACTCAATTGTCAAGTTTAGAGCTTGTTCAGGATTAAAAGGGTCATAATCTCCAAAAATTGTTGCTACTTGAAAATTATCTCTTTGTAAATCTAAATCTAAATTTACTTTTTGAGTTAAATTATTCCAAGCTGACCAACCTTTAATATGTCCAACTTTAATATTTTCAATAATTAAATCTGTAATATCCAAGTTACTTTGTAACTGAAATCCGGTTTTCAATTTTTTAATTGATAAATCTGCATTAGCAATACCTGAATAATTTCCTTGTGTTAATGAAGTTAAAGAATTTACATTAAAATTTCTTATGTTGAAATTTATAGCTTTGTTAGAATTATCAGAATATTCGCCAACCACAGAAAGGAATTGAGCTTCATTGGTCAAAGTTAATCCATCAAAAATAATATCATCACCCTTAAAATGAATCATACTTTCTGTTTGGAGTTGCCAAAACTTATCCAAAGCAGTCAAATCCATACGTTTTAAATACAATTGCATTTCATTAGGAATAAAAGTTATTGCCCCTTCTAAATCAGCATGATTTGGATAAGTAGCATGTGAAAATGAGGATTTTAAATTAATTACATTATCAACCCAATAACCTTGAAAAACACCATCTTTTATTAATGGTTTTCCATCTAATAATTGTTGGTTGGCTGTAAAATTACCTACTGCCAACACTTTGGTACTATCCGATGATTTTGATGTACTAAAATCTAAAAATGCATCTCTAAACTCTACTGATTTAAAACCGAATTTATCAATTTTACCATCTACACTAAAGCTTGATTTTTCGCCATTGGCTAAATTACCCCGTAAATTTGTATTGGGTGAAACATAAGCTCCAGGTAAAATTAAACTCAAAAACGGATTAAATTTCTTCAAAGTTAAATCATAAGCTACCTTATAATGATTGTGATGTTGCTTTAATTTTTGTTTATAATAAGCTTGAGTATTTTTATCATTATGTTGAAAATAAAGCTTATATTCTTTTACAAACATTTGAGCATCATCTACCAATTGAGTAAATTCAAAATCACCAATAGCAGATAAATCCATAATTTCAGAAACCAATACAAACGACCTTTGATCACCATATTTAAATGAATTTAAATCAAGTGTATCAATTGAAAGTGACTTATTATTATAAGTAACTTTGGTTTGTAAAAAATTAGCAGTACCAACCATTTTATCAATTTTCAAACCTTTAATTTTCAAATCAATAGTACTACTCAATTGAAGATCTAAATTCGCTATTTTAAGTTTATTTAAATCCATTTTTTCAATCACACCAGTTACTCCAATACTATCGTGATTATTTTGCATATCTACCTCTCCATCAAGAGATAGTACCAAATTAGAATCCTTAATATCTATATGTCCATTAAAAAACTTATCAGCAAACTGAGCATTTGTATTTATATTTTTGTAACTATAATTATTAATACCAATTTGCGATATTTTAGCATTCAAGTCAACTTTGGCAGTTTCCAAACTAAATCCAATACCTTCAATATCTCCATCCATATCTACAGTACCAAAAGCTGGTCTTTGAAAAAGTGTTTTTAAATCAAGTTTTTCAGTTTTAACAGACCCTTTATAAGTTGATTTATCTTGATTTTCATTAATTTTTAAGTTAACATCAGAAATTACATTTCCAACATTGGTTTCAAAATTCCCATCTGCAACAAAATCAAGTGGGAAACCAACAAAATTTCCACTTGCCTTTAACTTACCAATTCTTTCAATAAATTCAAATGCAGTTTTATTAGAAACATATTGTTTAAAATCACTTGCATCTAAGTTAGCTTTACTAATATTTGCTTCAATAAAAGTTTCAAAAAAATCCGGTAAACCATTAAAAGCTACATTACCTTTAATTTGAGATTTTTTACCAAATTTCAAATCCATGTTTTTTACTGAAAAACTAGTAACATGACCTTTAGCTTCACAGTTTAAAATCCAGGTTTCATTATAAGGTTTTAATGCGGGGGCAAAATAGGCTAAATCTTTAGATGAGACTTTAGTATCTATTAAATTTGTATAAAAATTTACTTTGTTAAAAAAATCATTCGACATGTCATTTACTGAATTAAATGTAAATGCTAATGTATCTTTTACTGAACTCGAACCTACTTTGGCTTTAATTTTACCAAATTCCATTGTATGAGAAGTTAATCTCATTTTCGTATCAATTTGATGTACAGGAATTAATGTTTTAATTTCTCTACATTTCAATCCTTTTACATTAATTTCAAAAGTATCAGACGCAATTTTAAAATCTGAAATTTTTGCGTAAACACTATCAAATCCAAAATGTCGATGATCAAATCCGTCAATTAAAGGAAACCTCTCGTCTTGAGCTGAAAAATATGAATTTCTTAATTCTACAGTTTCAATTGTAAAACCAGGAGCCTTACCTTTAGACTTATTTTTAGCCATTTTAGAAACCAAAGCATCAATAAACTGATTGATATTAAAAGTATTAGCATATCTATGATTTACCAATTTAACTGAAGCTTTATCCAAAGTTACATTTTCAATTTCAATTGTATTATTTATAAAAATGGAAAACAGTTTATAATCAACATCAATTTTTTCTACAGAAATCATTCTGTTCCCCTGCATATCTTTAATTACAACCTCATCTAAAACTATTTCATCTAACCAGCTAATATGAATATTTTTAATTTGAACAGGAAAGTTTAACTCTTCTGATATTAAACGAGTTACCCTGTGTAAAGCATAATTTTGAATTAATGGAGAAACTAAAGCAATAACAATAGCAAAAATGAGCAAAAAAGTAAATGCAGACATACTAACCGTAGTTCGTACGAAAGTTTTCTTGATGAATACCCAAATATTGTGTTTATTTGTCATTAAAAATAAATAAATGAAAGGTACAATTTTAGCCATCGAGTCATCATGTGATGAAACATCTGCAGCCATTGTTCAACACGGCAAAATCCTTGCCAATATTGTTGCAACGCAGCACATTCATGAACTTTATGGTGGTGTTGTGCCTGAATTAGCTTCAAGAGCTCACATGCAAAACATTGTTTTAACTGTTGATGCTGCTCTTAATAAAGCAAATATAAGCAAAAAAGATTTAAATGCCATCGCTTTTACGCAAGGTCCTGGATTATTAGGTGCATTAGTTGTAGGTGGCTCATTTGCAAAGGGTTTGGCTATGGGGTTAAACATTCCTTTGATAGGTGTTCACCACATGAAAGCACATATTTTGGCACATTTTATTGGTGATAAAAAACCCGAATTCCCATTTTTATGCCTAACTGTGAGTGGAGGACACACCCAAATTGTCCTCGTAAAAAATTATTTAGATATGGAAGTGTTGGGGCAAACTCAAGACGATGCAGTTGGTGAAGCTTTTGATAAATCTGCAAAACTACTAGGACTTGGTTACCCAGGTGGACCAAAACTTGACAAACTTGCCCAACTAGGTAATCCTGATAGATTTCAATTTCCAGCCATTGACACACCGGGTTTAAATTATTCTTTTAGTGGATTTAAAACTGCTATTTTATATTTTATTCAAAAAGAAACTAAAAATAACCCCAATTTTTTACAAGAAAATTTAAATGATATTTGTGCTTCTATTCAAAGTAGTATTATAGAAATCTTGTTGAAAAAATTAAGGAGAGCAAGTAGAGAAACTGGTGTAAAACACATTGCAATAGCTGGTGGTGTTTCGGCAAATTCAGGATTAAGAAAACAACTACAATCAGAAGCTGAAAAATGGAGATGGAAAGTATATGTACCTGAATTTGAATATTGTACAGATAATGCTGCAATGATTGCTATGGCTGCATTCTACCAATTCCTTGAAAATGATTTCTTAAATATTAACTGTGGACCAAAACCTAGAATGGAATTTTAGTGAGTTAGTTTTCAGTGGTCAGTTTTCAGTAATCAGTCAAATTTTTAATTTTAAAAAACTAATAACTGATTACTGAAAACCGAAAACTAAAACACCCATTCAAACCTTCCTTTATATCCAGCTTTCCCTTGTTGTCCATCGTATCCTGAACTACCAGACCTGCCAGTAAAAAGTCTATTCCACACACTTCCATTATACTTAGCACCACCTCTCCCACTTCGACCTCCCACACCGGGGGCTCCAGCATTGCCTCCCTCGTTGTAATACACTAAATTAGATGAAAATTTCTTTGAAACTAAATCACTTTTGATATAAATATTACCACCCATACCTCCGTAACCTGCACCTCCGCCAGAACCACCATTGCCACCATATCCTGGCTCTGAAGTTGAAGTACCATCATATCCTGCTCCACCTTTGCCACCAGTTCCACCGTTACCACCATTTCCGCCATTTGCATGAATTATTAATTTAGCACCTTTGCTAATATTTAGCCACTTAACTAGCTTATTTCTTTGTTTGCTTGTTTCCAATACAACTCTCCAAATTGTATCCTTTTCAATAAAATAAGATTTAATTTCAACGTTTACATTTTCACCATCTTCCCCGTTTTGTCCATTTTGACCATATCTCCCATCAGTACCATTTACCCTACGTTCATCACCATAATCACCATCACTGCCACTTTCTCCATGAGCACCATTATTTCCATTTGCAAATAATATAAAACTCTCATTATAAGATATTACTTGTTCTAAATTAGATTTAATATTTGGATTAGAATTTATGGTAGCAACTACATAAATTGATTTAAAAATTGAATCTTGAGTTAAACTTCTCCAACTAAATTCATTGTTATGATATTGTACTTGTTGCGAATAAAAACTTAATTCATTAAACAATTGTGGAGCAGTGTTTGAACTAATTTTTTTCCCACTTGAAAACTCAAAATTGCAAATCAAATTTGGTTTTTGATTGAATGAAATAGGATAATTTGGTTTAACTAAATCAATTTTAACAATTTTAGGAATAAGTATTGAAACCGAATCTTTAATAGCTGGATTATCAATACTCCTTAAAACAACTTTAACTGAATCTCCTTTCATTACATTTCTATCAAAAAATACTTCTCCATTTTTAAAAGTTCCGTTTTGAACTGATACATTAAAATTTTTCAATGATAAAAAACCTTCTAAACCTTCTGTTTTCCTAACAGTACCCGAATTTTTGGTCAACATAGCGTCAATTTTAAAACTATTATTAAGTTCTAAATTAGAAACAACACCTGGAACAGCTTTTACATTTATTACCGCACTTAAGGGTAAGGATTTATCTATTTTACATGAAAATAATTCAAGGGCCAAAATAGAAATAATTGAAAGTCTAAATAATTTGTTCATAACCTAATTTTTTAATTCAGACTTGACACTATAATAATTGTGCCAAAAATAATTTAAAGCAAATAAAAAATAAATTAAAACCTCATTTAGTAAATCTAAAATTAATGAATTGAAACTACATTTCTTTTACTTTCACTTTTCATTTTTGCAGGAATGTTTTCTTTGATACTCAAAACCAAAGCATCAATTATATTTTTTTTGTAATAATCTCTATGGGTAACTAAACTCACTTCTCGAACAGGTTGGGGATCTGAAAAATAACGAACTCTATCCATTTGATTTTCAGATACACTCCAAATAGCTAATTCTGGTAAAATCGTTAATCCTTCACCTAATTCAACCATTTGCATCAAGGTTTGCAAACTACCTGAAGCATACTCAACTTGTCTATTTTGTACACTATAATTTACATGAGAACAAATATTAAGCACCTGATTTCTAAAACAATGACCTTCTTTTAATACCCATACATTTGCTACATTTAAATCACTAGCTTCAATATTTTTCTTTGCTAACAAAGGGTTTTCGGGAGATAAATATGTTACAAAAGGTTCATAAAACAATATGGTTTCTTTTAACAATTTTTCTTCAAGTGGAGTAACCAATAAACCACAATCAATTGTTTCATTTTTTAAACTCTTAATTATCTCATCAGTGGTTAATTCATTGATTATTAACTTTACTTTTGGGTATAAACCACAAAAATGATTTACAAAAAGCGGTAATAAATACGGAGCCAATGTTGGAATAATACCTAATTTTAACACACCAGCAACTTCTCCTTTTTTATCAGCAATTATATCTTTAATAGTTGATGTTTGTTGAATAATATTTCTAGCAATGGCAATTACTTCTTTCCCAACTTCTGTGGCAATTACAGGTTGCTTACTTCTGTCCAATAATTTCACCCCCAAACTCTCTTCTAACTTTTGAATTTGCATACTCAAAGTTGGTTGAGTAACAAAACAATGTTCGGCAGCAACCACAAAACTACCGTAAGTATGCACAGCAATCAGATATTCAAGTTGAGAAATAGTCATAAATTAACACTTTGACACAAATATAAATTTAAAAGTGAGAAATTTTTCAATATTTATTTTGCTAAATTAACACAAAGGGGTTTACTATATGAGTTTTTTTTTACAACTTTGTTTCCCTTGATGTAAAATTGATTTACATCGAAATTAAATACAACAAATAAAATCACTTTGAGCGAAATTAATCACGATACTGTCTGGAATAAGTGCATTGAAAGTATTAGGCAAACGGTTGGAGACCAAAGCTTTAAAACTTGGTTTGAACCTATTAAGCCTATATCTCTTCGTGATTTTGAGTTAACTATCTCAGTTCCATCGCAATATTTTTATGAGTACCTCGAAGAACATTTTTTAAATGTATTAAGAAAAGTAATTCACGAACAATTAGGTCCGTTTGGTAAATTAAAATACCAAATTTTAATGGATAAAGGTACATCTGAAAGAGCACCTTTTGTACTAACTTTAACAAGTGTAAAATCGCCTAATCGTCAAGAAAATACACGCCAACAACCAGAATTTGGTACAGGAGAAAACAGTGTTTTCGAGAAAAACTACTTTGATACTCGCCTTGATAGTGCCTATTCATTTGAATCATATATTGAAGGAGATTGTAATAGATTAGCACGTTCGGCAGGTATTGCTGTTGCCGCAAAACCTGGAACTACTTCATTTAATCCACTATTAATTTACGGTAGCACAGGTTTAGGGAAAACTCATCTTGCACAAGCTATTGGTAACCATGTACTTGAAAACATGGATGGTCAAAATGTGATGTATGTTACTTCTGAAAAATTTGCAAATCAATTTATAGATGCAACAAGAAATAACAACATTCAACAATTTGCGAACCACTATTCGCAAGCTGATGTATTGATAATTGATGATGTTCAATTTTTTGGAGGAAAAGAAAAAACGCAAGAAATTTTCTTCCAAATATTTAATCATCTTCAACAACACAAAAAACAAATTGTACTTACGAGTGATGTAGCTCCGAAAGATATTAAAGGTTTACAAGAACGATTATTGAGTAGATTCAAATGGGGATTAAGTGCTGATATTCAGTCGCCTGATTTTGAAACTAAGGTTGCCATTGTAAAAAACAAAATGGAATCAAATGGTATAATTATACCAGATAACGTAATTGAATACATCTCTCATAGTGTTGAAACCAACATTCGTGAGTTAGAAGGTGTGTTGATACGTTTGATTGCCAATGCTACATTAATCAGAAAAGAAATTGATTTAGAGTTAGCAAAACAAACGCTACAAAGTATTATTCAAACTATTGATACAGAGGTTGGAATTGATTTTATCCAAAAAACGGTAGCTGAATATTTCAATATTTCTATCAATGATATTAAAGGCAAAAGTAGAAAACAAGAAATAGTGTTACCTCGTCAAATTGCCATGTATTTTGCAAAAGAGTTAACCACTAATTCACTAAAAAATATTGGTTTTAACTTTGGTGGACGTGACCACAGTACTGTAATTCATGCAATTAGTAGCATTAACGAACAAGTAGAATCTGACAAAAAAGTAAAAGCCCACGTTGACGAACTAAAACGTAAACTTAAAGTGGACGAAGTAAGAAATTAATACAATATTTACTATAAATTATTTACCAAAAAAGGCTTCAATTGAGAAATTGAAGCCTTTTTTGTAATAATCTTAAGTCAAAAATCAATTAATGATGATGACCACCTTCTCCATGAACATGTCCGTGAGCAATTTCTTCTGCACTTGCATCTCTAACAGCTTCAACTGTACCTTTGAAGAATAAATCATATCCTGCTAATGGGTGATTTAAATCTACAACCACATTATCTTCAGCAATTTCGATAATTGTACCAATAGCTTCGTCGCCTTCGCTATCGGTTAAAGGTACTCTGTTTCCTTCAACTAAAACATCTTCGCTACCTTCAAACGCTTTACGTGGTATATCAATTACTGCACTTTCGTCATAATCTCCATAAGCATCATCAAAACCAATAGTGAAATCAAATGCATCACCAGTAGCTTTATCTGCTAATAATTCTTCAAATTTTTCTGGTAATCCACTACCTCCAAATAAGAATAAGAATGGTTGTTCAGCTGTAGCTTTTTCAACTAAAACTCTGCCATCATTTTCGTGGTCAATAAAAAGCTCAAAAGCTAGACTTACAACTTTGTTGTTATCGATTTTCATAATTTTGTGTGATAAATACGGGGTTGAAGGTAGTTATTATCATTATAATTTCAATAAAAAAGCCTAGATATTTCTAGGCTTTTTAAAAATTTAATTGTTTTGTTTTACTGTGATAATGATTTATTAAACAATGCTCATTTTAATTTTGCTTCTTTGGCAACAATGGCATTCTAAATGATTGTATTTGACCTTTATCTTGTACTGTTACATAAACTGTTTTTTTATCAATTCCACCAAAAACTATGTTTGAAGGTTTTTGACCAAATAAAAATATTTCTCTTAACATTTGTCCTTCTGGTGAAATAATGGCAACTGAACCTTTCCCATGTCGACAAACATACATATTTCCATTTTTGTCAATTTTCATTCCATCTAAATCAAAATCATGAAACTGAAAAAATAATCTTTTATTGTCAACTTTGCCATCAGCCAAAATATCATAAGCCCAAATATTTAGCAATGCTTTTTCATCTCTTTGCATTTTTTCAGTTACATATAGCGTTGTACCATCTGGCGAAATTGCAATACCATTGGTTGCTCCCATTGCAGCTTCAAGCAAAGTAACTACATTATCTTTGTTAACTAACCATAATTGACCAGTTCCTGCACTCCAATCTGGGTCAGTTAAATAAAAGTTACCACTTGCTGAGCGACAAATATCATTTGGTTGATTAAAGTTTTTATTATGAACCAAGGTATCAATTTTCTTTGACTCCATATTGATTCTTAAAATATTATGACCTGTATAATCTGCAACATACATTGTGTTTGTTAATGTATCAATCACAATACCGTTACCTATAGAGCCTTTTGGTAGCGTTACAAACAAGGAAGATTTACCAAAATAATCAACTACACCAATGGTACCTTCAGTTTTATAATTTACTGCATAAACATACCCTTTTTTATCAACCGCTGGACCTTCAATACCTTCAGTGAAAGCCTTTTCTTCTGTAAATTCAGAAACAATTTTAAAATTTGGCACACCATATCTTTGCGCTAAACATACCTGTGCACTTACAAGCACAAAAGTGCCTACAATGAATTTCTTAATCATAATTAATTGATTTTAATTTATTGAACTTATGCAGGGTGATAAAAAAGTACTATCAAAGTAAATTAAAAGACTTGTATTAAACAAATTTTTTTGTGTTTTTTAGTAATAAAAGTATTTAATCCTAATCTAAAAAGCCAAGCACTAGTACTTGGCTTTTAGTTTTATTTGATATTAAAGATTTGAATTAAGCTGCTGTTTTTAATCTTCCAAGGAAAAGTAAAAACAGTATAGGTAATAAAACAATGCCAGCAATTGATACCCATAATTGAGTTTTACTTTCTTTTGATTCTTTGGCCTCTTTTAAATCGGTTTCTGGATCAAAACTTATAAATGTTGGGTCTTTATCTGAATAATGAACAAATATTTTTTTCAATAACTCATCTTCATTATTAAATTTCATACTGTTTTTATATTCCTTACCATCAACTACATAAATATAGTCTATACTTTTGCCCTTTTTTCTACTTTCATGAAAAACAGAATCATACTGAACTGCAGCAATATGAACAGTATCTTTTGTCATAATTTCAAGTTTATGAATTTTATCTAAATCATTTTTTTCTTTTTTTCCAGATAAAACTTCAAATAAAGCATTGCATGCAAATCCAAAGAATACAACAACTGCAAACAATGCTACAATAATTTTAAATTTACTCATAATTGTTTTGGTTAATTTTATTAATGTTCAATTTCAAATGTCTTAAATTATATTCAAATTTGAAATAATATAACTAAAAAAACATAGTAAATATAAAAATTCTTAAATATTCATCTAAAACACTATGCATTGTAATAAAATTAAATGTTCAAAAATTATAAAAAAAACATTCAATAAATCAACTTTATAAATAACACTAA
Source organism: Bacteroidota bacterium (assembly GCA_041191405.1). Classification (GTDB taxonomy): domain Bacteria; phylum Bacteroidota; class Bacteroidia; order Cytophagales; family UBA9547; genus JBEEOW01. The sequence continues at coordinate 34,193 of JBEEOW010000035.1, forward strand.
ACAATAATTAATAATCCTTAAAAGTTATTCTAAAACAAAAAGTACAGAACAATTTACTTATTCTGTACTTTATCATTTTATAGGTTGAGAAATAATTATAACTAAACAGTCATTATTTCTTTTTCTTTAGCAATTACAAGTTCATCAACTTTAACAATGTATGCATCAGTAATTTTTTGAACTTTTGCTTCAGCTTCTTTGATTGAATCTTCTGAAGCACCATCTTTAATCAATTTTCTTAAATCTTCGTTGGTTGATTTACGGATGTTTCTCACTGAAATTTTAGCATTTTCGCCTAAACCTTTTATTTGTTTCGCTAAATCTTTACGTCTATCTTCAGTAAGAGGAGGTACAACCAAACGAATCATTTCGCCATCATTTTGTGGATTTAAACCAACATTCGAATTGATAATTGCACGCTCAATATCTTTAATGATATTTCTTTCAAATGGTTTAATAGCTAATGTACGAGCATCAGGAGTAGTAATTGCCGAGCAGTTTGAAATTGGAGTTGGTACTCCGTAATACTCAACTACCACACCATCAAGCATATTTGGCATAGCCTTACCTGCACGTACTTTTGTTAAATCAGTTGCAAAGTGACTCAATGTTTTTTCCATTGTTTCTTTTGCATCATCAAGATATAATTGAATCTCTTCCATTTATATATGTATTAGCTTATATTATTATATTAGTTTAAATGAACTAATGTTCCTACTTTTTCGCCTTGGATTAATTTTGAAAGATTACCTGGTTTGTTCATATCAAAAACAATAATTGGTAAATCATTTTCTTTACAAAGTGTAAATGCAGTCATATCCATAACATTCAATCCTTTGTCAAATACCTCTTGGAACGAAATATTTTCATATTTAGTAGCTGTTGAGTCTTTTTCTGGATCTGCAGTGTAAATTCCATCTACACGAGTTCCTTTTAATACTACATCAGCTTCAATTTCAATAGCACGTAAACTTGCAGCTGAATCTGTAGTGAAATATGGATTACCTGTACCAGCACCAAAAATTACAATTCTACCTTTTTCTAAGTGGCGAATTGCTCTACGACGGATAAAATCTTCACAAACTTGCTCAATTTTAATACCCGACATTAAACGAGTGAATAAACCAGCATTTTCAAGAGATCCTTGCAAAGCCATACCATTAATAAGTGTAGCTAACATACCCATATAATCGCCTTGTACTCTATCAATTCCTGATTGCTCAGCTTGAATACCTCTAAAAATATTACCACCACCAATTACGATAGCTATTTGCACCCCTAAATCATGAATTGCTTTAATTTCTTGTGCATATTGGCGCAACACTTCGGCATCAATACCATATTTCTGATTGCCCATTAAGGCTTCGCCACTAAGTTTTAGGAGTATTCTTTTATATTTCATAATTAACACAAGCTTTTTAAACCTAGCAAATATAATGAGCTTGTTTGCCATTTAAAAATTCAAAAGCATTTTTAAATGAAAATTTTACGATATTTAAAAAATATATGATTTTTTGAACAAAAAAACCTTAAAATCGTACCACGCTTACCGATTTATCCATAAATTTGTAGCATTATTCCATTTAAAACGCATAATAAAAATGAGTGACGGATTTTTAATCAACATTGAAAAGACTGCACAGTCGCATCTTTCTACTATCGACTTTGGCAATTTGCCATTTGGAAAATTTTATTCAGACCACATGTATGTCTGTGATTTCGTCGATGGTAATTGGGTCAATGCTCGTGTAATTCCTTTTCAAAACCTTGAGATGAGTCCTGCTTCTATGTGTTTACACTATGGACAATTGATTTTTGAGGGTTTAAAAGCTTACCGTAACAACGACGGAGAGATTGTATTATTCCGCCCACTTGAGCATTTGAAAAGAATTAACAAATCAGCGGAAAGATTATGCATGGCTACACTTACCGAAGATGTGTTTATGAAAGGTTTAGAAACCTTGTTAAAAGTGGATAGTGAGTGGGTTCCTCGTGACCCAAACTCATCACTATATATTCGTCCGTTTATGATTTCAACTGATGTAGGTATTGGAGTACATCCATCAGCTGGTTATAAATTTATAATTATTACATCGCCAGTAAGTAAATATTATTCGGCACCTGTTAAAGTTATTTTTGAAAACCATTATTCTCGTGCTGCTGCAGGTGGAATTGGTTTCTCAAAAACTGCTGGTAATTATGCAGCTTCTTTATTACCAACAAAATTAGCTGTAGAAAAAGGTTATAACCAATTAATTTGGACAGATAGTAGCGAGCATAAGTATATTGAAGAATCAGGAACGATGAACATTATGTTTATCATTAACAATACTTTAATAACACCAGCACTTCACGATTCAATTTTATCTGGTATCACTCGTGATTCAATTTTAACTCTAGCAAGAGATTGGGGTATGAAAGTTGAAGAACGTAAAGTATCTGTTGTTGAAGTAGTTGAAGCACTTAAAAATGGCACTTTACAAGATGGTTTCGGTACAGGAACTGCTGCTGTAATTGCACATTTTGCTGTAATTAACCACAATGGTGTTGATTATGAATTACCTGCTATAGAAACTCGTGAGTTTTCAAACAAAGTAAAAGCTGCTTTAACTGATATCCGATTGGGTACTGGTGAAGATAAACACAAATGGGTTTATAAATTGTCTTAATTAGACTTAAGATTTAAGACTTAAGAAAAATAGAAATTAATTTATAAAAAGGTCAATCGAAAGGTTGACCTTTTTGTTTTTGAGCAAATTTGAGCCAACTAAAAAAATATTTCTTCATAAGTTACAATACTTAATTAAAAAATTTATAACTTGTATTTGATGAAAAAAATATTTTACAAAATTTTGGTAGTAGGATTATTTTCAATTGCCTACACAACTTCATTTGCTCAATGTGAATTATCTGAAATTCAGAAAAAAGCTGAAGCTAAATTAGGGAAAATGATTAGTTTAAAAACATTTAAATTAGACAATTCTGATTCCCAACATCAAGAAATTGAATATTCTTACGTACTTGGAAAAGATGTAGAATATTTATTTGCCATTAATTCAGAAAATACTGACAGCCCTAAAATTATTATTACACTTTATAATAGTAATAAAAAACCTATTGCTTCAAATTATAACGAAAAAACAGACCACTTTTCAAATACATTAATATATAAAAGCTCCGCAACAAAATTATATTACATCACTTTTAAATTTAAAGATGAAACAAAATGTGCGGCTTGTGTATTAGGCTTCAAATCAGGAAATAATAAAAAACTAAGTGCTTGGTAATCTTTATATTTTAAAATAAATCAATTCGAAAGTAAACTATTTTAAATAGTTAAACTTTTCAAAACCTTAATTAAACTTATAGCTGCTTTGTATATAATGCAGCAAAACACATTTATTACCAATACTTTAAATTTCACCCAACAAATAATAGATTTTTATTTCCAGAAAAAATTAGTCAACAAATTATGTTTAGCAAACTCGATACTCTTTAAATGAGGGTAACAGAATGGTAAATTTTCGCTACATTATTTTTTATAATACATTCGGCATTAAACATTCAATATAGGTTTGCTAAATTCTATAAACTTCCATATTTAATTAACGCTAAAACTTTTCAGTCAAAATTAAACATTTAGCTTTCATATTTTCATTTTAGAAAATTTAACTCACATTGTAATTTACCCTACAGTTTCCCAAAAACAAATTCCAGCAATTACCATATCAACATCAAACAACAATACTTTTGCAATAACCAAACAACTACCTTTCTAACTTGAATTTAATTTAATAACAATACAAATACACAAAAC